>DAIUDS010000088.1:0-9490 GCA_036845485.1 Jiangellaceae bacterium
ATGAGCAAACTGCGCCATCCGTCGCGCTCCCAGGTGCTGCGCGACTACCTCGACTGAGGTTCTGCCGTCGCTCTCGCCGTTTGTGCAGGTCAGACGCCGTGAATGGTGCCTGACTCGCGACACGCTAATTCCGGTGGCCGTGGCCGGATCGTGCCGCTCGGCCCGATGACCGGGCGCGCAAGCGACTGATGTCCACGGCGCCGCCGCTCGATCACTGGGCACCCTGGCAAGGTGCTGGAGACAGAATTGGCACGCTGAACCGTCCATTGAACCGCCACAATTACGGCGGCGGTGCGACGGCTCAGCGTGCCAATCACAGCTGCCCAGAGTGCCATTGCCGACGTGGCCTGCATGTCAGCGTGCGGCGGACCCTGGGCACGAGACGGCATAACGGTCAGACCCGCTTGGCCTCGGCCTCGATCTCGAAACGACCTTGCGGCCGACCTGTCCGGCTAGCTTCCTGCTGATAGCTTCGGTGGAATGCGGCGCCCCGAACCGCTGGCGGATCTCGACTGGTCATCCGAGCGGGCGCGGGCGTTCGGGCAGTCGGCGCTCGATTTGTGGGTCGAGTACCTGCAGAAGTTGCCGGACCTTCCGGTCGCGCACCCGCACACGCCAGGGGATACCCGGGCGGCCGTGTCGCGCGCCATCCCCGACCTGCCGGCGGGCGACGACGAGCTGTTCGCCCACCTCCGCGAGCTCACGTTCGAACGCGGGATGCAAACCGGCAGTGGCGGCTTCATGGCCTACATCACGGGGGCAGGCACCGTGCCCGGAGGGCCGGCTGCGCTGCTCGCCGCGAGCGTCAATCAGAATCTCGGCGGCTGGCCGCTCGGCCCGGCCGCGACCGAACTCGAGACCCACCTGCTCGCGTGGTTCGCGCATCGGCTGGGCCTGCCAGAGACCGCGTCGGGCGCATTCGTCACCGGCGGAGCAACTGCCAACCTGATGGCCGTGACGGTGGCCCGCGACGCCCTGGCCGGCTGGGACGTGCGCCGTGAAGGCATGGCAGTCGGTCCGCCGTTGGCCGTCTACGCATCCGACGATGTTCACGAGACGATCGATCGCGCATGCGACCTGCTGGGGATGGGCAGCGCGGCCGTTCGTCGGGTCGCGACGGAGGACCGCCTGCGAGTGCGGCCGGACGCCGTCGCGGCAGCGATCGAGCGCGATGTCGCGGCAGGCGTCCGACCGCTGTGCGTCGTGGGTACGGCCGGCACGACGCAACTCGGGGCGATCGACCCGCTGGCCGACCTGGCGGCGATCGCCGAGCACTACGGATGCTGGTTCCATGTCGACGCGGCCTATGGTGGCCCGGCGGCAATGGTGGACGAGCTCAAGTCGTCGTTCGTGGGCATCGAACGGGCCGACTCGGTCACCTGTGACCCGCACAAATGGCTGAACACGCCCATCTCCTCCAGCCTCGTGCTCTTCCGCGATCCGGCGCGCCACCTCGCTGCATTCACGTTGAAACCTGACTACGCCCGGCAGGACGTCGAGCTCGAGCAGGACATGGTGCTGCGGTACCAGTGGACACCTCAGTTCTCGCGTCCCTTCGACGCGCTCCCGGTGTGGGTGTCGCTGCTGGCTCACGGCTGGGACGCGTTCGCGCGTCGCATCGTCCACGACGTCGAGCTGGCCCGGTGGTTGCATCACCTCGTGGCCGGGCACGACGAGCTGGAGCCGCTGGCCGATCCCGACCTGTCGATCGTCTGCTTCCGGTACGTGCCGTCCGACCTGCAGGGCGACGACGGCGCCGCCGGCTACGTCGACGAGTTGAACGAGCAGATCCTGCACGCGGTCCAGCGCGGCGGGCGGGTGTACCCGTCCAACGCCGTCGTCGGCGGCCGTTACGCCATCCGGGCCTGCCTGATCAGCTACCGGACCGAGGCCTACCACGTCGAAGCGCTCGTCGACGAGGTCGTGCGACATGGCCGCCGACTCGATCGCGACCGGCGGTCAGCGGCCTCGACCGGGAAGTGACCGGGACTGTCAGGTCGCCCGACCTCGAGGGACAGGCCAGAATCGCAGTATGACTGCGATGATCTTGCAGGGTGCCTGTGTCCTGGTCACCGGAGCGTCCAGCGGGATAGGGAGAGCGTGTGCCGAGGCCTTCGCCGCCCTGGATGCCCGGCTGGTGCTGGCCGCACGGCGGCTCGACCGGTTGAAGGAGATTGCCGCCGGCCTCGACGTGCCGACCCACCTGGTCGAGCTCGACGTGCGCGACCGTTCAGCCGTCGATGCCGTGGTGGCAGGACTGCCACGGCCGTGGTCGGACGTCGACGTGCTGGTCAACAACGCGGGCCTGGCCGCCGGGCTCGAGCCGCTGCAGGACGGCGACCCGGACAACTGGGACCGGATGATCGACACCAACGTCAAGGGTCTGCTGTACGTAACACGCGCGGTGCTGCCGGGAATGATCGCCCGTGGCCGCGGCCATGTGATCAACATCGGCTCGATCGCCGGGCGCGAGACCTACCCAAACGGCGCCGTGTACTGCGCCTCGAAGGCTGCGGTCGATCGCATCACGACCGGCCTGCGCATGGACGTAGTCGGAACCGGCGTGAAGGTCTCGACGGTCGACCCAGGCCTGGTCCAGACCGAGTTCTCGACGGTCCGCTTCGGCGGCGACTCGGAGCGGGCGGCCGGTGTCTACGACGGCCTCGAGCCGCTGACCGGCGCCGACGTCGCGGAGACCGTCGTCTGGGTTGCGAGCCGCCCGCCGCACGTCCAGGTGACCGAGGTCGTCGTTCTCGCCGGCGCCCAGGCATCCGCCACCGTCGTCCACCGGAGCGGAGGCAGGTCGGTCAGCCGGCGATGACGGCGATCAGCCAGGTCGCCGCGATGAGCAATCCGGCGAGCAGCTCGATCAGGATGGCGAGGCCGACGGCCTTGAGCGCGTGCACGGTGGAGGGCCAGGCGGCGCCGTGGCCGCCGAGCCGGATCCGCTCGGCCAGGTAGATTCCGAGGACGAAGCCGATCAAAAGGCCGACGACCGGGATGACGAAGAAGCCCACGGTGCCGAGCGCGACACCAGCGAAGACGCTACGGCCCGGCACTCCCGCATCGCGCATGCGGCGCCCGGGCAGCACATACTTCGCGGCCGTGCCCATGGCCACGAGGACCGTCGCGAAGCCCAGGACGCCCCAGGCGACGCCGGTTCGCTCGACCAGTGCCCACACGGCCACGGCAGCCCAGACCAGCAGCAGCCCGGGCAGGACGATCACGACGATGCCGACCAGGCCGATCAGGATGGCCGCGCCGACGAGGACCAGACCAAGGGGTTCCACGCAGGGAATCGTGTCAGGAAAACCGGCGGGCCCCGACCTTGGTGGTCGGGGCCCGCCGGCGTGTCGTACTGGTCAGATTCAGCGCTCGTCAGTCGTCGGCGCGACGAGCAGGCGGTCGGTTTCGTCGTGCCACTCGACGGCGAGTGGTCGAAGCTTCGGTTCGTGCCGACGGCCGTGGTGGCCGCAGAACAGCAGTTCGTTGCCCCCGGGAAGGACGGCTCGGATGTATGCCTGAGCGCCGCAGCTGTCGCAGCGGTCGACGGCCTTCAATGGGCTGACGACGGCAGTGGTCACGGTGCTCCTCTCGGACGTTGAGGTCCTGGCTCTGTCTAGAACATCCAAACAGACCAGCTTCCTTCCGGCCCGACGCCGCTTGCCCGCTTCGCTCTCAGCGAAGCGACGTCGGTCACACGGCAGCGGTGGCCACGGCGTGCCTTTCCCCCGGCAGGCGGTGGCGCCGATTAGGCTGACGGCGGCGGCGAGAGCGAGCCGTCACCGACCTGACGATGGGACTTCAACCCGTGTCCGCAGAACCGGCCGAGCTGCCGCTACCGGGCCCAGCCAAGCGGGGTGCGCAGGGTTACACGGCTCGACACCTGTCGGTCCTCGAGGGGCTCGAGGCGGTTCGCAAACGGCCGGGAATGTACATCGGCTCGACCGACTCCCGAGGCCTCATGCATTGCCTCTGGGAGATCATCGACAATGGTGTCGACGAGGCCTTGGCCGGTCACTGCATGACTATCCAGGTGACACTCCACGCCGACGGCTCGGTCGAGGTGCGTGACGACGGGCGCGGCATCCCGGTCGACATCCACCAGCGCAGCGGACTGTCCGGAGTCGAGGTGGTGTTCACGAAGCTGCACGCCGGCGGCAAGTTCGGTGGTGGCTCGTACGCGGCGTCCGGCGGTCTGCACGGCGTGGGTGCCAGCGTCGTGAACGCTCTGTCCTCCCGCCTCGACGTCGAGGTCGACCGCGGGGGCAAGGTCCACGCGATGTCCTTCCGCCGCGGCGAACCGGGCCTGTTCGCCGGCGACGGGCCGGACGCCGCCTTCGAACCGTTCACCGACAGCTCCGAGCTGCGTATCACCGGCAAGGTCCGCAAGTTCGTCACCGGGACCCGGATCCGGTTCTGGGCCGACCGGCAGATCTTCCTCCGCGACGCCACATACTCCTTCGACGAGCTGGTCGACCGGGCCCGGCAGACGTCATACCTCGTGCCCGGGCTCCAGGTCGTGCTCAGCGACGAGCGGGAGGGCGATCCCGTCGAGCGGCGGTTCCGCCACGACGCGGGGATCGGTGAGTTCGTCGAGTTCCTCTCGCCCGACGCCGCGGTGAGCGACGTCTTGCGGCTCACCGGCAGCGAGGCGTTCTCCGAGACGGTCCCCGTTCTCGACGACGCCGGTCACATGTCCACGCAGACCGTCGAGCGCCGGTGCGAGGTCGACATCGCGTTGCGCTGGGGCGTCGGCTACGACACCGAGGTGCGCTCGTTCGTCAATGTCATCGCCACACCGAAGGGGGGCACCCACGTCGCGGGATTCGAGCAGTCTCTGCTCAAGACGCTGCGCGACCAGGTGCGGGTCAACGCCCGCCGCCTCAAGGCGGGAGAGGACAGGATCGAGAAGGACGACGTGCTCGAGGGCCTCACCGCCGTCGTCACGGTCCGGCTGGCCGAGCCTCAGTTCGAGGGCCAGACGAAGGAGGTCCTCGGTACCAACGCCGTCCGGGGGATCGTCGCACGAGTCGTCGAGCGCGAGCTCACGTCCCGCCTGACCAGCAGCAAACGCGCCGAGAGGGCACAGGCCGCCGCGGTCCTGGAGAAGGTGGTGGCCGCAGCCAAGGCACGGGTGGCCGCGCGGCTGCACAAGGAGACCGTCCGCCGCAAGAACGCCCTCGAGACCAGCGCGCTTCCCACCAAGCTGGTCGACTGCCGGTCCGGGGCTCTGGACCGCTCCGAGCTGTTCATCGTCGAGGGCGACTCCGCGCTCGGTACCGGCAAGGCGGCCCGCGACGCGGAGTACCAGGCGCTTCTCCCGATCCGAGGCAAGATCCTCAACGTCCAGAAGGCCTCCATCGGGGACATGCTCAAGAACACCGAGTGCGCTGCGATCCTCCAGGTGATCGGCGCGGGCAGCGGCCGCACGTTCGACCTCTCCCAAGCGCGCTACGGCAAGATCATCCTGATGACCGACGCCGACGTCGACGGAGCGCACATCCGCACCCTGCTGATCACGCTGTTCTTCCGGTACATGCGCCCTCTTGTCGAGGCCGGGCGCCTCTTCGCCGCCATGCCGCCCCTGCATCGGGTCGAGCTCGGCAACCCCCGCAAGGGCCAGGACGCGTACGTCTACACCTACACCGACGCCGAACTCCAGCGCGCCCTGCGCGACTTCGACCGCAAGGGTGTCCGGTACAAGACGCCGCCGCAGCGTTACAAGGGCCTCGGTGAGATGGATCCGCACCAGCTCGCCGAGACCACGATGGATCCGCGGCACCGGCGGCTGCGCCGCATCACCGCCGCCGACGCGGAGGCGGCCGACACGGTGTTCGAGCTGCTCATGGGCAACGACGTCGCTCCACGCAAGGAGTTCATCGTCGCCGGAGCCGCGGCGCTCGACCGGGACCGCATCGATGCCTGACTTCACCGTCAAGCGGTGCTGGACCGCGCCCAGAGGTTGATCCCGGCATCGACGGCGTGCCAGTCGATCGTGGCCAGCTCGTCGTCGGTGAACGCAAGGCGCTCGATCGAGGCCACGTTGGCGTCGAGCTGTCCGACACTGCTGGCACCGATCAGCGCGGAGGTCACACGGCGGTCGCGAAGCACCCAGGCAAGGGCCATCTGGGCCAGGCTCTGACCACGTGCCGCGGCCATCTCGTCGAGAGCCCGCACGTGGCGCAGGGCGTCGTCGGTGAGCAGATCCGGCGACAGGGACGTGCCGCGCGCTGCGCGCGAGTCGGCGGGTATTCCGTCCAGGTACCGGTCGGTGAGCATCCCCTGGGCGAGCGGTGAGAACGCGATGCAGCCCACCCCCTCGTCCTCGAGCGTGTCGAGCAAGCCGGGTTCGCCCTCCTCGACCCACCGGTTGAGCAACGAGTACGACGGCTGGTGGATCAGCAGCGGCGTGCCTAGGTCGCGCAGGATCGCGGCGGCTTCCGCCGTGCGCTCGGCCGAGTACGACGAGATGCCGGCGTACAGCGCCCTTCCCGAGCGTACGGCCGTGTCCAGCGCTCCCATGGTCTCTTCCAGCGGAGTGTCCGGGTCGAATCGGTGGCTGTAGAAGATGTCGACATAGTCGAGGCCCATGCGCGCGAGTGACTGGTCCAGGCTGGCCAGCAGGTACTTGCGCGATCCCCATTCGCCGTATGGGCCCGGCCACATGTCGTACCCCGCCTTGGTCGAGATGATCAGCTCGTCGCGGTGGCGGGCGAAGTCGGCCGCGAGGATTCGGCCGAAGTTGGCCTCAGCCGCGCCGTACGGCGGGCCGTAGTTGTTCGCGAGGTCGATGTGCGTGATGCCGAGGTCGAAGGCTCGCCGCAAGATGGCGCGCTGGTTCGACAGCGGCGTCTCGTCGCCGAAGTTGTGCCACAGCCCGAGGGAGATGACGGGCAGCCTCAATCCGCTGTCGCCCACCCGCCGGTAGGTCATGGTGTCGTACCGGTCGGCTGCGGGTGCGTAGGTCATGGCGGCAGTCTGGCGGATGGCCCGTGGCGCTAGGCGACGTGGGCCAGCAGGCCGGAGTCGACCGTCGATCTCTGCCTCGGTCACCGCGGCCATCCTGCACTTGGTGTGTGGGACCACCATGACCCGGCGGACGCCCAGCAAATGGGTGGCGACGACAAGCGTGCGGAGCACGTCGGTCGTCACCCGAGCTCCCGCGTTCCGCATGATCTTCGCATCGCCGGGCTTCAGCCCGAGCATGGCCAGCGGCTCGATCCGCGAGTCCATACAGGTGACGACCGCCAGACCGGCTGCGGCCACCGGCTTCAGCCCGGACAGGTGGAACTCTGCGGCGTACCGGCGGTTGGCCGCGATGACGTCGGCGAAGGCGTCCGTCACGAGCGTCACTCCTGCATGATCGGTGGGTCGGCAAGGTACGCGAGCGGCCGGACGGCGGCGGCACCACACGACTCGGGCCGGGCCGGGTCCAGCGCCTGGGCAAAGACGTCGACGTGCCACCTGCGGCCGTCACGATGGGCGACGACCACCCGCCACGTGTCCGCGTGGGAGTCGAGCGGTCCGTCGGTCTCGATGTCGAGGTCGTCTAGGCCGTCGACTGCCGCCGACTGGCGGACGACCGCCTCGGCGGCCTGGCCGGCTCGCGAGAACGTACTCCGACCCCGGTACCCATCGGCGACGTGCCGGCCGAGCCGCGCCTGCTCGACGAGGCTCGCTGCGGCATCCGACTCGAGCCGTCCGTACAGCGTGCCGTGGGGCAGTAGGGCGGCCGTCGGTGCGAACCGGTGCCCGCCGAGGTGGGTGGTCTCCCAGACCCGCCCGGGGAACCGGTCGCGCAGATCCCCGGCGAGGGGCCGCCCGAAGTTCGCGCAGCACACGTCGCGGCGGGCGTTGGTGCAGACGAGCAGGAGTGGCTCGGCCTCCGGATGCAGGACGGGCAGCGAGGCCCGGACCCTTTCACGGTCACCCCGCTCGAGACCGGACCAGGCGAGAGCACCGAGCTCCGCGACATCGTCCACCCGGCCACCCAGTAGCCAGCTGGCGCCGGGCCGGGTCGAAGCCACCCAGATCCGGCGCGACACCTCTCCCGTGTCGGGGTGCCTGCCGGGCCGTCGGACGAGCGCAACCCGCGCTCCGTGTGCGCTCGCGGCTGTGTCCAGAGCAGCACCGAGCACCGGATCGAGATGTGACTGGGTGAGTGCCTTGCGACCCCAGGGGCCGGGCTGCTCGACCACGATCCAGGACGTGGCGATCGGTGCCGTGCCGGCGAGCGGCTCGTCGAGGATCCGGCTGGTCTCGGAGCAAGCAGTCACGGCGCCACCTTCTGGTACCGCAGCAGCACCGCCGCGGCGAGCGTCGCGAGGCCGGCGCACACAGCCGCGCCGGTGAACGTCACCTGCAGCTGCGCAACCACCGCCTCCCGCACGGCCGACTCGTACGGCTCACAGTCCGTCGGCGTCGCAGGGCAGGTCACGGCGGGTGAATCGATGTCGGCTCGAACCGAGTAGAGGCGGCGCAGCCCGATGGCCGTGAGGGCGGAGAGGCCGGCCAGCATGCCGACCATCCGAGCCACGACCACGAGCGCGCTCGCAATGCCGTGGGTGTCTCGCGGCGTCGCGGCGAGGATCGCGGCGTTGACCGGCGCGACGGCAAGCCCGAACCCGAACCCGGCGGCGACGAGGACCACATCGTCCGCCAGACCCGACAGGGGCCCGTCGCCCCATCGCGACATCACTCCGAGAGCCGCCGTCGCGACCGCCATGCCGAGGGACGTGACGAGTGCGGGCGTCCTGGATCGGATCAGCCAGCCACCCAGCAGTGCGCCCACCGGCACGGCGGCGAGAAACCGGACCAGGACGAATGCGGCGTCGAGTTGGGTGGCGTCGGGGACAACCGTGCGTACCAGCACCGGCACGTCGACCAGCACCACCACCAGGGCGGCGCCCACGAAGAGGCTGACGAGGAGCGCGCCGCGGGCCGGCCGGGCCGCGACGGCGCGCGCCGGCAGCAGCGGGTTCGACGTCCGGCGTTGCCACCAGCCGAACCCGACGAGTGCCACGGCGGAGCCTGCGAGCAGCCATGGACCGGCCGGCGCGACCACCTCCACGGCCGGGTCGGCGACGGCGAACGCCAGGACGACACCTCCGAGGGCGCATCCGAGCAGGGCGGCGCCGGGGACGTCGGCCGACGTCGCCAGGGCCGGAAGTCGCCGTAGGTTCAGCAACGGGTGGTCAGCCGTGAGCTCACGCCCGAGGAATCCGAGCGCCGCGGCGAACGCACCCAGCGCGAGCGGCGTCGACCATCCCCGATCGCCGATCGTCGGGACGACCAGCCCGCCCCATGCGACGCTCTCCTCGAGCGGCCGAGGCCGCACGATCGCCAGTCCGCCCGCGGCAACAGCCGCCAGCGCCAACGCCGCGCCGGGCCGGTCGCGTGCCTGGCCGCCGACCGAGGCGCCGCGACGTGGCAGGCCTCTGCGCGAGTAGGACAGCCCGGCGGTGAGCCCGAGACCGGCGACGAGATT
>DAIUDS010000089.1:0-9384 GCA_036845485.1 Jiangellaceae bacterium
GACCAGCCCGGTGGCGATCAACGCGAACGGCCACCGCGGGATCGTCCGCGGCCGCCGGTGCACCGGCGGACGGGGATCCGAGCCGGAGACCTCCCGAGGATCCGCACCGGCGGGCAGGCCGGCAATGGGCTGGTCGCCGATCACGCGTCGACCGCCACGTCGATACGGCGTAGTGCAGATCGGCACGCCGCGACGTCGTCCTCCGTGATGGGGGCCGACGAGTACCGGGCGAGGAGGAACAGCTCGGTTAGCTGCCGGCCCGGCCCAGCGGCCAACCGGCCGTCTGCGACGGCTCGCGCCAGCAGTTCCCCGGGCGTCTCCGCGCCGCGACGGGAGGTACCCGCCGATGCCAGGGCTTCCTCCATCGCGGCGTAGCAGGCGACGACTGCTCCCCTGGGATCGCCGGGCCGCTCGTCGAGAGCGGCCGTCGCGGCACGGACAGCCGCCGTCTCATGGTCGTGGTCCGCCGTCGTCAGCGGCTGCGGCTCGGCACGAGGCGCTCGTGCACGCCACACCAGGGTCGCACCGGCTGCGACGGCGAGACCGGCCGCCAGCACGCCGGCCCACATCGACCATCCGATGATGTCCAGTCCATCGCCGACCTCGAGCGGATCGCCGTCACGCGGTGCGTCGTCGCTGTCCGTACGGGGAAGCATCCGTTGAACGACCAGGCCTGCGACAACGACCGCGACCAGCAGAGCCAGCCGCCGCCACCATCGCCCCTTGTCGTTCTCGCCGTCCGCTCGCACGCGACGCAACAGCATGCTGAGCAGGATCAACGGGACTCCCAACACAGCAGTGGCCACGAGGGCGGTCTCGAATGCCCTGGGCGTCGACGGGAGAACCGACTGTAAATCCAGTTCTATGGCCCGGGAGGCTCGGACGCCGCCGACGGCCACGGCAACCAGCACGGCGCCCGCGGCCACCGGTGCCGCTGCCCTGGCGACCGACCGAGCCCGCACGCGCCCTCCTACCCGAGAGGCTCACGGCGTACCGGCCTGCGCGGCCGGACGAGCGGCGACCCTCATGGTGAGAACACAGTAAGCGCCATTGCGCCCGGGGGCAGCGGCCCGTGACGGGCCCGTAATAAACGATCTCCGGCGGCCACCGACAGAACGGCGGCCGCCGGAGGAACTCTCACCCCTGTTGCTCAGCGTCGGATTCGGCGCGCTGCTGGGGGATCTGCCCCGTGAGCAATGCGCGAACCTCGGACTCCCGATACCGCCGGTGCCCCCCGAGCGTCCGGATCGACGTCAGCTTCCCAGCCTTGGCCCACCTGGTCACGGTCTTGGGATCGACCCTGAACATGGCAGCCACCTCGGCAGGAGTGAGGAGGGGCTCGGCGTCCTGAGTCCTCGTCGCCATCGTCACCTCCCTGCGTGATCGGCGGAGGCTTCTCCGCCGCATCGGATATTCCACGCACAACCGGACCGGCCGAAACGGTCGAACGGTTCAGTTGTACGACCTGTCCGGACGATTCCACCCAACCGTCACCCGCAGAGACTACGCAGAAGACGACGTATGCCGCGACTCGAACGGAACCGGTCACGCTTTGTGGCCAGTCAGGTGGGCCTGTCCTGCTGATCAAGGGCGACCGGTTGGCGCTCGGCGGGCATATCGTGTCTTTCACAATTCATGTGCCGGGCCACGCGATCCGTCTGCCCCGACACCGAGGACGCGAAGGGGTCACCACCGTGCCCGACACGTCGACTCCGACCGGCGTATTCAGCCGGCACACCGGCCACGAGCAGGTCGTCTTCTGCCAGGACGAGGCCAGCGGGTTGCGCGCGATCATCGCGATCTACTCCACCGCTCTCGGTCCAGCCCTGGGAGGAACGCGTTTCTACCCGTACCCCACCGAGGACGAGGCTGTCGCGGACGTCCTGGAGCTCTCCCGTGGCATGGCCTACAAGAATGCGCTCGCCGGACTGGATCTCGGCGGCGGCAAGGCCGTGATCATCGGCGACCCGGACCGCGACAAGTCCGAGGCCTTGCTGCGGGCGTACGGCCGGTTTGTCGCATCACTGGGCGGGCGCTACATCACTGCGTGCGACGTCGGCACCTACGTCGCGGACATGGACATCGTCGCGCGCGAGTGCCGATGGGTCACCGGTCGATCACCCGCCGAGGGAGGTGCCGGTGACTCGAGCGTCCTGACCTCGTTCGGAGTCTTCCAGGGCATGCGTGCCTGCGCGGAACGGCTGTGGGGCTCGCCCACATTGGCCGGCCGCCGCGTGGGCATCTCCGGCGTCGGTAAGGTCGGGTCGAAGCTCGCGGCGCTGCTCGTTGAGGACGGCGCGTCGGTTGTTGTGGCTGACGTGTCCGACGCGGCCATCGAGCGGTTGCGCTCCGTCCATCCCGAGGTCGACGTCGTCGACGACACGACCGCCCTCGCGTCGGCCGGTATCGACGTATACGCGCCGTGTGCGCTGGGCGGCGCTCTGGACGACGAGATGGTCGCGGCGCTGGTAGCCGCCGGAACCTGCAGGGCGGTCTGCGGCGGCGCGAACAACCAGCTGGCTCACCCGGGCGTGGAGAAGATGCTCGAGGACCGCACCATCCTTTACGCGCCGGACTACGTCGTGAACTCCGGCGGTGTGATCCAGGTGGCCGACGAGCTGCATGGCTTCTCGTTCGACCGGGCGCGGGGCCGGGCCGAGCAGATCTTCGAGACCACCCGCCGGATCTTCGCGCTCGCGGCTGACGAGGGCGTCCCACCGGCCGTAGCTGCCGACCGGCTAGCAGAGCGGCGGATGGCGGAGGTGACCCGGCTGCGCGGCATCCACCTGCCGGCGTGAGCGCTCGGCTCGTCCGCGCGACCGCGAAGGACAGACTGGGGCGAGACGGAACACCGGGCAACCCTGTACCGTTGTCATCACGAGCAGATGTCACCGAAGGTTCCGCGGGCGTCCGGCTAATCGGCGCCCCGGTTTTGCGCGAGGAGGTCGACCCTATGGGGCGCGGCCGGGCCAAGGCCAAGCAGACGAAGGTCGCCCGTCGGCTCAAGTACGAGTCGCTGGACACCGACTTCGACGCACTCCAGCGTGAGCTGGGTGGGTCCGATGGCGTGACCCAGGTGGACGACAACGACGCCGACGAGTACGACCCCGACGAGACCGGCGAAGAACCGCAGAGCGCCCGTTGGGGCTGAGCTCGTGATCGCCGGCTGCCCTCAGGTGGGGTAGTTCCCGTACAACTCGACCGAGCCGTTGCCCTCGATGACCGAGCCGGCGATCCAGGCCGGCATACCGCGTTCGGCGAGTAGCTCGACTGTCCTGTCGGCCGACTGCGCCGTCAAGATGGCGACCATGCCGACGCCCATGTTCAACGTGTGCTCGAGCTCGTCCTGGCCGACCGTGCCGAGCCTGTCGACCAGACCGAACACGGGGGACGGCGACCATGTCGCCCGGCTCACTCGGGCCGACAGGTCAGCTGGCAGTACTCGGGCCAGGTTGGATGCGAGGCCGCCGCCGGTCACGTGCGAGAACGCGTGGACGTCGACCTCTGCCGAACGGGCCAGGGCGAGGCACTCCGGGGTGTAGATCCGGGTCGCCTCGAGAAGCTCCTCGCCGAGCGTGCGCCCCAACTCGGGAACGTGGCGCTCCAGAGTCCAGCCGGCCAAGTCGAACACGACCCGCCGCACCAGGGAGTACCCGTTGGAATGCAGGCCCGACGCCGCCATGGCGACGACGACGTCCCCGGCCTGCACCCGATCCGGTCCCAGAAGCTGATCGGCCTCGACCACGCCGGTGGCGGCACCGGCCAGGTCGTACTCGTCGGGCTCCAGCAACCCGGGGTGCTCGGCGGTCTCGCCACCGGCGAGCGCGCAGCCTGCCGCGACACAGGCCTGAGCGATTCCCTTGACGATCGCCGCGATCCGCTCCGGCACGACCAGCCCGCAGGCGATGTAGTCGGTCATGAACAGCGGCTCGGCTCCGCACACGACGACGTCGTCGACGACCATGCCGACCAGGTCGAACCCGATCGTGTCGTGGACGCCCATTCGCTGGGCGATGGCCACCTTCGTACCGACCCCGTCCGTGCTGGTCGCGAGTAGCGGCCGGCGGTAGGTGCGAAGCGCACTCGCGTCGAACAGGCCGGCGAATCCGCCGAGACCCCCGATCACCTCTGGCCGGTGGGTCTTTGCGACCCACTCCTTCATCAGCTCGACGGCCCGGCCACCGGCGTCGATGTCGACGCCGGCTTCGGCGTAGCTCGCCCCCGACCCCTCAGCCTCCGGCACGCCAGCAGGCTAGCGGCCCGTTCGCCTCGGAAACGGCACGCCACCTGCTGCTCGTCGCCGATTGGCACGGCGCAGCCGGGTGAATGGCACGTCCACCCTCTGTTCGGGCCGACGGTTTGAACGGATTTGTGGAGCCGTTCAGCGTGCCAATTGTGTGGAGACGGCGCGAGGTTCGGGTTCACCGGGCGGGCCGTCAAAGTCTATGAACGTTCCCAGGTCCCCCGGCCTGACCTCGGCGCGTATCTCGCCGTGCTCGCCCAGTTCGTCGCTATAGGTCTCGCCGATCCAGCGAATGGCCATGCCGTGAGGCGCGTTGTCAGGGATCATCGCAGAAGATTGGTCAGCCGCCGCCACGTCGCGCAGCCTATCGACTGCGTGGCACGCCCAACGGTCGCACCTGGCACGGTGAACCGCTGCCGGTGCGTCCGTTATATATGCGTTTGTGGAACCGTCTGACGTGCCACGTGCGCCAGGACCGCGCACTTGATTGTGGGCAGTCGTCAGGGGCGGTGGCCCACTCCCGACTCTGGCGCCCTTGACCCCTCGGTACCGCCGGACGTCGCCTCCGCCTACGACGAGGGCAGTCGGTACCCAGCGGTGAAGGCAGACCACGCTGTCGTTGTGATGTTCAGAGCTGCCCTTGCCGGCATCGTGTCCGACGAGGGATCGGACAAGGCGCCAGGCAGGAGGGCGCTCGCGGAGGTTCTCTACAACGTGCTGGTCGAGCAGGGCGCGGCGGCGAGGCTTGTTCGGCGATCTGATCCATCGTCGGCGTAGGCTCTGCTATCTGTGTCCTGGCGCGCGGCAGGGTGTTGTGGACGGCGGCGCGGGTGCCGAGGATTCCGCGGCGGGGCCACCGGCATGGGCGAGCTGCGTCACCGCGGAGGTTGCGTGAGGGTGGACTCCGACCGGACGATCCAGGCTGGAGGTTGCCGTCGTGCCGGAGCCCGCTCTTGATTCCGACACCCTCCGTCGGTTCGCCGCCGGAGACGAGTCGGCATTCAGCGCGGTCTACCGGAGGTACGCGCGCCCCATGTTCACCGTTGCGCTCCAGGTCGTCGGCCGTCCTGAGCTCGCCGCCGACGCGGTACAGCAGGCCTTCGTGCAGGCATGGCGGGCCGCGCCGTCATACTCGGCGGAATCTGACATCGCGCCGTGGCTGTTCACCATCACCCGGCGCGCGGCCATCGACGCCTGGCGGAAGGAGCGCCGGCACGCGGTCGTCGACCCTCCGGAGGGACTGGCCGACCCCACCACGGACGGGCCGTCGCTCGAGCGCTCGTGGGAGGCGTGGCAGATCCGCAAGGCGTTGGACGAGCTGCCCGTCGACGAACGTGCGGTCGTACGCCTCGCGTACGTCGAGGGGCTGACCCACAGCGAGACCGCCGACCGCTTGGGCATTCCGATTGGGACCGTGAAGTCACGCACATATCGGGCATACCGCCGGCTCAGCGAACTGTTGGCACATCTTGCTCCGTATAACAATGAACGCGGAGGTGAGCGGCTCGATGGACAGTGACGAGCGTCCGCCTGCATTGCCGGACAGGCTGCTTGCGGCTCTCCGGCAGGACGAGCTATGGGTTGACCCTCCGGTCGACCTCGAGGACCGCACGCTCGCGGCCCTGCGCGCCGAGCTCGGCACCGGGCCGGCCCCAACTGTCGACGAGTTCGCGGTGGCACGGGAGCGCCGCTCCCGTCGGCGACGTTGGGCGCCGATGCTCGTGGCCGCTGCCGCGGCTGTGGCCGTCGGCGCGGTGGCAACCGTCGCCGTTATCGGGAACGATGAGCCGGAGTCCGCGGTCGTGACCTTGGCCGGCACCGAGCTCGAGCCTGACGCCGCTGGCCGAGCCAACATCGCCCCGATGGACTCCGGGTTCGAGATCGAGCTCGACATCAGCGGACTGCCGCCGGCACCTGCCGGGGCCTACTACCAGGGCTGGCTGCGGAACGAGGACGGTGACGCCGTCACGATCGGCACGTTCCACGGTCGAGAGGGCACCGACGACATCATCCTGTGGTCCGGCGTCGACATCGCGGACTACCCCACGCTCACCGTCACGATCCAGCAAGAGGGCGCTGGCACGGACTCGTCCGATCAGGTCGTGTTGCGCGGCGAGATCCCCGCCGGCTGACGTGCGTTGGGTACTGCACTTCGACCCTGATCAGTTCGTGGCAGCGGTTGAGCTGCTCCGACCCGTCTTCACGGTCGCCCAGTCGTCGTCGGCGGTGACGGCGATCCCACCAAACGGGAGAGTGCTGTCGACAGCGTCGTACGAGGCGCGCCATGAGTGTGCACTCGGATCCGCCACTGCGGACCGCGGCGCGTCGATGTCCTCGGCTAGGACAAAGCATTCCTCGAGGCCGAGGGCGACGGTGTTACGGATTCCCTCGTGCCCGGCGGTCCGCTGAGTCCGACAGACGCCCGAGAACCGAACGAACCCGTGCGTCCGTACTCCCTCCCGACGGCGCTGACACAAAGGTCGGCAACCTCACTGGGAAGAGGAGATCATGAACAGCAAGCTCAGAGCACGTCGGCTCGGACTCGCTGCTGGCGCAGTCGCGGTGCTGGCCGTCGGTCTGGTTACCGCCAGCCCAGCCGCCGCGGAGACGTCAGCCTCAGTCTCGAACGACACCCTCACCGTCAACGGCGGCAGCGGCGACGATCGGATCGCGCTGCGTCTGGCGGCCGGTGCAGCAGGCACTCTCCAGGTCGACTTCGGTGACGACGGCTCGGCCGAGCACAGCTTCGACCGCAGCACGTTCAGCCGGATCGAGGTGTTCGCCGGAAGCGGCAACGACCAGTTCCGCGTCGACCAGGCCAACGGGGCGTTCACGGACGAGGCCCTGACGATCGATGGCGGCAACGACGACGACACCCTGAACGGCGGCGACGGAGACGAGTTCTTCATCGGCGGCAACGGCGACGATGCGGTCGACGGGAACCGCGGCAACGACACCGCACTGCTCGGGAACGGACAGGATAGCTTCCGTTGGGACCCGGGTGACGGCAGCGATGTCGTCGAAGGCGAGAACGGCACCGACACACTCGACTTCAACGGAGCCGGCGTAGACGAGATCATGAGTCTGTTGCCCAACGGCGAGCGGTCGCTGTTCCTTCGCAACCCGGGCACTGTCCGCATGGACATGAACGGTGTCGAGCGGCTGGACCTGACCGCGCTCGGCGGTGCCGACACGGTCACAGTCGACGACATGTCGGGGACCGACTTCCGCCGTGCGGACGTGGACCTGTCCGCGCCCTCCGGCATCGCTGACGGCGTAGCCGACATCGTGACGGTCAACGGCACCGAGCAGGCCGACAACATCCATGTCAAGGCTGCGGGTGCTCGAGTCGCTGTCGACGGGCTTCAGACGGAGACGGTGGTTGCCGGGGGCGAGCCGATCGACCAACTTCAGGTCAACGCGCTCGGCGGCGACGACAAGGTCAACGTCGACCCGGCCGCCTCGGCTCTCATTGGCGTAGCCGTCGAACTGGGCTCCGGACAGAACTGAACGGAAACACCCACCTGATCGGGGCCTCCTCAATGGGAGGCTCCGATCTCGTCTGTGCACGGACCTCGAGGGGACGCTTAGCCGCGGCGGGCCCGGGCGCCCCGCTTGCCCTCATGCATCGCCTGCACCCGGGCGACCGGGATCGGAGCGCGCGAGGCGGTCGAGCTTCGACACGACCAGGACGTCGGAGTACGCGCGGATCGTGGTCATGCCCCGGAGGGTAGGACAGATGGGAAGAGTGGCTCGGTCTGCTCGAGCATGTGCTTGCCGAGGTGCGCCGACTCGGGCAGCTCGACCGGGTAGACGCCGTCGAAGCAGGCCCGGCACAGCTGCGCCATCGGCACCGTCGTGGCCTCGACCAGCCCCTCGAGCGAGACGTAACCGAGCGAATCGGCTTCGATCGAGCGGCAGATCTCCTCGGTGGACAGGCCGTTGGCCAGCAGCTCCGCACGACTGGCGAAGTCGATGCCGTAGAAGCACGGCCAGGCGACCGGCGGGCTGGAGATGCGGACGTGCACCTCGCGGACGCCCGCCTCGCGCAGCATGCGCACGAGCGCACGCTGGGTGTTACCCCGCACGATCGAGTCGTCGACGATCACGAGCCGCCGGCCGTCGACGATCTCACGGAGCGGGTTGAGCTTGAGCCGGATGCCGAGCTGGCGGATCGTCTGCGACGGCTGGATGAACGTTCGGCCGACGTAGGAGTTCTTGACCAGGCCCAGGCCATATGGGATGCCGGACTGCTCGGCATATCCGACGGCCGCCGGCGTGCCGGACTCGGGAACGGGGATCACCAGATCCGCCTCGGCCGGGTGTTCGCGAGCGAGCCGGCGACCGACTTCAACCCGCGTCGCGTGCACCGACCGGCCGCTGATGTGCGTGTCCGGCCGGGCCAGGTATACGAACTCGAACAGACAGCCCTTCGGGTCGGCGGCAGCGTACCGGCGCGATCGCAGTCCGCCCTCGTCGATGGCGACGACCTCACCTGGCTCGATCTCCCGCACGAATGCCGCGCCGACGATGTCGAGCGCCGCGGTCTCGCTGGCGACCACCCAGCCCCGCTCGAGCCGGCCCAGGACGAGCGGGCGTATCCCCTGCGGGTCACGCGCGGCATAGAGCGTCGACTCGTCGGAGAAGATCAGCGAGAACGCCCCGCGCACCTTCGGAAGGACGTTGACAGCGGCCTGCTCGAGCGTGGTGTCCGGATCGGCCCCCAACAGGGCGGTGATGAGCGCGGTATCGGAGGTGTTGCCGTAGCGCAGCTCGCCGACCATCGTGCCGACGTCCCGGCGGACGTGGTCGAGCATCTCGCGTGTGTTCGTCAGGTTCCCGTTGTGGGCCAGTGCGATGGTGCCTGCGGATGTGGCGCCAAGCGTGGGCTGGGCGTTCTCCCAACGGCTGCCGCCCGTGGTCGAGTACCTCGCGTGCCCGACGGCCACGTGTCCGACCAGTGAGTTCAGTGTCGCCTCGTCGAAGACCTGGCTGACCAGGCCCATGTCCTTGTAGACGAGGATCTGCTCGTGGTTGCCGACGGCAATGCCGGCGGACTCCTGACCACGGTGCTGCAGCGCGTAGAGGCCGAAGTAGGTGAGCTTGGCAACCTCCTCGCCGGGGGCCCAGACCCCGAAGAT
>DAIUDS010000090.1:0-9243 GCA_036845485.1 Jiangellaceae bacterium
CGATCGGCTCACGGCCGTCAGCCACGAGCACGCGGTGGCCACCCGGATCGCCGCGCAGGGCCTGCTCCACCAGGTGCGCGCGGTGCGGTTGCCGTTCGACGGCCAGCAGGCGCGCACCGCGCTGGGTGGCGAGACCGGCCAGCAGCGCAGCCTTGCCGCCCGGTCCGGCACATAGGTCCAACCACCGCTCGTCCGCCCCTTCCACCGGCACGGCGGCGAGGGCGAGCGCGACCAGTTGGCTGCCCTCGTCCTGCACTGCGGCGCGCCGTTCACGGACGGCCTGGATCGCGGCCGGGTCACCCTCGCCCAGAACCGCGCCATAGGGCGACCACCGCGCCGGCTGCGCTCCCGCCTCCAGCAGCTCCGCCACGTCTGCCCGTCCGGGCCGGGCCACCAGCGTGACGAGGGGCCGCGCGTTGTTCGCGGCCAGCGTCTCGGCGAGTTCGGTGAGGTCGCCACCGAGGGCATCGAGCAGCGCTCGCGCGATCCACGGCGGGTGCGAGTGCTGCAGTGCGAGCCGCTGGAGTGGATCGGTCGACTCTGCCGGAGCGATCTCGTCGATCCAGCCGGCCAGGTCGCGTGCGGTCAGGCGCCGCAGCACCGCGTTGACCAGCTTGGCCGGGCCTTCGCCGACGTTCGCCCGAGCCAGGTCGACCGCCGTGCCGACTGCGGCGTGCGGCGGTATCCGGGTATCGAGGATCTGGTGCGCACCGAGGCGCAGGACGTCGAGCACCGGCGGGTCGAGTGCCTCCAGTGCGCGGTCCAGGCAGGCGGCCAGCACCGCGTCGTACGTGCCCAGGCCGCGCAGCGTGCCATACGTGATCTCGGTGGCCAGTGCGGCGTCACGTCCGGTGATGCCGCGCTGCCGCAGCAGGCCGGGCAACACCAGGTTCGCGTACGAATCGCGCTCGTCGACGGCTCGGAGGACGTCGAACGCCACCTTGCGTACGGCGTCGACGGCCGGTAGCCGGGAATTGCTGCGCCGGTGGCCTACGCGTCCGCCGCCACCGTTCACCGGCCGAGCCGCTCTGCGGGTCCGGGACGGACGCCGCGCGCCCAGTCGGCCGCGGGCATCGGGCGCTTGCCCTGGGGATGGACCTCACCAAGTTGGATCGCGTGGCTGCCCGTCCCCACGCGTACGCCGTCGCGGCCGGCCTCGATCTCGCCCGGGCGGAGGTGGGTGATCTGCGGTCTGAGGTGGATCGGACGCAGCTTGAGCCGCTCGTCCCGGAAGGTCGTCCAGGCTCCGGGCGCCGGCGTGCAGGCCCGCACCAGCCGGTCGACCCGGGACGCCGGCGCGGTCCAGTCGACCTCGGCGTCGGTCGCGTTCAGCTTCGGCGCCGCGGACACGCCATGCGTCGACTGCGGGGTCGCGACGAGGCTGCCGTCGTCGATGCCGTCGAGCGTCGCGACGAGCAGGCCCGCGCCCGACTCGGCCAGCCTCGCCAGCAGGTCGCCACTGGTGTCGGTCGGGCGGATCTGCTCGGTGACCAGGCCGTAGACGGGCCCGGTGTCCAGGCCTTCCTCGAGCTGGAACGTGCAGGCGCCCGTGATCTCGTCCCCGGCCAGGATGGCGTGCTGGACGGGGGCGGCCCCCCGCCAGGCCGGAAGCAGCGAGAAGTGCAGGTTGACCCAGCCGTGCTTCGGCATGTCCAGCGCGGCCCGCGGGATGAGCCCGCCGTAGGCGACGACGGGAGCACAGTCAGGCGCGATCTCGGCGAGCCGGCGCAGGAACTCGGGATCCCGCGGCCGTGCTGGCTTGAGAACCTCGATGCCGGCATCGGCGGCGACCTGCGCCACCGGGCTGGGCGTCAGCCTGCGGCCCCGGCCTGCTGGGGCGTCGGGCCGCGTCAACACCGCAACGACGTGGTGCCTCGAACGGAGAACCGCCCGCAGCGCCGGCACGGCCACCGCGGGCGTGCCCGCGAACACCACCCGCATCGTCACGTCAGAGCGCGCGGCCGAGCGTGGGATGTGGCGACAGCTTGACCGTCGGGACGGTTCCGCCGGCCCATTCGGCCTCGCGGATGGCCTTCATCGCCGCCTTTCGGGCGGCGCGGTCGAGCCGGTCGATGAACAGCACGCCGTCCAGATGATCCGTCTCGTGTTGGATGCACCGCGCCAACAGGTCGCTGCCCTCGATGACGACCGGGTCGCCGTACTCGTTGAAGCCCTTGGCCACGACCCGCTCGGCGCGTCTGCAGTCGTACTCGAGGCCGGGCAGCGAGAGGCAGCCCTCGAGGCCCTCCTGCTCGTCCTCGGACAGGTCGAGGGTCGGGTTGACCAGATGGCCGAGCTCCTCGTCGACGAAGTAGGTGAACACCCGCAGCGAGACCCCGAGCTGGGGTGCGGCCAGCCCGACGCCGGGCGCGTCCATCATCGTGTCGGACAAGTCCTTGACCAGCCGGCGCAGCTCCGCGTCGAAGTCGACGACCGGGACGGCCTTCGTCCGCAGGACCGGGTCGCCGAACAGCCGGATCGGCTGGATCGTCACAGACGGATCTCCCTGCAGGTTCGGGATCGTAGGCGCGCCAAGTCTACGTAATGCGTGCCCGCACGCCCGGCCTCGCGGTGGCAGGGACGGGCACGCGGTCCAACTCCGCGAATGGCGCTCTGGACGGATAGGCGTTCGCGGAGTTAGACCGCGTCATGGCGGAGCCTGCCAGGGACCAGGCCGAGCTCTTCGACGTCGGCTCGCAGCCGTTCCGGCGTCGTGAACACCAGGCCGGTCATCCCGAGGTCGCGTGCGGCCTCGACGTTGAACTCGATGTCGTCGATGTAGACGGCAGATGCCGGGTCGATGCCGTACCGGTCGAGCAGGATCTGGTAGATCCTCCGGTTGGGCTTCACGATGCGCTCGTGTCCGGACACGACGATGCCGTCGAACCACGACAGCCACTCGAACCGGGGAAAGGTCAGGTCGAACTTCTCGGCGGACCAATTGGTGATCGCATAGAGACCGACGCCGCTCTCGCGCAGCTCGCGCAGCACCTCGACGGTGCCGTCGATCTGTCCGCCGATGGTTTCCCACCAGCGCTCGTCGTACGCCGCGACCAGCTCGGCGTGTTCCGGGAAGCGTGCCGACGCCACCGCCACCCCTTCGGCCCACGACCGTCCGGCGTCTTGCTCGGCATTCCACTCCGGCGTACACACCTCGGCGAGGAATCTCTCGACGGCGGCCTCGTCGGACAGCAGCTGCCGGAACAGGTATCGCGGGTCCCAGTCGACCAAGACGCCGCCGAGGTCGAATATGACCGTCGACGGCGTCGAACGTGCGTCGTTGCGGGCCGGCATCCTCAGACGTTGAAGCCGAGGGCGCGCAGCTGCTCGCGGCCGTCGTCGGTGATCTTGTCCGGACCCCACGGCGGCATCCACACCCAGTTGATCCGGAAGTCGTCGACCAGCCCGTCGAGGGCGGTGCGGGTCTGGTCCTCGATCACGTCGGTCAACGGACACGCGGCGCTGGTCAGCGTCATGTCGATGATGGCGACGCCTTCATCGTCGACGTCGAGGCCGTAGACCAGCCCGAGGTCGACGACGTTGATGCCCAGCTCCGGGTCGACGACGTCGCGCATCGCCTCGGTGATGTCCTCGAGGGAGATGGTGGTCATCGTGACTCCTTCCCGGACGCAGCCAGCGCCCGTGCGGTCGCGTCGCGGAACGCCATCCAGGACAGCAGCGCGCATTTCACGCGTGCCGGATAGCGCGCGACCCCGGCAAAGGCGATCGCATCGCCCAGGAGGTCCTCGTCCGGCTCGACAGCTCCCCTGCCCTGCACGAGCTCGAGGAACGCCTCGTGGGTGCCGAACGCCTCGTCGACGCGGTGGCCCGACACCAACTCGTGCAGCACGCTGGCCGACGCCTGGCTGATCGAACAACCCTGCCCCTCGTAGGAGAGGTCGTCGATCCGGTCACCCGTAACCCGGACCCGCACCGTGATCTCGTCGCCGCAGGTCGGGTTGACGTGGTGAGCCTCGGCGTCGAACGGCTCGCGCAGCCCGCGCCCGACGGGATGCTTGTAGTGGTCCAGGAGGATCTCCTGGTACAGCGAGTCGGTAATCACCCGAAGAACCTCTTCACCCGTTCGACGCCCTCGACGAGCGCATCGATCTCCGCGGTCGTCGTGTACACGTAGAACGACGCTCGCGTGGTCGCCGGAATTCCGTAGCGGACGCAGACCGGCCGGGCACAATGGTGGCCGACACGCACCGCGACGCCCTGCTCGTCGAGCAGATGGCCGACGTCGTGCGGATGCACACCGTCGAGGGTGAAGGAGACCGTACCGCCCCGGGAGATCGGCAGCCGAGGGCCGATAAAGCGCACGCCCTCGACGTCGCCCAGACGTCGCAGCGCGTATGCCGTGAGGGCCCGCTCGTGCGCCTGAACAGCCTGCATGCCCAGACCCGACAGGTAGTCGACGGCAGCACCGAGCCCCACAGCCTGTGCGATCGGCGGGGTGCCCGCCTCGAACTTGTGTGGGAGCGGGGCGAACGTCGAACCAGCCATGTCGACGGTCTCGATCATCTCCCCGCCGCCGAGGAATGGAGGCAGCTCGTCGAGCACCTCGCTGCGCCCCCATAGCACGCCGATCCCGGTCGGTCCGCACATCTTGTGTCCCGTGAACGCGATCAGGTCCACACCGAGCTCGTTCACGTCGACCGGCTTGTGCGGCACCGACTGAGAGCAGTCGAGCAGGACCAACGCGCCGACGTCGCGGGCCCGGGCTACCACCGGCGAGATCGAGTTGACCGTGCCGAGGATGTTCGACTGGTGCACCATCGAGACGATCTTCGTGCGCTCGTTGACGATCTCCTCGAGATTCGACAGGTCGAGGCGGCCCTCGTCGGTCAGGCCGAACCAGCGCAGCGTCGCGCCGGTGCGCTGGCAGGCCAGCTGCCAGGGCACGATGTTCGAGTGGTGCTCCATCTCGGTGATGACGACTTCGTCACCGGGGCCGAGGCGGTACCGCGGATCGGCCGCCAGGCCGCTGGCCAGCGTATGCGCCACCAGGTTCAGGGCCTCGGAGGCGTTCTTGGCGAAGACGACCTCGGCACGGTTCGGAGCCCCGATGAACGCGGCCACCTTGTCGCGCGCGCCTTCGTATGCCGCCGTTGCCTCCTCGCCCAGCTGGTGTACGGCGCGGGCTACGTTGGCGTTGTGACGCTCGTAGTGGTCGGCCAGAACGTCGAGGACAGCGCGGGGCTTCTGGGAGGTGTTGGCCGAGTCGAGGTAGACCAACGGCTTGTCGCCGGCCAGCCGTCGCTCGAGGATCGGGAAGTCCTTGCGGACCCTCTCGACGTCGAGTGGGCTCTCCAGGTCGTACACCGTGGTACCTCCTGCCGGTGTCAGGCCGACGCGCCGGCGTAGCTGACGTAGCCCTCGGCCTCGAGCTTGTCCGCGAGGTCGGGGCCACCCTCCTCGGCGATCCGACCGTCGACGAAGACGTGCACGAAGTCGGGCTGGATGTAACGCAGGATCCGGGTGTAGTGGGTGATCAGCAGCACACCCTTTCCGCCCCGCTCGTGGAAGCGGTTGACCCCGTGTGAGACGACCCGCAGCGCGTCGATGTCGAGCCCGGAGTCGGTCTCGTCGAGGATGGCGACCTTGGGGTCGAGCAGCTCGAGCTGCAGGATCTCGTGCCGCTTCTTCTCGCCGCCGGAGAAGCCGGCGTTGAGATCACGTTCGGCGAACGCCGGGTCGATGGCCAGGTCGTCCATGGCGGACTTGACCTCCTTGACCCATCTACGCAGCTTCGGTGGCTCGCCGGCGACGGCCGTCTTGGCGGTGCGGAGGAAGTTGGACACCGAAACGCCCGGCACCTCGACGGGGTACTGCATGGCCAGGAAGAGCCCGGCGCGCGCCCGTGCGTCGACCGTCATGGCCAGCACGTTCTCGCCGTCGAGCGTGACGCTGCCGCGGGTGACGGTGTACTTGGGGTGGCCCGCGATGGAGTAGGCAAGCGTCGACTTCCCGGACCCGTTCGGACCCATGATCGCGTGGATCTGGTCCGGTCGGACGGTGAGATCGACCCCGCGGAGGATCTCCTTCGGGCCAGTGTCGGTCTGGACCGAGACGTGCAGGTCGCGGATATCGAGGGTGCTCATCGGTGTGGTGCCTCTTGGGGTCGGGTGGCCGGGGTGACGGTGCAGGCGGTCATGTGGTGCCCGCGTCGTGGGCGGCAAGCTCGCGCTCGACGGTGTCGACGAGCCGGTCGCTGAGCTCGGGCACGCCGATATGGCTGATCAGTGACGCGAAGAACCCGCGCACGACCAGTCGGCGAGCCTCCTCTGCCGGGATGCCCCGAGCCTGCAGGTAGAACAGCTGCTCGTCGTCGAAACGGCCGGTGGCGCTGGCGTGACCAGCGCCCTCGATCTGGCCGGTCTCGATCTCCAGGTTGGGGACCGAGTCGGCCCGTGCGCCTTCGGTGAGCACGAGGTTGCGGTTGAGCTCGTAGGTGTTGATGCCCTCGGCCTCAGGCCGGATCAGCACGTCGCCCACCCAGACCGCGTGGGCGTCCTTACCCTGCAATGCGCCCTTGTACTCGACGTTGCTGCGCGCGTTCGGCGTGTTGTGGTCGACGAACAGGCGGTTCTCGATGTGCTGCCCGGCGTCGGCGAAGTACAGCCCGAGCAGCTGGGCCTCTCCGCCGGCCGCGGCGTAGTCGAGCGACGTGCCGGTGCGGACGACGTCGCCCCCGAAGGTGACGACTACATGCTTGACGGTCGCGTCACGGCCGACGCGGACGTGGTGGTGCGAGAGGTGGACGGCGTCGTCGGCCCAGTCCTGCAGCGTGACGACCGTCAGGCTCGCGCCCTCCTCGACGACCACCTCGACGTTGTCGAGGAAGGCTGCCGACCCCTCGTGCTCCAGGATCACGACCGCCCGGCTGTACGGCTGGGCCGTGACGACGACGTGGCCTGCTGCTGCCTTCTCGGCGCTCAGCCCGCGCATGCGTACGAACGTCGGCCGCTCGGCGACGACCTCCAGTGGCACCGTGACCGCGAGGACTCGATCGGCAGCGGCCCAGGCCCGGGCGCTCGGCCGGTCGATCGGGATGTAACCCGAACTGCCGCGTCGGGGGTCGTCCCCGCCGACGGTCTCCACCTTCACGGCTGGATCCGCGTCGATGCTGACCTCGTAGTCATGGCCGTCGAGCGGGACATCGACGTGCAGGCCGCGCAGCCGCACCATCGGGATGAACCGCCAGGCCTCCTCGCGTCCTCGCGGGACCACATGCTCGTCGACGTCGAGCGACGCGAAGCGGTGTAGGGAACTGCCGCCATGCCCCTTCACAGACCCGGCGCCGGCGCCGTGGGAGTGCTCGATGAGTCCGTGCTGAGCGGTCTTCTCCAGTGTCGTCATGGGTGCTCAGCCCACCGCGCCTTCCATCTGCAGCTCGATCAACCGGTTGAGCTCGAGGGCGTACTCCATCGGCAACTCGCGAGCGATCGGCTCGACGAAGCCACGCACGATCGTCGCCATCGCCTCGTCCTCGTTCAGGCCCCGGCTCATCAGGTAGAAGAGCTGGTCCTCGCTGACCTTGGAGACCGTGGCCTCGTGGCCCATCGACACGTCGTCGTTGCGAACGTCGACGTAGGGGTAGGTATCCGACCGCGAGATCGTGTCGATCAGCAACGCGTCGCACTTGACCGTGCTCGCACTGTGGGTCGCCCGCGGCATGACCTGGACCAGGCCCCGGTAGGAGGTCCGGCCACCGCCGCGCGCCACCGACTTCGACACGATGGTCGACGACGTGTGCGGCGCCATGTGGACCATCTTGGCGCCGGCGTCCTGGTGCTGGCCCTCGCCGGCGAACGCCACCGACAGGGTCTCGCCCTTGGCGTGCTCACCCATCAGCCAGACGGCCGGATACTTCATCGTCACCTTGGAGCCGATGTTGCCGTCGATCCACTCCATGGTGGCGCCCTCAGCCGCCGTGGCCCGCTTGGTCACCAGGTTGTAGACGTTGTTGGACCAGTTCTGGATCGTGGTGTACCGGCAGCGCGCGTTCTTCTTCACGATGATCTCGACAACCGCGCTGTGCAGCGAGTCCGAGGAGTAGATCGGCGCGGTGCACCCCTCGACGTAGTGCACGTAGGCGCCCTCGTCGACGATGATCAGCGTGCGCTCGAACTGGCCCATGTTCTCGGTGTTGATCCGGAAGTAGGCCTGCAGCGGGATCTCGACGTGCACGCCCTTCGGCACGTAGATGAACGACCCGCCGGACCACACCGAGGTGTTGAGCGCCGAGAACTTGTTGTCGCCGGCCGGGATGACCGTCGCGAAGTACTCCTGGAACAGCTCCGGGTGCTCTCGCAGTCCGGTGTCGGTGTCGAGGAAGATGACGCCCTGCTCCTCGAGGTCGTCGCGGATCTTGTGGTACACCACCTCCGACTCGTACTGCGCGGCGACACCGGCGACCAGGCGCTGCTTCTCGGCCTCGGGGATGCCGAGCTTGTCGTAGGTGCTCTTGATGTCGTCGGGCAGATCGTCCCAGCTCGCGGCCTGCTTCTCGGTCGATCGGACGAAGTACTTGATGTTGTCGAAGTCGATGTCCGACACGTCCGCACCCCAGGTGGGGATGGGCTTCTTGTCGAACAGCCGCAGCGCCTTGAGGCGGGTCTGCAGCATCCACTCCGGCTCGTTCTTCAGGGCCGAGATCTCCCGCACGACGTCCTCGGACAGCCCTCGGCGCGCGATCGCACCTGCGGCGTCCGAGTCGGCCCAGCCGTATTCGTACCGGCCCAGACCCTCGAGCTCGGGATGAGCGGTCGTGGTCATCGAGAGATCCCCTCCGGGGTGTGCTCGTCTGAATTGATGCTGACAGCGCGCTCCGACATTGCCGTTCCGCGCGGGATGTGCGTGGTGCAGACGCCGTCACCGTGCGCGATCGTCGCCAGCCGTTGGACGTGTGTGCCCAGCAGCCGGGCGAAGACCTCGGTCTCGGCCTCGCACAGCTGCGGAAACTGCTCGGCCACATGGGCGACCGGGCAGTGGTGCTGGCACAGCTGCTCGCCCGTAGGCGCAGCATACGTCGACGCGGCGTACCCGTCGGCCGTCAGAGCCGCGGCCAGCGCCGTCGCCTGTGCCTCCGGCTTCGCCGCCTTGACCATGACCCGGTAGCGCTCCTCGAGGTCGGCGACCCGCCGCCGCGCAAATTCGGCAACCATGGCCTCCCCGCCCGTCTCGGCGAGGAACCGCATTGCCCCGACGGCCGGGTCGTCGTACGCCTGCTCGAACCGG
>DAIUDS010000091.1:0-9136 GCA_036845485.1 Jiangellaceae bacterium
CGCCGAGCAGGTTGCCCGCGCCGCGGATCTCGAGGTCCTTCATCGCCACCTGCATCCCGGCTCCGAGGTCGGAGTGCGTGGCGATCGTCGCCAGCCGCTCGTGAGCCTCCTCGGTCATCGGCTTGTCCGGCGGATACATGAAGTACGCATAGGCGCGTTCCCGGCCCCGGCCGACCCGTCCACGCAGTTGATGCAGCTGGGAGAGGCCGAGCCGGTCCGGCCGGTCGACGACCAGGGTGTTCGCGTTGGAGATGTCCAGCCCGGTCTCGACGATCGTCGTGCACACGAGGACGTCGGTGTCACGTTCCCAGAAGCTCTCGATCACCTGCTCCAGCGTGTGCTCACCCATCTGCCCGTGTGCCACCGCGACCCGCGCCTCGGGCACCAGCTCCCGAACTCGTGCCGCGACCTTCTCGATCGTCTCGACCCGGTTGTGGACGAAGAAGACCTGACCGTCCCGCATGAGCTCGCGGCGGATCGCGGCGCCGATGTGCTTCTCCTCGTACGGTCCGACGTACGTCAGCACCGGGTGCCGCTCCTCCGGCGGCGTGGTGATCGTGGACATGTCCCGGATCCCGGTGATCGACATCTCCAGCGTGCGCGGGATCGGTGTCGCCGACATGGTGAGCACATCGACGTCGGCCCGCATGTGCTTGAGCTTCTCCTTGTGCTCGACTCCGAAGCGCTGCTCTTCGTCGACGATGAGCAGCCCGAGGTCCTTGAACCGGACGTCGCCGGTGAGCAGCCGGTGGGTTCCTATGACGACGTCGACCGTGCCGTCGGCGAGGCCCTGCAGCGTGTCGGCGGCCTCGCGGTCGGACTGGAAGCGCGACAGGGCCCGCACGTTCACCGGGAACTGCGCATACCGCTCGGAGAACGTCGTGTAATGCTGTGAGACCAGCAGCGTCGTCGGCACCAGGACGCCCACCTGTTTGCCGTCCTGGACGGCCTTGAACGCCGCCCGCACCGCGATCTCGGTCTTGCCGTAGCCGACGTCGCCGGCGATCACCCGGTCCATCGGGATCGTGCGCTCCATGTCGCGCTTGACCTCGTCGATGACCGTGAGCTGGTCGGGGGTCTCGACGTACGGAAACGCGTCCTCGAGCTCGCGCTGCCACGGCGTGTCCGCCTCGAAGGCATACCCGGGCGCGGCCTGGCGGGCAGCGTAGAGCTTGATCAGCTCGGCGGCGATCTCGCGCACCGCCTTGCGGGCGCGGCCCTTGCGCTTGGCCCAGTCCGAGCCGCCGATCCGATCCAGCGACGGCGTGTCGCCGCCGACGTACTTGGTCACCTGCTCGAGCTGGTCCGTCGGCACGTAGAGCCGGTCCGGTGGCTGACCCCGGCGTCCGGGTGCGTACTCCAGGACCAGGTACTCGCGCGTGGCGCCCTGGACGGTCCGGCTGGTCATCTCGACGTAACGGCCCACCCCGTGCTGGTCGTGCACGACGTAGTCACCCGGTCGCAGCTGAAGTGGGTCGACCTGGTTGCGGCGGCGGCTGGGCATCCGCCGCATGTCCTTGGTCGACGCGCGCTGCCCGGTCACGTCGTCCTCGGTCAGCACGACGAGAGCCGGCGTGACGAAGCCATGGGCGAGCGTGCCGGTGGTCACGTGGACGATGCCGGATTCGGGCAGCCCGTCGATGCTGTCGGTGGGCCGGGCCGGGATGTCGGCCTCGGCGAGCATCTCGACGACGCGCTGCGCTGTGCCGTGCCCACCGGTGACCAACACCATCCTGCGGCCGTCCGTGAGCCAGCCCTTCATGTCGGCGAGTGCGCGCTGAGTGTCGCCGCGGTACGAGGCGGCGGGCCGGGCATCGACGGTGCGGGTCTCGACACCCGGCTCGGGTTCGGCGAGCTCGTCGTCGGCACCGTACGGGCTCACGCTCCACCACGGCAGACCCAGCCTGATCGCGTGGGCCCGGACGTCGGCGAGCGTCCGGTACGCGGCGTCCCCTAGGTCGATCGGGGTCTTGCCGCCACCGGCCGCCGCGGCCCACGAGGCCTCGAGGAACTCCTGGCTGGTGGCGACGAGGTCGTGGGCCCGCGTGTGCACCCGCTCGGGGTCGCACACCAGCACGTGGGTTCCGGGCGGCAGCAGGTCGAGCAGCAACTCCATCTCGTCGACGAGTACCGGGGCGAGCGATTCCATGCCCTCCACGGCGACTCCTGCAGCGATCTTGTCGAAGAGGTCTTCAAGCTCGGTATGGCGCCTTGCGAGCTCGGCCGCCCGTTCGCGAACCTCGTCGGTCAACAGCAGCTCGCGGCACGGTGGCGCCCACAAGCCGTGCTCGGAAGGCTCGAGCGATCGCTGATCAGCCACCTTGAACCAACGGATCTCCTCGACCGTGTCACCCCAGAAGTCGACCCGCAGGGGATGCTCCTCCGTCGGCGGAAAGACATCGACGATGCCGCCTCGAACGGCGAACTCGCCGCGCCTCTCGACCAGGTCGACGCGCGTGTAAGCGGCCGCTACCAGCCGCTCGACCAGGTCGTCGAGGGCGATGTCGTCGCCGGTTCGCACGCGGACCGGGCGAAGGTCCGCCAGCCCCGCGACCTGGGGCTGCAACACGCTGCGGACCGGTGCGACCACGACCTGGAGCGGACCGGTCTCCTCGCCCGGCTCCGGGTGCACGAGCCGCCGCAAGACGGCGAGGCGACGTCCCACTGTGTCGCTGCGTGGCGAAAGCCGTTCGTGCGGCAACGTCTCCCAGGACGGGTACTCGGCAACCGTCTGCGGCGGCAGGAGGCATCGCAGGGCCTCGGCGAGGTCCTCGGCCTCGCGGGACGTGGCTGTCACGGCGAGGACCGGGCGCCCGGCGCCGGTGACATCGTCGGCCACGGCGCCGACCACGAACGGCCGCAGGGGCGCGGGAGCGGTCAGGTCCAAGGCCGTGACGTCGCCGGTCCGCGCATCGGCCGCCGCCGAGCGCATGGCGGTGTCGCCATCGTCGCCGAGCAGGGTGTGCAAAAGGCCGGTGAGGTTCATCGAGTCCTTCGTCTGCGTTGACGGGCACGCACGAGCGCCCCCAATCCGGGTGGATGGGGGGTAAAGGCAGGTTACGCCGCGGCACCGACACAGCGCACGACGCGGCAAGCCTGCTCGCCGCGGGCGCGGTGGCGGCGAAGGCGGCGGCCGTGGCGTGCCGCACGGATTTCGGGCCGTAGTCTCTTGGCGTGCGTCCCCCAGCTGACCCGAGAGAGGCAGTCGAGGGCTCTGCCCGTGCCCAGGTCCCGGCCATCCAGCCCCCTGTGGATGCACCCACCTACGTCGCCGACCCCGTGGTCATCGCGGAAGCCAGACTCCGGCTCACGAATCTCGTGTCCACCCGGCTCTCGTTGACGGTTCCGGCAGACGTGGCGAGCGCTGCCTGCCGCCACGGCTGGTTGATCCTGCACGACGACGAAGGGGCACCGCTGGCCGCGCTCGACCTGCGTGGAAACGCCCCACGCGTAGCGGGCAGGGGCGCCCGTCTGGTGGGCGACGTGGTTCCGCCGCCGGCTGACACCGCACAGATCACCGGGCCCTTTCCCGACCTGCGCCGGACACCCGAGCCGCGGATGTGGGCCGGTGCCGACGTGATCATCGGCCACGATCCGCCCGACATGCCGACCCTGGCCGCCACGTCGAGCGACGCAGCGGTGCTGATCGTCGTCCTGGACGGACCCCGTAGCAGGCCGGGACCGCCGACCGTCGACGTGATCCGCGCCGCCCGGTCGCTGGCTTCGCGGCTCGCCGGCCACCGCGCCCGTGGGGTCGACGTCTGCGTGGTTCCGGCCCCTGAGTACGGCGACGAGCGTGACGCCGACCTGGCACACGAGATCGCCGCGACGCTTGGTGCCCGGCTGGTGATTCCGGTGCGCACGGCGGACCGTCGACGGCTCATGGCCGCGCTCGACGGCCACGGCGACGTCCCGGCCGACGCCTGGCCGACCGAGAGCATGACCGCGTGGCGGGCGTGGCGGCCGCACCGGGAGCGCCGTGGCGTCGTCGTCTTCTTCACCGGGCTGTCCGGATCGGGGAAGTCGACGATCGCCCGGTCCGTCGTCGCCACGATCGAAGAAGAGGGCGCCAGGCGCGTAACCTCCCTCGACGGCGATGTCGTGAGGCGGATGCTGTCCTCGGGCCTCGGGTTCTCTCGCGAGGATCGGGACCTCAACGTCGTGCGGATCGGATACGTCGCCGCACAGATCGCTCGACACGGCGGCATCGCGGTCTGCACGCCGATCGCGCCGTTCGCCGCAACCCGTGCGCAGGTGCGGGCCATGGCCGAGGAACAGGCGGACTTCCTCCTGGTGCACGTCGCGACCCCACTCGCCGAGTGCGAAGGTCGCGACCGTAAAGGGCTCTACGCGCGGGCCCGAGCCGGCGAGCTCCCCGACTTCACCGGCATCTCCAGCCCCTACCAGGAACCGGACGACGCCGACCTGACGCTCGACACCGCCGTCACGACCCCGGAGGCCGCGGCCGCCGACGTTGTCGAGCTGCTGCGCAGCGGCGGCTGGCTGCCGCCGGCGCCGGAGGGGACGCTTGGCGACGTCATTCAGCGCGCGTGATGATCCCGGCTCCGACCGTGGCGTTGGTCCCCTCGTCTACCAGGATGAAGCCGCCGGTCAACCGGTTCCGTCGGTACTCGTCGGCGAGCAGTGGCGCCGTCGTGCGAAGCCGGACCCGGCCGATGTCGTTGAGCTGGAGTGCAGTGGCGGCCTCGTCGCGATGCAGCGTGTTGACGTCGAGCCGGTACTGCAGGTCCTTCACCAGCGTGCGGACCGAGCGGGTCGTGTGCTTGAGGGCGAGATTTCTGCCGGGCCGGAGGGGGGCGTCGGCCATCCAGCAGACCATCGCATCGATGTCCTGCGCCATCGTCGGCTGGTTGTGCGGGCGGCAGATCATGTCCCCACGTGAGACGTCCAACTCGTCCTCCAGCCGGACCGTCACCGACATCGGTGGGAACGCCTCGTCGATCGGGCCGTCGGCCGTCGAGATCCCGGCGATCCGACTGGTGAAGCCACTGGGAAGAACCATGACCTCGTCGCCCGGCTTGAGGATTCCTCCGGCCACCTGACCCGCGTATGCTCGGTAGTCGACGTGTTTTCGTGACTGTGGCCGGATCACGTACTGCACGGGGAAGCGGACGTCGACCAGGTTGCGGTCGCTCGCGATGTGGACGTGCTCGAGGTGGTGTAGCAGGGACGGCCCGTCGTACCAGGGCGTGTTCTCGGACCGGCTGACGACATTGTCGCCGTGCAAGGCCGAGACAGGCACGATCGCGAGATCCGGGATCTCAAGTTTCGCGGCGAAGTTGGTGAACTCCGCGGCGATCCGGTCGAAGACGTCTTGCGACCAGTCGACGAGGTCCATCTTGTTGATGGCCAGCACGAGATGCGGCACGCGAAGCAGGGACACCAGGAACGCGTGGCGACGGCTCTGCTCGAGCATTCCCTTGCGCGCGTCGACCAGCACGATCGCCAGATCCGCCGTCGAAGCGCCGGTGACCATGTTGCGGGTGTACTGGATGTGTCCCGGAGTGTCGGCGATGATGAACTTCCGCCGCGAGGTGGCGAAGTAGCGGTACGCGACGTCGATCGTGATGCCCTGCTCGCGCTCGGCCCGCAGGCCGTCGGTGAGCAGCGCCAGATCCGTGTACTCGTCCCCGCGTTCCCGGCTGGTGCGCTCCACGCTCTCCAGCTGGTCTGTGAAGATCGCCTTCGAGTCGTAGAGGAGTCGGCCGATCAGGGTGCTCTTGCCGTCGTCGACGGACCCGGCCGTGGCGAAGCGCAGGAGATCCATCTAACCGGTCACGCTCCGCTCCTCGCTCGTTCCTCGCTCTTCAGGCCGCCGTTCCACCTAGAAGTAGCCCTCCTTCTTCCGGTCCTCCATGGCCGCCTCGCTGACCCGGTCGTCGCCGCGGGTGGCGCCGCGCTCGGTGAGACGGGTCGCAGCGATCTCGTCGACGATCTTCTCGACGGTGTCGGCCTCGGATTTGACCGCGGCGGTGAGCGTGGCGTCGCCGACCGTGCGGTACCGCACCTTCTCGGCAAAGGTCGACTGGCCGACGCCGGGCCGGCAGAAGTTGTTCAACGCGAAGAGCATGCCGTCGCGCCGGAAGACCTCCCGCTCATGGGCGAAGTAGATCGAGGGCACGTCGATGCCCTCCCGGGCCACGTACTGCCAGACGTCGAGCTCGGTCCAGTTCGACAGCGGGAAGACGCGGATGCTTTCGCCGAGGTGGATCCGCCCGTTGTAGAGGCTCCACAGCTCGGGCCGCTGGTTCTTGGGATCCCACTGGCCGAACTCGTCCCGGAAGGAATAGAAGCGTTCCTTCGCTCGGGCCTTCTCCTCGTCGCGGCGCGCGCCACCGAACAGCGCCGTGAAGCGATGCTTCGCGACCGCCTCCAGCAGGACCGGCGTCTGGATCCGGTTACGCGAGCCGTTCGGCTCTTCGCGGACCAGCCCGCGGTCGATCGCGTCCTGCACGGAGGCGACGAGGAGCTGGACGCCGAGCTCTCCCACCCGCCGGTCACGGAACTCGAGCACCTCGGGGAAGTTGTGGCCGGTGTCGATGTGCATGACCGGAAACGGGATGCGGGTAGGCCAGAATGCCTTCTCCGCCAGCCGCAGCATGACGATGGAGTCCTTGCCGCCCGAGAAGAGCAGGGCGGGCCGCTCGAATTCGGCGGCCACCTCCCGTAGCACGTGGATGGCCTCGGCCTCGAGGACATCGAGTTGGGTCAGGCGGTAGTCGGGGCTCATGGCGACGTTCCTCGGACGAAGATCTCGCGGACTATGCCTGCGCACCGGTGAGGAGCGCGTCGGCGAGCTCCGGGCGGCAGACGAGCAAGTCTGGCAGATCCGGGCCGGGCTGGTTGTGACGCGGCGGCGTCCCGTCCTCCTCGATGACGCCGAGGGCAGAGGTTAGGCTCGCCGGCGCTCAGAATGCGGACGTGTGGCCAACTCATCAGTTGTAGTGGTTCTGGGCGTAGGCGAGCCCGTCGACGACCAGCGCCTCCACGGCATCTGCCGCCCGGTCGACGTGCAGCGGCAGATCCGCTCGCTCAGCCGCGCCGAACGGCTTCAGCACAAACGCAGCCGGATCCATGCGGCCCGGAGGCCGTCCGATTCCGATCCGCACGCGACAGAAGTCTCCAGTGCCCAATGACGCGCGGAGCGACCGGAGGCCGTTGTGCCCGTTGTCACCGCCGCCCACCTTGACCCGAAGCGTGCCGTACGGCAGGTCGAGCTCGTCGTGGACCACCACGAGCCGCTCGTTGACGATCTTGTAGAAGTCGCGCAGGCTCGCCACCGGGCCGCCGGACTCGTTCATGTACGAGCGGGGACGCGCGAGCACCGTAGGCACGCCTGGAAGGCCGCCCAGGCGAACCGTGGCGACGTCGGCGCGGCGGCGCCGGTGCGCCTTGAACGACGCTCCGGCCCGCTCGGCGAGCAGCTCGACGACGAGGCGTCCCACGTTGTGACGGGTATCGGCATACGAGGAGCCGGGATTGCCGAGCCCGACGACGAGCCATGTCTCGTCGGACATCGGGTGGATCCGGGTCCTACTCGCTTGTGGCTTGGGCCTCGTAGGACGGCGCGGCCTCGGGCGCGCCCTCTTCGGCCACCTCTTCGGCGCCCTCCTCGGCTGCAGCCTCGGCAGCGGCCTCCTCGATCTCGCCGGCGCCCTCGACCTCGAGCTCCTCGGCCGTCGGCGCCACCGTGACGTTGACCACGAGCAGGTCCTCGTCGGCCGCGAGGGTCGACCCCTGCGGAAGGGCGAGGTCCTTGGCGTGGATCTGGGTGCCAGCCAGGAGGCCCTCGACCGAGACCTCGATCCCCACCGGGAGATGCGTGGCCTCGGCCTGCAGGGCGATCGTCGGGTTCTCGAGGTTGACCAGCGTCTCCGGAGTGGCCTCACCGACCACGATGACCGGGACGTCAACCGTGACCTTCTCACCGCGTCGGACCAGGATCAGGTCGACGTGCTCGATGTACCCCTTGATCGGGTCGCGCTGGACGTGCTTCGCAAGCGCCAGCTCGTTGTCACGGCCGTCGATGTCGAGCGTGATCAGCACGTTGCGGGTCTTGAGCGCCAGCATCGTGTCGTGGCCCGGCAGCGTGAGGTGCAACGGATCGGTGCCGTGGCCGTAGAGCACCGCAGGCACCTTGTCCGCACGGCGGATGCGGCGAGCGGCGCCCTTGCCGAACTCGGTGCGCAGTTCGGCGGCGATCTTGACGTCGGACACGGCAGGGACTCCTCGAAATGGCGGCTGGCGGTCGGGATGTGAAGGGGCGCTCGATGGGAGGCGCGCGCCGACCGGCACACCGCGTCGATCACGGAGCCGTCAGGTGGCGCCCTCGCCGAGGCAACGCGCAGAGTGTACCCACTCGCCGTGCCCCGAAGCGAACCGTGGCTGCTTCCCCACTCCGCGAATGCGGCTCAGGCGTTGCCTTCGAAGAGGCTCGTCACCGAGCCGTCCTCGAAGACCTCGCGGATCGCCCGCGCGATGAGCGGCGCGATGGACAGCGTGGTCAGCTTGTCGAACCGGTGCTCGTCCGGGATCGGCAGTGTGTTCGTGACGACCACCTCACGGACCTGCGAGTTCTTCAGGCGGTCGACGGCGGGGCCGGACAGCACGGCGTGCGTGGCTGTGACCAGGACGTCCGCCGCACCGCTGGCCAGCAGGGCGTCTGCCGCCTGAGTGATCGTGCCGGCGGTGTCGATCATGTCATCGACCAGCAGGCAGGTGCGGCCCTCGACGGCGCCCACCACCTCGTGGACGCGGACCTGGTTGGCTTCCTTGGGATCGCGGCGCTTGTGGATGATGGCCAGCGGCGTGCCGAGCTTGTCCGCCCACAGGTCCGCGACCCGGACCCGTCCCGCGTCGGGCGAGACCACGGTCATGTTGGAGGAGTCGTACTTCGTCTGGACGTACCGGGCGAGGATCGGCAAAGCCCACAGGTGATCGACCGGTCCGTCGAAGAAGCCCTGGATCTGGGCCGTGTGCAGGTCGACGGCCATCAGACGGTCGGCACCGGCCGTCTTGAACAGGTCCGCGATCAGCCGGGCCGAGATCGGCTCGCGCCCTCGGTGCTTCTTGTCCTGGCGGGCGTAGCCGTAGAACGGCATGACCACGGTGATCC
>DAIUDS010000092.1:0-9089 GCA_036845485.1 Jiangellaceae bacterium
GAACCTGCGCTCCCGCCTCCGGAGGGCGGTGCTCTATCCCCTGAGCTACGGGGGCTCGAGGCTGCATGAGGATACCAGTTGGTGAGGACGAAACCGGCCTCGTAGGACGGCCCCGGCTCGCCGCCCGACGGATCTCCGGGACGCGTCAGGGATGTTCCGGAGAGCGGTGACGTCTTCCGTGACCGACAATGGAAGCCGGCCGGGATCGGCTCGGTCCGAGAGTTGGTGACGAATGTCGAACGGAACGAAGTACCTTGTCGGGGGCGCGGCGGCGGCGATCTTCCTGTGGATCGTGCTTCCGAACTGGATCGCGCTACTGCTGATCGTCGGCGTGCCGGTGGCCGGCTACCTGATGCTCGACCCCTCGCAGCGCCGTCGACTCATGCGAGCCGGGCGCAAGGAGCTCGGCCGCTGACGGCCAGTCGGCTGCCTCCAGTGGACCGGGCGGTGATCATCGCGGCGCGCCGTTCCTGGGTCATGCGGGCGCGGCTACGCTTGGCCGGTGACACCCGAGCAGCTCTCCGCCGCGGTCCGTGAGGCCTTGACCGCCGCCGTCGACGCCGGTGAGGTATCGATCGTCGACGGCGTGCCACGTCAGGTCACCGTCGAGCGGCCGCGTAGCCGCGACCACGGCGATTACGCCACGAACGTCGCGCTGCAGCTGGCCAAGAAGACGGGCATGGGTCCGCGCGTCCTGGCTGAGCTGCTCGCAAGCCGGCTGCGTGACGTCGAGGGCGTGGCCGAGGTCGACGTGGCCGGTCCGGGCTTCCTCAACATCACGGTCTCCGCCGCGGCACAGGGCGAGCTTGCCCGGACCGTCGTCGAGGCCGGCGACGGCTACGGTCACAGCGACATCCTGGGGGGATCACGCATCAACATCGAGTTCATCTCGGCCAACCCCACCGGCCCGCTGCACCTCGGCCATGTCCGCTGGGCGGCCGTCGGCGACGCCATCGGCCGGGTGCTCGACGCCGCCGGTGCGGAGTTGACCCGTGAGTTCTACATCAACGACCGCGGCGCCCAGATGGACCTGTTCGGGGCCTCCATCTTCGCCCACGTTCACGGTCTTGAGGTGCCGCCCGACGGCTACCACGGCGCCTACGTCTCCGAGTTGGCCAAGGCGATCGTGACCCAGCAGCCTGATTTGCTGAAGCTCCCGGAAGACGACCAGCGTACGGCCTTCCGCGAGGAGGGCTACCGCCTGCAGCTCGCCGAGCAACGTGCCGAGCTCTCCGAGTTCCGCACCCACTTCGACGTGTGGACCTCGGAGCGCACCCTGCACGAGCAGGGCAGGGTCGCCCACGGGATCGAGGTGCTGCGGACGAAGGGGCACGTCTTCGAGTCCGACGGCGCGCTGTGGTTGCGCACCACCGACTTCGGTGACGACAAGGACCGCGTCCTGATCCGGCGGGACGGCACGTACACCTACCTGGCGTCGGACACCGCCTACTACATCGACAAGCGCGAGCGTGGTTTCGACGTAGTCATCTACCTGCTCGGTGCCGATCATCACGGCTACGTCGGCCGGCTGAAGGCGATCGCGGCCAGTGCCGGCGACGACCCCGAGCGCACCATCGAGGTCCCCATCGGTCAGATGGTGCGGATCATGCGTGGCGGCAAGGAAATGCGCCTGTCCAAGCGGGCCGGGACGATCGTGACCCTCGGTGAGGTCGTGGAGGCAGCGGGCGTCGACGCGCTTCGCTACACGTTGTCGAGGTACCCGGTGGACTCTCCGCTCACGGTCGACGTCGATCAGATCACGAAGCAGTCCAACGACAACCCGGTGTTCTACGTGCAGTACGCCCACGCGCGGCTTGCGTCAATTCGGCGCAACGCCGACGAGCTGGGCATCGAGCGCGGAACCCTCGGGCCGGAGCTGCTCGACCACGAGCGCGAGTCCGTCCTGCTCGGGGCGCTGGGTGAGTTCCCCCGTGTCGTCGCGACAGCGGCGGAGCTGCGCGAGCCGCATCGGGTTGCCCGTTATCTCGAGGATCTGGCCGGGACGTTCCACAAGTTCTACGACACGTGCCGGGTGCTTCCGGTGGGCGACGAGGAGCCGACAGACCTGCATCGGGCGAGGCTGTGGCTGGTCGAGGCAACCCGGGTTGTCATCGCCAACGGGCTCGGCATGCTCGGCGTCACTGCACCCGACCGGATGTAACCGGTGCGCTCGCACGAGGCGGGGGCACTGCACTCGGCTGCCGGATCCCGAGGTCCCGTTTGGCTGCGGCAGCCTGACGACGTCAACGCGCTGATACCACGTCTGTGGGCGCGCAACGTCGAGCGTGGCCCGGATGGCGTCGTGTCCGTCGCAGGAGTCTCCGTCGTGGCTCTGGCCCGTGACTTCGGCACCCCGGCCTACGTCATCGACGAGGACGACTTCCGCTCCCGGGCTCGCGAGTTCAGAGCGGCCTTCGACGGTGCGTTCGCGGACCTGTGCGGCGGGGCGGACGTCTTCTATGCCGGAAAGGCCTTCCACACCGTTGCGTCCACCCGGTGGTTGATCGACGAGGGCATGTCGCTGGACGTCTGCACCGCCGGGGAGTTGGCAGTCGCACTGCGGGCCGGCTTCCCACCGGAGCGGATGGGCATGCACGGCAACAACAAGTCCGAGGCCGAGCTGGCCCGCGCACTCGACGCCGGTGTCGGCAGGATCGTCGTCGACTCCGCCCAGGAGATCGCCAGGCTTGCATGGCTGGCGGCGGTCCGGGATGTACCAGCACCGGTCATGGTCCGTGTGACCGTGGGTGTCGAGGCCCACACCCACGAGTACATCGCCACCGCGCACGAGGACCAGAAGTTCGGCTTCTCCCTTGCCGGCCGGGCTGCTGCCGACGCCGTGGGCGCCGTTCTCGCCGAGCCGAGCCTTCGTCTGATCGGACTGCACTCCCACATCGGCTCGCAGATCTTCGACACGGCAGCCTTCGAGGTGGCGGCCCGCCGGACGGTCGAACTGCACAGCCGGGTGCGAGACGAGTACGGCGTCGAGCTTCCCGAGCTCGACCTGGGCGGCGGGTTCGGAATGGCCTACACCAGCCAGGACGACCCGCAGACGCCCGACCAGCTCGCGACGTCTCTGGCGGAGATCGTGGGGCAGGAGTGCCGTGCCCAGGGCGTGACGGTGCCGCGGATCAGCGTCGAGCCGGGCCGGGCGATAGTCGGGCCCAGTACGTTCACGCTGTATGAGGTGGGCACGGTCAAGGTCGTCGCGCTCGACGCGGGCGCCAGCCGGACGTACGTGGCCGTCGACGGAGGCATGAGCGACAACATCCGGGCCGCGCTCTACGATGCCGACTACTCCTGCACGCTGGCCAATCGGCGTTCGGACGGGGAACCGGTTCTGGCTCGGGTCGTCGGCAAGCACTGCGAGAGCGGCGACATAGTGGTCAAGGACGAGTTCCTCCCCGGCGACGTGGAACCGGGTGACCTGATCGCCGTGCCGGGCACGGGAGCGTATGCCCGCAGCATGGCCAACACCTACAACCACCTTCCGCGCGCGCCCGTCGTGGCAGTCCGGGACGGCCAGGCACGCGTGATCCTGCGCCGCGAGACGGAAGAGGACCTTCTCCGTCTCGAGGTCCCCTAGGGACGGACCGTGTACCATCCAGTCCGCAGGCGCTGGGGGGTCACGGTCGTGAGTCCTTGTGGCAGAAGAATGCGCCCCCGCAAGGCCGTTGTGGTGTACGCAACGCTGATCGCGTAGCCACTGATTACGCATGATGGGTCAGAGTGGGGACTGAGAGCATTGTTGCGCGTTCGAAGGGCACAACCGGTACATCGAATTGTCGTGCCGCTGTCGATAGCGCTCGTTGCCAGGTTGCTTTTCTGGTCCGACGCCGTACCGGCAGCCGCAGCGCTACCCCCGCCGGTACCCCTCGGTCTCGGTGCCTCGAGCACCGACGCTTATGCCAAACAGCAGACACTGACGTATCGCGCCCAGTTGACCAGAAGTGGAACGCTGACACATATCGTGATGACGGTTCCACCCGGAACCAGCCTGGGCAAACTTCGATCCTCGTCCGGCACGGTCGCGTACTACCGGCCCAATCAGATCATCTGGCGTCCGGTGAAGCCGCTCGTCCTGAGTGCCGGTGCGAACCTGGTCATCCCGGTTACGGGTATGAGCTGGGGCGCGGCGGGCAACTATCCGCTGTGGCTGGTCGCTTCCACGAGCACCGGGGTCGTTCTCTCCTATGCAACAGGCAGCCTGGCCATAGTTCTCCGGACGAAACCGTGTGTTGCGTCCTGGGGGAACACATATATTCAAGACGAGAATGCCAATCCAGGAACGCCGGGATGGCAGATCGATCCAGCCAGCTTCAATGCTTCGCAACTGGCCGCCTACAGCGGCAAGGACTCGTATACGTGTGGTGAGATCGTCTACCTGCGGGTCCATGCTGCCTCGTCGTACTTCATCAACGTCGAGGTGTACCGCATGGGGTACTACGGCGGGGTCGGGGCTCGGAAGATCTGGGCAACGGAGGGCAGCGCTCTCGGCGGGAAGCAGGCGGCTGCGGTCATCGTCCAGGGTAGCGATCCGTCCAAGCCGCTGAACATGGTCGATGCGAGCGGATGGAACCTGAACCTGGGGATCCGTGTGGACGGGAACTACACCCCCGGCACCTACCTGGCCAAGATCACCGACAAGGTCGGCAAGTACACCTACGTCCCGTTCACCGTTCGCGACGATACCGGTACACAACACTCTTTGCTGTTGCAGCAGGCGTCGACCACATGGCAGGCATACAACAAGTACGGTGGCAGGTCGTTCTACACCACTCCGGGCTCCGCTGTGCTGACCTTCAACCGGCCCTATCTCGAGGGACAGGGTTCCGGTCAGTATCTGAGTCTCGAATACGGCCTGGTCTACTGGCTGGAAAAGAACAACTACGACGTCGCCTACTGGAGCGACATGGACCTGCACAATCGAGCAAGTCAGGTGCCGGCCCGGGCCACCACACTCATTCTTCCTGCTCACGACGAGTACTATTCGCCGACGATGCGGACCGGTGTCGTCAGTGCCATCGAGAGCCAGGTGAACCTGGTCTCGTTCGGAGCCAACCAGATATACCGGCAGATACGACCGAACACGACGGGCAGCCAGTTCGAGGTCTATGAGCGCTGGACGAACTGGCCATACTCCACGACCTGGCGTTATCGTGGCCCGAGCTTCCATGAACAGGCAATCTTGGGGGCAGAGTACGGATGCCGGTCGAATGGGTCCGTGACCACCGATACAAACTGGATGTGGTCCGGCGTGGAGCCCGGCACTGTCCTCGAGGGCTTCGCGAACGGGGAGAACGACTGGGTTCATCCGGAGGCGCCCATTCCGGGTGGTACGACGATCCTCAACACGGCACCGCTGGACTTCTGCGCAATTCCGTCCGAACCACTTCGAATGGAAATTGTCGGCCGCACGGATGCATCGGGCGCCCGGGTGTTCGGAGGCTCCACGTTCGCCTACTCGTGCTTCTTGATCGCATCGTGCCCGACGAACTGGTTCGTGGGGAACCCACAACAGCCACTCGTCGTGAGCGAGAGCGACGCGTTGGCGGTTGGACAGATGGTCGCCCGGATCCTGTCGTGGGCGAATACGGGCGATGCGGGAGCACTGCGGGTGGCACCACCGAGCGCCGAGAACATCTCTCCGGAACGTGGAGTTGCTCCGCAGCGTGTGGAGCAGGAGCCACTCGGCCCAGGTCAGGTCGGCCGCTGAGCGGGGGAGTCCTTGCCGAGGGTCCCCCCAGCACGGATGAGATTCCGGTCTCGGATGATGGACCTGGGACGCGAGACAATCGCGTGGTCGCGGAGACTGGCGGCCGTATAGGAACCGTCGCGGGAGGGCCGATGAGCGCGCTGCAAGTCGCTCTCCTCGGCTGCGGCGTCGTCGGCTCGCAAGTGGCGCGCCTGCTCACCGAGCATGCCGAGGACCTGGCTGCCCGGGTCGGCGCATCTCTGGAACTGGTCGGCGTCGCCGTCCGGCGCAAGGACCGCGACCGAACCGCGAGCGGCGTCGACCCATCCCTCTTCACGACCGACGCGCTCGCGCTCGTTTCCCGAGACGACGTCGACATCGTGATCGAAACGGTCGGCGGCCTCGAGCCGGCCCGCACGCTGATCCTGACCGCCATGGAGCACGGCGATTCCGTCGTGAGCGCCAACAAGGCGCTGCTCGCCGAGGACGGCACCGCGCTCCACGCGGCGGCCGAGAAGCACGGGGTCGACCTCTACTACGAGGCGGCGGTCGCCGGCGCGATCCCTTTGCTACGCCCGCTTCGGGAGTCGCTGGCCGGCGACCGGATCCGCCGCGTGCTCGGCATCGTTAACGGCACCACGAACTACATCCTGGACAGGATGGACAGCACCGGTGCCGGCTTCACCGAGGCTCTGGAGGAGGCTCAGGCGCTCGGCTACGCGGAGCCGGACCCGACCGCCGACGTCGACGGATTCGACGCCGCCGCGAAGGCGGCCATCCTGGCCTCCATCGCATTCCACTCGCCCGTCGTCGCCGCAGACGTGCACCGCGAGGGGATCGCCGACGTGACCGCAGCCGACGTCGCGAGTGCCCGCCAGATGGACGCCGTGGTCAAGTTGCTCGCCATCTGCGAACTGTCGGAGGACGAGAGGTCGGTGGGGGTACGCGTCCATCCGGCGATGTTGCCGCGCAGTCATCCCCTCGCGAGTGTCCGCGGCGCCTACAACGCCGTCTTCGTCGAGAGTGACGCAGCCGGCCAGCTGATGTTCTACGGCCCCGGTGCCGGCGGCGTGCCCTCGGCCAGTGCCGTCCTGGGCGACCTGGTGACCGTTGCCCGCAACCGGATCTCCGGCTCCGTCGGCCCGGGTGCGTCGGCGTACGCCGACCGCCGCGTGCACCCGATGGGCGAGATCAGGACGCGATACCACGTCAGCCTCGACGTCGACGACCGGCCCGGCGTCCTGGCGGCCGTAGCCGGAGTGTTCGCCGAGCACCAGGTGTCGATCGAGACCGTCCGCCAGCGGATGCACGGCCCCGAGGACGCCGAGCTCGTGGTCGTCACCCACACCGCCACCGACGATTCCCTCGCCGGAACGGTCGCCCAACTGCGAGAACTTCCGAGCGTGCGCGATGTGCTCTCGGTCATGCGAGTCGAGGGGGAGTAAGCCGTGGCACACCTGTGGCGGGGGGTCATCGAGGAATATCGCGACCGGTTGCCGGTGACCGCCTCCACGCCGGTCGTGACCCTGCTCGAAGGCGGCACCCCGCTGTTGCCCAGTTGGTGGCTATCCGAGCTGACGTCCTGCTCTGTGCTGCTCAAGGTCGAGGGGACGAACCCCACCGGTTCGTTCAAGGACCGGGGCATGACGGTCGCGATCTCCAAGGCGCTCGAAGAGGGCACGAAGGCCGTCGTCTGCGCCTCGACCGGCAACACCAGCGCGTCAGCGGCGGCATACGCCGTGCGGGCCGGCATGACACCGGTAGTGCTCGTGCCGGAGGGCAAGGTGGCCGCACCCAAGCTGGCGCAGGCGGTCGTCCACGGCGGACGGATTGTCGCCGTCGACGGCACGTTCGACGACTGCCTCCGGCTCGCGCGCGGACTCGCCGATGACCACCCCGTGGCCATGGTCAACTCACTGAACCCGCACCGGCTCGCCGGTCAGAAGACGGCCGCGTTCGAGATCGTCGACGTGCTGGGCGACGCGCCTGACATCCACGTTCTCCCGGTCGGGAATGCGGGGAATATCTCGGCCTACTGGATGGGTTATCAGCAGTACGCGTCAGACGGTCCGGCGAGTCGGCGGCCACGCATGTGGGGGTTCCAAGCAGAAGGGGCCGCACCCATCGTCCGCGGAGCGCCGGTCGTCCGACCCGAGACGGTCGCGAGCGCGATCCGGATCGGGAACCCCGCCTCATGGCACTTGGCGGTTGCCGCCCGGGACGAGTCCGGCGGCCTGATCGACATCGTGACCGACGAGCAGATTCTGGTCTCGCAGCAGGAGCTCTCCCGCCGCGAGGGGCTCTTCGTCGAGCCGGCGTCGGCCGCGGGCGTGGCCGGGCTGGTTGCCGCGTCGGGATCGGGGCTGGTCGATCCTGGTCAGGTCATCGTCGTGACGGTCACCGGGCACGGCCTCAAGGACGTGGAAACGGCAAGCGCCGCCTACGGCGCGCTTCGGCCCGAGGTGGTGCCGGCCGACGTACGGGCGGCCGCATCGGTGCTCGGGTTCGCGTGACCAGGTCGGTTCGGGTCACGGCACCGGCGACCAGCGCCAACCTCGGACCCGGCTTCGACGCGCTGGGCCTCGCACTCAGCCTTCACGACGTCGTGGAGGCGACGCTGTCGCCTCGGGGATCGGGTTCGGAGCTGAGAATCTCCATCGAAGGTCCGGGTGCCGACGACCTACCGCACGACGAGTCGCATCTGGTGGCGCGGGCGATGCGCGCGGCCTTCGACCTGCTCGGGGGCCAGCCGGCCGGCGTGGAGTTGCGCTGCCGGAACCAGGTCCCGCACGGACGCGGGCTCGGATCCTCCGCCGCCGCGATCGTGACGGGCGTCCTGGCGGCCCGGGCGCTGACCGACGATGGCCCGGAACGGATGGATGACGACGCGGCTCTGAACCTCGCCGCGCACGTGGAGGGGCATCCGGACAACGTGGCGCCCTGCCTGCTGGGTGGATTCACCATCGCGTGGTCTCAGGATGGGGATGCTCGGGCCGTGCGGCTCGAACCTCATCGGGAAGTACGCCCCGTGGTACTGATCCCGCCGGTCGCGATCAGTACGCAGGCGGCTCGAGGGCTGTTGCCCGACGCCGTGCCACACGCCGACGCAGCGGGCAACACCGCGCGGGCGGCCCTGCTGGTCGAGGCGCTGACACACCGTCCGGACCTCCTGCTGGAGGCGACGCAGGACCGGCTGCACCAGCCGTACCGGGCGGCGGCGATGCCGGAAACACTGGCGCTGGTCGGCGAGCTCCGATCGCGCGGCCTGCCCGCAGTGGTGTCTGGCGCGGGGCCGTCGGTACTGGTGTTGACCACATCGGAACGGCTGGCGGAGATCACGGCTCCGGACGGATGGGCGACACGGCAGCTCGCCGTCGACGGCACAGGAACGGTC
>DAIUDS010000093.1:0-8970 GCA_036845485.1 Jiangellaceae bacterium
TGGTCATGGAAGGGAGTGCCGCGTGAGCGAGCCGACGTCTGCGCCAACCGGCGCGACACCAGAGGGCCTGCCGGCACAGGCGAAAGGCGCCGGCGTGCCGTCGCCGGACGAGCATCAGCGAGTCGAGACCCTTGCCGAGGAAGCCGCCCGGTCGGACTCGGCATTCGTCCGGATCATGAACAGTTCCGTCGGGCGCAACCTCGGCCTGGTCATTGCGCTGCTGATCCTGGTGATCGTCGGCGTGATCACGGCCGGTGACCGGTTCGCGAGCACGGACAACGTGCTGACCATTCTGCGCCTGGCCTCGGTGATCGGAGTCGTCAGCATCGGGATGACGTTCGTCATCATCGGCGGTGGGATCGACCTGTCCGTCGGGGCGATCGTCGCCTTGTCGTCGGTCTGGGCGACGACCTTGGCCACCCAGACCATGGCCGAGGACGTCCACTGGATCATCATGGTGCTCGTCGCACTCGCCGTCGGCATCGGCTGCGGACTGGTCAACGGCACGTTGATCGCCTACGGACGAATGGCCCCGTTCATCGTGACCCTGGCGATGTTTGCCGCGGCCCGTGGGCTGGCCGAGATCATCTCCGACCGAAAGACGCAGATCGTCGACGTCGACGAGTTCGTCGACTTCTTCAACGGCAGTCTGCTCGGAGTCCCTCGGCTGGTCTGGATCTTCGCTGTCGTGTCGGCTGCCGGCTGGGTCCTGTTGAACCGGACCACGTTCGGCCGTCGCACGATCGCGGTGGGTGGAAACGCCGTGGCAGCCCGGCTGGCCGGCATCAGCGTCAAGCGGCACACGGTCATGCTCTATGTCCTGCTCGGCCTGGCCTGCGGCATCGCCGCGGCAATGCTGACGGCGCGCACGACCACCGGAAGCTCGACGCATGGCTTCTTCTACGAGCTCGACGCCATCGCCGCCGTCGTCATCGGCGGGACGCTTCTCACCGGCGGCCGGGGCACCATCGTCGGCACCGTCCTCGGCGTGCTGATCTTCACGACGCTCACCAACGTCTTCACGCTCAACAACCTCGACACCTCGACGCAGAACGTAGCCAAGGGCATGATCATCGTCCTGGCGGTCGTGCTTCAGCAGCGGGTGGCAGCACGAAACGGCTCCACCTAGCGCCATCCGTAACTCTTACAGACCCGGCCCGACCGGACAGATGTCCGGATCACCATCACAAGGAGAGACACATGTCCGCACGAACCAACCGGCCGTTCCGCCGGCTGCTGACGACGACGAGTGCGCTCGTCGCCGCCGGTGTCCTCGTGGTCGGCTGCACCAGCAACGAGCCCGAAGAGGACGACTCGGGCGCGGCGGCCGACGAAGGGAACGACGCACCGGCCGGGGGCAACGACGAGCCCGGTGACACCGTCACCATCGGCTTCTCCGGCCCGCTGGCCGACCACGGCTGGCTCGCCGCCGTGAACGACTCCGCCGTCGAGACGGCCGAGCAGTACGAGGACATCGAGCTCCTCGAGGCCACCCCGACCAACGATGCCAGCGTCCAGATCAGCCAGATCGAGGGGTTCATCACCCAAGACGTCGACGCGATCGTGCTGCTGCCGACCGACGGTGCTCAGTTGACCGATATCGCCATCCAGGCCATGGAGGCGGGCATTCCGGTCGTCAATGTCGACCGTGAGTTCTCCAGCCCGTTCGCCGCGCGGACAACGATTCTCGGTGACAACTACGGCATGGGCGTGTCCGCCGGCACGCGCGCCTGCCAGCTGATCGAGGAGAACGACATTGCCGACCCGGTGATCGCCGAGATCGCCGGCATCGACGCGTTGCCGCTGACCCAGGACCGGTCCCGCGGCTTCTCCGACGCGCTGGCAAACTGCGACCAGGAGGTCGACAACCGGGTGGCCGCCGAGTTCACCGTGGAGTCCGGCGAGGAGCAGGCCTCGAACCTGCTTCAGGCGGCTCCGCAGATCGACATCATTTGGAATCACGACGACGACCAGGGTGTCGGTGTGAAGCAGGCCTTCGACAACGCCGGCCGTGACGAGTTCTCCTTCATCGGCGGCGCCGGTTCGTGTAACGCCATGCAGTGGATCCAGGACGGCGAGATGGAGTCGACCGTTCTCTACCCGCCGACGCAGGCAGCCGACGGCATCAAGCTCGGCCGCCTGCTGGCCCAGAACAAGAGCCTGTCCGACCTGGTCCAGGTCGAGGTGCCCCGCCGGATCGTGCTCAACGCGCCCGTCGTCACCGCCGACAACGTCGAGGATTACCTGCCGCAGTGCTTCGAGAGCTGATCGGTTACGCCGTCCCGGTGATCAGCGGCAGTTCGGCGCCACAGAGGGTCTGAACTGCCGATGATCACCAGGGAAGGGCGGGATGCAATCGATTCCGACGCGAGGGACTGGGACGAATGACCGTTGAGAGCAAGCCGACGCTGGGGATCGGCATGGTGGGCTACGCATTCATGGGGGCGGCCCACTCCCAGGCCTGGCGGAACGGGCCGAGCTTCTTCGACCCGCCGGTGAGGCCACGTCTCTCGGTCGTGGGAGGCCGCAACCGGGAGGCAGCCGCAGCTGTGGCGGCTCGGTTCGGCTGGCGGGACGTGGAGACCGACTGGCGGGCGCTGATCGCCCGCGACGACGTCGACCTCGTCGACATCTGCACCCCCGGCGACACCCATGCCGAGATCGCCATCGCCGCTCTCGAGGCCGGCAAGCACGTGCTGTGCGAGAAGCCGCTGGCCAACACCGTTGAAGAAGCCGAGGCAATGGTGGCCGCTGCCGACGCGGCGCGGGAGAACGGCGTGCGTTCGATGGTCGGCTTCACCTACCGGCGGGTGCCCGCAATCGGCCTGGCCCGAAGGCTCGTCGCCGAGGGTCGCATGGGCGACATCCGCCATGTTCGCGCGCAGTACCTTCAGGACTGGATCACCGATCCGGAGGCGCCGCTGTCCTGGCGGCTGCAGAAGGACAAGGCAGGCTCCGGAGCGCTCGGCGACATCGGCGCGCACATCGTCGACCTCACCCAATACATCACCGGCGAGCAGATCACCGGGGTGAGCGGGATGGTGGAGACGTTCGTCAAGGAGCGGCCGATCCCGGAGTCGGCCAGCGGACTCTCCGGGGTCGCGGGCACGGAACGCGGGGAGGTCACGGTTGACGATGCCGCAGCGTTCCTGGCTCGATTCACCGGCGGAGGACTGGCGACGTTCGAGGCGACCCGGTTCGCGTCTGGCCGCAAGAACGCGATCCGCATCGAGATCAACGGATCGGCGGGCAGCCTGGCCTTCGACTTCGAGGACATGAACGTCCTGCACGTCTACGACCACACCCAAGATCCGGTGACCGCCGGCTTCACGCGGGTCCTCGTCACCGAGCCGGTGCACCCGTACATCAGCGCCTGGTGGCCGCCGGGCCACCTACTCGGCTACGAGCACGGGTTCACCCACCAGGCCGTCGACCTGCTGACGGCGATCGCCGAAGGTCGAGACCCCGAGCCGTCGTTCGCCGACGGCCTGGCGATCCAGCGCGTGCTAGCGGCCGTCGAGCAGAGCGCCGCCAAGGACAGCGTGTGGACGGAGATTCCGCGATGAGCACATATGCGCCCACCAAGGAGGACCGGTTCAGCTTCGGGCTCTGGACGGTCGGCTGGCGGGGCGTCGACGTGTTCGGCGGCGCGGTGCGTCCTCCGCTCGACCCGGTGGAGGCCGTGCACGAGCTGGCCGAGCTCGGCGCGGCGGCCGTCACCTTCCACGACGACGACGTCGTGCCGGACGACGCCACGCGCACCGCGACCCTGGACCGGTTCTCGAAGGCGCTGGCCGACACCGGCACGGCCGTCGAGATGGTCACCACCAACCTGTTCAGCCATCCCGTGTTCCGGGACGGGGCCTTCACCGCCAACGACCGCGACGTGCGCCGCTATGCGATGGCGAAGGTTCTCCGCAACATCGACCTGGCAGCGGAGCTAGGGGCCAAGACGTACGTCCTGTGGGGCGGGCGCGAGGGTGCCGAGTCAGGCGCCGCAAAGGACGTCTCCGCTGCATTGGACCGCTACCGCGAAGCGCTGAACCTGCTCTGCGCCTACGTCCGCAACCGGGGATACGACATCCGGTTCGCGCTGGAACCCAAGCCGAACGAGCCACGCGGCGACATCCTGCTGCCGACAGTCGGACACGCGCTGGCCTTCATCGACGAGCTGGACGATGCCGAGCGCGTCGGGCTCAACCCCGAGGTCGGCCACGAGGAGATGGCCGGCCTCAACTACGCCCACGGCATCGCCCAGGCGCTGTGGCACGGCAAGCTCTTCCACATCGACCTGAACGGTCAGCACGGGCCACGGTACGACCAGGATCTGCGCTTCGGAGCCGGCAACCTCAGAGGCGCATTCTGGACGATCGACGTGCTGGAGGGCGCCGGCACGGGCCGACGCTACGACGGCTTCGTCCATTTCGACTACAAGCCGCCGCGCACCGAGGACATCGACGGCGTGTGGGAAAGCGCGCGAGCCTGCATGCGCAACTACCTGATCCTGCGCGCCAAGGTCCGTGCGTTCCGCGCCGACCCCGACGTCATCGAGGCTCTCGCGGCGGCGCGGGTGCCGGAACTCGCGCTGCCGACGCTGGGGGACGGCGAGTCGCTGGACTCCCTGCGCGCCGAGACGCACCACCCCGACTCGATGGCAGCGCGCGGCATGAACTTCGAACGGCTCGACCAACTCGCCATGGAGCATCTGCTGGGCACCCGCTGACCCGTGCGGCGGCGAGCCCAGGAGCCCCCGCCGCACGGTCGAACGTCGAGAAGGAGGAGAACGACGACATGGCGCGACCGATCACACTGTTCACCGGTCAGTGGGCCGACCTGCCCTTCGAGGAGATGTGCCGGTTGGCCTCCGAATGGGGATACGACGGCCTGGAGATCGCCTGTTGGGGCGACCACTTCGAGGTCGACAAGGCGCTCGCCGACGACTCCTACGTCGCCGGGCGGAAGGAGATCCTGGCCAAGCACAACCTGCAGGTGTGGACGATCTCGAACCATCTGGTCGGCCAAGCCGTGTGCGACGACCCGATCGACGCCCGGCACAAGGACATCCTGCCGTCCCGGATCTGGGGCGACGGTAACCCCGAAGGTGTGCGCCGACGCGCCGCGGAGGAGATGAAGGACACCGCCCGCGCGGCGGCCAAGCTCGGCGTCACCACGGTCGTCGGCTTCACCGGCAGCAAGATCTGGAAGACGGTCGCGATGTTCCCGCCGGTGCCGCAGGCGATGGTCGACGACGGATACCAGGACTTCGCCGACCGGTGGAACCCGATCCTCGACGTCTTCGACGAAGAGGGCGTTCGCTTCGCGCACGAGGTGCATCCGTCGGAGATCGCGTACGACTACTGGACGGCCGTGCGCACGCTGCAGGCGATCGGACACCGGCCGGCGTTCGGGCTCAACTGGGACCCCAGCCATTTCGTCTGGCAGGACCTCGACCCAATCGGCTTCCTGTGGGACTTCCGTGACCGGATCTACCACGTGGACTGCAAGGACGCGAAGCGCCAGGTCGGCAACGGCCGTAACGGCCGGATGGGTTCTCACCTGCCCTGGGCCGACCCGCGACGTGGCTGGGACTTCGTGTCGACCGGCCACGGCGACGTGCCGTGGGAGGCCTGCTTCCGGATGCTCAACACCATCGGCTACGGGGGCCCGATCTCGGTCGAGTGGGAGGACGCCGGCATGGATCGCCTGGTCGGCGCTCCCGAGGCGCTCGAGTTCGTCCGACGGCTCGCGTTCGACCCGCCCTCGGCCGCGTTCGACGCAGCGTTCAGCTCCGGGGACTGACCGAGATTTCAGGGGGTGCCAGACCGACGGGGCGATCCGCCCCACCAGAGAGGAGTCGCCATGTGTTACGGATTCGACGGCGAAAGGGCACTGGGGCGTTCGGCGGCCGGACCCGGAGTCGACCGACGCTCGTTCCTGCGCGGGACGTTGGCCGCAGCGGCCGGCGCCGGCCTGGTGGCCGGGGGCCTCGGCGCGGCGCCGGCGCAGGCCACCGCTCGCCCGACCGGCCGCTCGAAGGTCCCGCCGGGGCTCATCAGCATCCAGCTCTGGACCGTTCGTGACGCGTTGTGGGGCCCGCCGGGCTTCGACGCGACGCTCACGGCGATCGCCGACATGGGCTACCCCAAGGTCGAGCAGGCCCTGGGCTACTTCGGGCGCACCGCAGCTGAGCTGCGTGCGTTCTACGACAGCATCGAGATCACGGCGACGTCGAGCCACGACGGCATCAGCACAGGCCCTGATGCGCTGGAGGAGAAGATCGAGAACGCGCTGACTCTGGGTCAGTCGTACATCGTGGTGCCGTTCCTGGCGTCGTCACTCCTCGACGACTGGAAGCTGTGGGCCGCGCAGATGAACACCGAGGCCGAAGTGGCCCGGTCGGCCGGGCTGCTCTACGGCTACCACAACCATGCCCACGAATTCACCACCGACCTCGGTGGCGGGACGACGCCCTGGGAGGTGCTGACTGACGAGCTGGACCCGTCGCTCGTTCACCTGGAGATCGACATCTACTGGGCAGTTACGGGGGGCATCCAGAGCGGCGACGGCGCAGCCGATCCCGAGGGGTTCACCATCGACGTCATCAGTAGTGCCCCTCAGGATGTGCTGCAGTACCACGTCAAGGATCGGCATGCTGCCGACGGCGACATGGCCGATCTCGGCACCGGGATGATCGACTTTGCCCGGATCTTCCGGGCGCACAGTGTCGACGAGTACATCGTCGAGAACGACACCCCTGACGTGACGCCGCTGCAGACCGCTCAGGTCGGCTACAGCTACCTGCGCAACCTGCGATTCTGACCGCACGCTCGGCTGCCCGACGTGGTCCGACGTTGCCTTGGGCGTCGTCCCACTTCGGGGGTCACGCGGTGAACCCCGAGATTCGTGGGGGCAATCGGGCGCAGACACGGCACACTGGATCTCGAACCACAGTCGAGGTTGGTGGTCGTGGTGCGGGGACCGGTGCCGGAATTGGCGAGCGCGCCTGCCGTTCCTGCGCAACGTCGGTTCGACGAGGTCCCTCCGGTCGACCTGGACGACGAACTTCCCCCGGGCCCACCCGAACTGACCGTGGTCGACGACGAGCCGGCCGAGCTCGACGCTGTGATGCTCCCGAGTTCATGGTCGTCCGTCGACCGTGCGCCAGACCTGGTCCGTCAGTACCTGCGCGAGATCGGGCGGGTCCCGCTGCTCACGGCGGTCGAGGAGGTCGAACTCGCCAGATCCGTCGAGGCGGGGCTCTTCGCCGAGGATCGGCTGGAGAACGGTGGCGACGTCGACGACGACCTGCGTGCGGAACTGGCGCAGTTGGCGCGATACGGGCGCGAGGCGAAACGCCGGCTCATCGAGGCGAACCTGCGCCTGGTCGTGTCCGTTGCCAAGCGCTACGTCGGTCGAGGGCTTCCGCTGCTGGACCTGGTCCAGGAGGGTAACGTCGGGCTGATCCGCGCGGTCGAGAAGTTCGACTACGTCAGGGGTTACAAGTTCTCAACCTATGCCACCTGGTGGATACGCCAAGCCATCTCAAGGGCCCTCGCCGACCAGAGCCGGACCATCCGGATGCCGGTGCATGTCGTCGAGAGCATGAACAAGGTCCTTCGGGTACAGCGTCGGCTGGTCCAGGAGCTCGGCCACGAACCGACGCCCGAGGAGCTTGCCGCCGAGACGGGCATCGAGGCGTCCCGGGTCGTAGACCTGCTCTCGTTCGCCTCGGAACCGATCAGCCTTCACACTCCGGTGGGTGAGACCCCTGACAACGAGCTGGGCGATCTCATCGAGGACGGGGACTCCGAGACCCCGGCGGAGTTCGTCGCGCAGCTGATGCTCAAGGATCACATCGACCAGGTTCTGGAGTCGCTCGGCGAGCGCGAACAGGCCGTCGTGCGGCTCAGGTACGGGCTCGACGACGGCGAGGCTCACACACTCGAAGAGGTCGGGCGGCGGTTCGGCGTGACCCGTGAGCGGGTACGGCAGATCGAGGCCAAGACATTGGCCAAGCTGCGCCGCGGGCGGTTCGCCGCGGCACTTCGCGAATACCTGCGTTGACGGCACGGCGTCGCACTGATGGGATCGGGCAGGTTTTGCTGCGATCGCGAAGGAGAGTCCTGTGCGTGGCTTGCAACGTGCCGGCGTCGTGCTCGCGCTGAGTGTTTCGCTGCTCGCTGGGTGTGGCGGCGACGACGACTCCGATGCGTCGGGGTCCGACGCGAGCCCTGGCGAGGTGGGCGAGTCCCCCGACTCCGACTCCTCGAGTGAGCCGACCGGCGACGAAACCGCCGACGGCTTCTGCGAGGAGGTCCATGCCGCGGAGGACGCGCTCACCGACGCGACCGAGAATCTCGACGTCACCGATCCAGCAGGATCATTAGCCGTGCTGGACGAAGCCGTCAAGGCAATGCGCGCGGTTGATGCTCCGGCGGAGATCGCCGACGACTGGGAGGCGATCGTCTCCTCCGCCGAGAGCGTCATGGACGCCGTCGACGAATTGGATCTGAGCGATCCGGAGTCGGCCGCACAGCAGTTGGAGGACCTGAGCACGCAGCTCGAGGAGGACGCCGCAGCCCTCGAGGAGGCCGGCGACCGGGTCGACGAGTACCTCAGGGAGGAGTGCGGCATCACCCTGGACTAGGCCGAAGCTCCGATCGTCGGCGCGGATAGGGTTCGATCATGCCCGCGTTCTTCCGCCGTTCGCCGCGGACCGCTGGGCTGCCCCTCGAGGCCGGCGAACGCCTGCTGGCGACGGCGACCCTGACATCGGGGACCGCCGCCGCGACCGATCGGCGGCTGTTGATCCCAGTTGCCGACGGGTTCTATGCGATCGACTGGGAGAGCGTCGACCGGGCAAGTTGGGATCGCGACGGCGAATCGCTGGTCGTGGTCGAGACCGTGCCGATGGGGTCACCGGCGCGCATCCATCGGATGCGGTTCGAGCGGCCGGGCCGGCTTCTCGAC
>DAIUDS010000094.1:0-8958 GCA_036845485.1 Jiangellaceae bacterium
AGAACCACGCTTCCAGCTCGATCTGTAGCTCCCGCTCTGTCCGTCCCGCCTCGACCGCGTCCCCACGCCGGCCATCGTCCGAACAACGACGGTCGACGTCTCGAATCTTCCCGCATCACCGGTCGGCCCGGTCGGGTGGGATAGAAATGTGCCGTGCAGGCGGTCGATGTGGTGGTCGTTGGCGGAGGCGCCATGGGATCCGCAGCGGCCTGGCAGCTGTCTCGTCGTGGCGTCGACGTCGTACTCCTGGAACGGTTCACCCCCGGTCACGACCGGGGCAGCTCTCACGGCAGCTCGCGGATCGTGCGGCTCTCCTACGAGGACCCGTTTTACGTGGCTCTGGCCGCGAACGCCTTCGAGCTCTGGGCAGACCTCGAAGCCGACGTCGACGAAGAGCTGCTCAACTGGACCGGGGTGGTGGACCACGGGGAAGCCGCGGTCATCGAGACGCTTACGGCAACGCTGCGACAGAGCGGGCATGCCACAGAGCTTCTCGAGCCGCGCGCTGCCGAGCTGCGCTGGCCGGGGCTGCGCTTCGACGGACCCGTCTTGTTCCATCCGCACGGTGGCCGGGTCCACGCCGACCGAGCCGTCGTCGCGTTCCAGCGGGCGGCGGCGGCGTACGGTGCCGACGTCCGCCACGGCGTGCGCGTCGAGTCGATCGTGCCGGGTACGGCCGGCGTCGAGATCCGCGGCCCGGACGAGGTCTGGACGGCGCGGACGGCTGTCGTCGCAGCCGGGGCATGGACCGGATCGCTGCTGGCAAACATCGTTGCGCTCCCACGACTGACGGTGACCCTCGAGCAGCCCGCTCACTTCCCCCCGCGCGATGCCGCTGCGACGTGGCCGAGCTTCATCCACCACCTGGGCGACGCGCGAACCCGGGGCGGTGCCACCCCGCGCGGCGCTTACGGCTTGGCCGGTCCGGACGGTGTGAAGGTCGGTCTCCACGCCGTCGGCCCGCTCGTCGACCCGGAAACCGACGAGCGGGCCGTGGACGGGCGTCGGCTCCGCGAGCTACAGGACTACGTCGGAGCCTGGATCCCCGGAGCCGACGTCGACCGTCCATCGGCAACGCCCTGTCTCTACACGCTCACCGACAACGCGGACTTCGTGATCGACCGGGTGGGCCCGGTCGTCGCCGCCACCGGCTTCTCGGGTCATGGCTTCAAGTTCGCGCCGGCGATCGGCCGAATCCTCGCCGATCTTGCCCTCGGTACAGGCCGTGCACCGGAGCGGTTCGGGCTCGCCGCCTCACGGTTGGCCAACGCGTGATCCCGGCCGCGGGCGCACCAGGCGTACCAGGCGCATCGACGGGTACATCCTCTGTCGACCGTGTCCGGCGACGAGAGGCAGCGATATGAGCGAGCCACGCGATGACGGTCCCGACGGGTCGGGCAGTCGAGCGGACGAGCACCTCGCGGAGGACGAAGGCGACTTCGCCGATGAGCATGCGGACGTGACCTTCGCGGATGACATGCCGGGCGGTCCGGAACGGCAGCCAGAGCCCGAGGCACCGACCGGACGGGGCGGCGACGGGGGCATGGATCCTCCCTAGACCAGTCTTACGGTGGCGCAAGGCGACGTGACAAGGACCGCACCGGCAGGCGACGATCACAACGTGGTCGAAAGCCCGAACGGTGATGGCGCCGGGAAGCCCGGCGGGCGGCCCTTGCGGGTCGCGGTCGTCGGCGCGGGGCCCGCGGGCGTCTACGCGGCAGGTGCCTTGCTGGACGCGCAGACACCGGTGAGCGTCGACGTCATCGAGGCGCTGCCCGCCCCGTACGGGCTGGTCCGGTACGGAGTCGCCCCCGACCATCCGAAGATCAAGTCCGTGTCGACCGTCATGGCCCGGATCCTCGCCTCGCCGGACGTGCGGTTCCTGGGCAACGTCACCTACGGCGTCGACCTGACCGCGGACGACCTGCGCCGGCACTACCACGCAGTGATCCATGCGATCGGGTCTCCGAACGAACGCAGCCTCGCCGTCCCGGGCGAGCACCTCGAGGGAAGCTTTGCTGCGGCGGACTTCGTGGCCTGGTACAACGGCCATCCGCACGCCGTCCCCCGGAGGTTCCTGCAGGCCCGCCAGGCCGTTGTGGTGGGCGCGGGAAACGTCGCCCTCGACGTCGCCCGGATGCTCGTGACGGATGCAGAGGCGCTCGTCGCGACGGACCTTCCCGACCATGCTCTGGAGGCGTGGCGCGCGGCGCAGGCCTCGGACGTCTACCTGCTGGCCCGTCGTGGGCCGGCCCACGCCAAGTTCACCACGCCGGAACTTCGCGAGCTCACGGCGCTCGACGGCGTGGACCTCGTGGTGGACTCTGCGGACCTGGCGCTCGACCCGGCCGGTGAGGAGATTGTCGAGAGCAACCGGGTGGCGCGTCGGAACGTCGACGTCTTGCGCGAGTGGGCCGATCGCGGCCTGACCGGAGCGCCGCGCCGGATCCATTTCCGGTTCTGGACGCGCCCGATCGAGATCCTGGGCAGCGAACGGGTCGAGGGCGTGGTGGTAGAGCGCACGACCATCGACGCGGAAGGCAGGCTGGTCGGAGCCGGGCCCACGGAGAAGCTTCCCGCACAGGCCGTCTTCCGGGCGATCGGTTACGCGGGTCGGGCACTGCCGGGGCTGCCGTTCGACGACGCCTCAGGGACGGTGCCCAACGTCGAGGGCCGGGTCGTCGGTTCCGACGGGTACGGCACCTACGTTGCCGGCTGGATCAAACGGGGCCCTACCGGTGTGATCGGAACGAACAAGAGCGACGCTGCCGAGACCGTGCGGACGCTGCTCGTGGACGCGCCCATGTTCGAACCACCGGCCGAACCGGAGCCCGAAGCGGTCACCGATCTTCTCGAGCGGCGCGGCGTCCGGTACGTCGGGTGGGGCCAGTGGTTGCTCGTGGACGAGTACGAGGTGGCGAGCGGCACCCGGACCGGCCGGCCGCGGCTCAAGGTCTGCAGCATCGAGGAGATGCTCGACATCAGCGCCGGCTGAGCGGTCGGCGACACTGTTCCACTTGGCAACTATCCGGGTTAGGCTGACTCACGCGCGTTTCGCCGACGGGGGGCCGTCTTCCCGAACTGGAGGCGCCCATGTACCCAGCGGCCTTCGACTACCTGGCACCGACCAGCGTGGACGAAACCCTCGCGATCCTGACCGAGGGCGGCGAGGACGTGAAGATCCTCGCCGGTGGCCAGAGCCTGATCCCGCTAATGAAACTCCGCCTGGCCTCGCCGGCGACCCTGGTCGACATCAACCGGGTCCCCGGCCTGGACTCGATCGAGGTGGCCGACGGCCACCTGCGAGTCGGCGCCCTGGCTCGTCACAACGATCTGGCTGGTTCCGACCTCGTGAAGGCCGAGAACCACACCATGGCCGCGGCCGCACCCTGGATATCGGATCCCCTGGTCCGCAATCTCGGCACGATCGGCGGCTCGGTGGCCCACGCCGACCCGCAAGGTGACTGGGGAGCGGTGATGCTGGCCTGCGGCGCCGAGTTCGTCGCCCGACGGTCCGGTAGCGACCGCACGATCGCGGCCGACGACTTCTTCGTCGACCTGTTCACCAGCGCGCTCGAGCCCGACGAGCTGCTGACCGAGATCCACGTCCCGCGCTACGACGGCCCCGCAGGTGGCGCCTACCTGAAGCTCGAGCGCAAGGTGGGCGACTACGCGACGGTCGGCGTTGCCGTCCACCTCCAGCTGGAAGCGGACGGGACCAGTATCGGACACGCGGGAATCGCGCTGACGGCGGTGGGTCCGAAGAACATCAAGGCCATCGAAGCCGAGCAGATGCTGACCGGCCAGTCACCCGGCGACGAGCTCTTCGCCGAGGCGGCAGACCGTGCCGCCGCAGCGGCGGAGCCACGCACCGATGTCAGGGGCTCGGCGGAGTACAAGCGTTCCGTGGTGCGCACCTTCGTACGACGTGGACTAGCCCGGGCCGTCGTGCTCGCCGAAGCGGCGTGAGGAGGAGCAGGTGGACGTCAGGGTCATGGTCAACGGGACCGAGCGGCAAGCGGATGTCGAGCCGAGGGTTCTTCTCGCCGACTTCATCCGCACCCAGCTCGGCCTGACCGGCACGCACATCGGCTGCGACACGACGAGCTGTGGGGTGTGCACCGTCCTGCTCGACGGCAAGCCGGTCAAGTCCTGCACGCTCTTCGCCGTCCAGGCCGATGGCCGAAGCATCACCACGGTCGAAGGCCTGCGCGACAACGGTGACCTGAGCGCCGTCCAACGTGCGTTCAAACAGGAGCACGGGCTGCAATGCGGGTTCTGCACGCCGGCCATGATGCTCGTCGCAACCGAGTTCCTGGAGACCAATCCGGATCCCACCGACGACGAGATCAGGTGGGCGATCTCCGGAAACCTGTGCCGGTGCACCGGCTATGTGAACATCGTCAAGGCGATCCAGGCGGCTGCGCGCGAAATGCAGTCCGTCGGAACCGGCGAATAGGGGAGTGCGGCGATGACGACGGACACGGTCCACGAGACGACGACATCTGCCGAGATAGGCGGCGTTGGTCACTCCGTGCGCCGCATGGAGGACGAGCGCTTCGTCCAAGGTGCCGGTCGCTACGTCGACGACATCGTGCTCCCTGGCATGCTCCATCTCGCGCTCCTGCGCAGCCCAGTGCCGCACGCGCGAATCGTGTCGATCGACACGGCTGCAGCGGCGGCCGTTGAGGGCGTCGTCGCTGTCCTGACCGGCCGCGACCTGGAGGCGTACAACCTGGCCTGGATGCCGACGCTCTCCGGTGACACCCAGGCCGTGCTCGCCACCGACAAGGTGCGGTTCCAGGGCCAGGAGGTGGCCGCGGTCATCGCGGAAAGTCCGTACGCCGCCTACGACGCACTCGACCTGATCGACGTCGAGTACGACATGCTGCCCCCGGTGCTCACGCCTCAGCAGGCGCTGGCCGAGGGTGCACCGCTGATCCGAGACGACAAGGACGGCCAGACCGACAACGCCTGCTACACCTGGGAGTCGGGCGACGAGGAGGCCACCAACGGCGCCTTCGAGGCTGCCGACGTCGTCGTGAGGCTCGACACCCACTACCCCCGCTCACACCCGGCGCCCCTCGAGACATGCGCGTGCGTGGCCGACGTCGACCCGGCCACCAAGCACGTCACCGTATACATGACGTCGCAGGCCCCGCACGCCCACCGAACGCTGTTCGCGATGGTTACGGGCCTGCCCGAGCAGAACATCCGGATCGTGTCGCCGGACATCGGCGGCGGCTTCGGCAACAAGGTGCCGATCTACCCGGGCTACGTGGTGGCGACTGCGGCGTCGTTGGTGATCGGACGGCCGGTGAAGTGGGTCGAGACGCGCACCGAGAACCTGATCTCCACCGGCTTCGCTCGCGACTACCACATGCGCGGCGAGCTCGCTCTGAACAGCGAGGGCAAGATCCTCGGTCTGCGCGTGGACATGCTGTCGGACAACGGCGCGTTCTTTGCCGACGCCCAGCCCACGAAGTTCAAGGCCGGCCTGTTCCACATCGTCACCGGTTCCTACGACTACCCCGCCGCCTACGTGGTCACCAAGGGCGCGTACACCAACAAGGCACCCGGCGGCGTCGCCTATCGCTGCTCGTTCCGGGTGACGGAGGCGTCGTACCTCATCGAGCGGCTCGTTCAGAATGCGGCCTACGAGCTGGGAATCGACCCGGCCGAGATCCGCATGCGCAACTTCATCAAGCCCGACCAGTTCCCGTACGAGTCGCCGACCGGTTTCGTCTACGACTCCGGCGACTATCCGCGCGCTCTGCAGAAGGCACTGGAGATCGTCGGTTACGACGACCTGCGGGCCGAGCAGGCGGCGGCGCGGGCGGAGGGCCGCCTGATGGGTATCGGTATCGCCAGCTTCACCGAGGTCGTGGGCGCCGGGCACGGCAAGGAGTACGACATCGCGGGCCTGCGGATGTTCGACTCGGCGGAGCTGCGGGTGCACCCAACCGGGAAGGCGATCCTCAAACTCGGCGTGCGCAGCCAGGGTCAGGGACACGAGACGACGTTCGCACAGATCGTCGCCAACGAGCTCGGCATCCCGGTCGGCGACGTCAAGGTGATGGAAGGCGACACCGACAACACGCCCTACGGTCTGGGCACCTATGCGTCGCGCAGCACGCCGGTCGGCGGAGCGGCCACCGCCGTCATCGCCCGCAAGCTTCGCGAGAAGGCAATCAAGATCGCCGCTCATCTGCTCGAGGCGTCCGAGGACGACATGGCCTGGGAGGCGGGGCGGTTCTTCGTGAAGGGTTCGCCCACCCAGGCGGTCACGATCCAGGACGTCGCCCTCGCCGCGTACAGCAACCTGCCCGACGGCATGGAACCCGGCCTGGAGGGTGTGCACTACTACGACCCGCCGAACATGACCTACCCCTTCGGCAGTTACGTCGTCGTGGTCGACGTCGACCCGGAAACCGGGCAGTGGACCGTGCGGCGCATGGTCGCCGTCGACGACTGCGGTGTACGGATCAATCCGATGATCGTCGACGGCCAGATCCACGGCGGCCTGGCCGAGGGGTACGCAATGTCCTCGATGCAGTTCATCACCTTCGACGAGGATGGCAACTGCATCGGCTCCAACTTCATGGACTACCTGATCCCGACGGCGTGGGAGACCCCACGGTTCGAGCTGGGCGCCACTGTCACGCCCTCTCCGCACCACCCGATCGGCGCCAAGGGCGTGGGCGAGTCGGCCACCGTCGGCTCTCCGGCCGCCTATGTCAACGCCGTGATCGATGCCCTCGCACATCTGGGTGTGCGGAACATCGACATGCCGGTACTGCCCTCCCGGGTGTGGACAGCCCTGCAGGAGACAGAGCAACGATGAGGCCGCGTCGCCCATCAGCCGGTCTCGCTTGGTTCGCATCCGGATGACGGACGCGATCCTGGCCGAGGCTGCCGATCGGGCGGCGCGCAACGAGGCCTTCGTGCTCGCGACGGTCGTGTGGCGGCGCGCGCCGTCGTCAGGACAGGTGGGTTCCCGGGCCCTGGTGTTCGGTGACGGCGCGATGCGAGGCTGGCTAGGCGGCGCCTGTGCCCAGCCGACCGTCCGACGCGAGGCGTTGACTGCTTTGCAGGACGGCCATTCGCGGCTGATCCTGCTCGGGATCCCGCCCGAGGCCGCGGATGCCTTCGGCGAAGGCGCCGTCGTCAAGCCCATGGCGTGCGGCAGTGAGGGGGCGCTTGCCGTGTATGTCGAGCCTTTCGTGCCCGTGCCGCTCGTGGTGGCCGTCGGGCGGTCACCAGCGGTGACGACTTTGATCGCGCTGACCGATGATCTGGGCTGGCGGTCGGCTGCCGTGGCCGAAGCCGACGGGCTGGCGAACGTGGCGATCGACGGTACGTCGGCGGTCGTCATCGCGACACAGGGGGAGGCGGACGAGGAGGCGCTCGAGGCATCGTTGCGTACCTCTGCGGGATACGTTGGGCTGGTCGCGTCGCGCAAGCGGGCCGATGCGACTCTCGGCTACCTGCGTGATCGGGGCGTCCCCGAGGCCGACCTGGCCCGGGTGCAGGCGCCCGCCGGCCTGGATCTCGGCTCGACCGACCACCATGAGATAGCGGTTGCGGTACTCGCAGAGCTCGTTGCTCGACGTGCGCAGGGTGAGCTGCGTGCAGTGGGGCCCGCCTCGGCGTCGGTTGCGGAGGCAGTCGACCCGGTCTGCGGCATGGCCGTCGAGGTCGAGGGCGCCCGGTGGCAAATGGAGTTGAACGGACACACGTGGTACTTCTGCGGACCCGGGTGTTTGCAAGCGTTCAGCGCGGATCCGGGTTCGTTCGTCTCGGCGCCGGCGTCGGGCGCGGGCGAGGAATCGCACATGCACGAGGCCTAGGGCTCCGTTCGCGGCCGGGGACTGCAGCTACGCGCACCGAGGCGCAAGGGCTCCGTTCGCCGGGGGCGGTGATGTCGCCTCGCGTGTCCTGCAGAGCGCCTTTGCTTGTATCGCCACTGATGAAATGTGCTGAATAATGGCGCGGGTCCCGCAGCGGTGATCCGTTGATCGACGTTGTGCACACATCTACTGGGCAACAGCGAGTCTCTATCCACAAGGCCTGGATTACGGACCAGATTGTCGGTACTGGCCATTATTGTTGAGGCCATGGATAATGCGTTGTTCGGCTCGGTCGGTCATCCGGTGATGGCCGAATTGGTGGCTGTCGATGACGCGTTGGACAAGACGGTTGGTGCCGATATCTGGTCGCTTTCCGACGACGACCTGGCCGATGCGCTTGCGCAGTGTGAGCGGCTGGCGGCCCGGCAGGCCGAGTTGTCGTTGCGGCTGGTCCGGGAGGCGGACGGCCGCGATCTGGGCCGCCGGCTGGGTGCGTCGTCGACCACCGCGTGGCTGCGGCACCGGCTGCGGCTGCGTCCGGGTGAGGCGAAGGCGCGGGTGGATCTGGCCAATTGCCTGGTCGAGACCGGGCTGGGCGACGACGATTCGGTGGTCACGGCCGCCGGGGCTCCGGTCGACTACGGCGTCAACATCGGCGGATCGACGGGTTCGTGGTCGATGCCGGCGACCACCACCCAACTGGCATCGGGGCGCATCTCGATGGAACACGCCCGGGTCGTGGCCAAGACGATGGTCCGCCTGCCTGGCGCGTTGGAGCCGGCGCAGCTGCGCGCGGCCGAAACCGAGCTGGCCAAGTGGGCGGTCCAGCATGACCCGGCCGAGCTGGCCAACCTCGGCCGCTACCTCGTCCACGTCCTCGACGCCGACGCGCTCGAGGACCGTGAGGAGCGGGCCTTCACTCGGCGGGACCTGCGGTTCACCGACCTGGGTGATGGGGTGACGCGGTTCGGCGGCGGCGGCGACGCCGAGTCCGTGGCGATCGTCCGGGCGGCGCTGGACTCACTGGCCGCGCCGTGTCCGGCCGCCGATGGCACTCTGGATCCGCGCACCGCCGGGCAACGGATGTTCGACGCCCTGGTCGAGCTGG
>DAIUDS010000095.1:0-8895 GCA_036845485.1 Jiangellaceae bacterium
ACCAGCTACTTCACACTGCCGGTGATACCGGTCGTGTTGGGGCATGACGCACGGCTGCAGTTCATCCACGAGGACGACGGCCTCGCGGCGCTGCGCCTCGCGACGCTGAACGATCGACCAGGCACGTTCAACGTCGCGGGCGAGGGTGCGCTCATGCTGAGCCAGGCCGCGCGCCGCGCCGGCCGGCCCGTGGTGCCTCTGCCGCGGCTGGCCTCGTCGACCGTGGGAGGGCTGTTCAAGCGGGCCAAGCTGGCCGATTTCTCGCCTGAGCAGATCAGGTTCCTCACGTACGGCCGGGGTGTCGACACCACGCGTATGAAGCAGCAGCTTCTATTCACACCGGAGCACGACACGGCACAAGCCTTCGAGACGTTCGTGGAGGCGCGGTGCCGGGGCGGCGCTCTCGACCGCGACCGGGTCGAATCCCTGGAGCGAAGACTCGTAGAGGCTATCCGGCGGACGGGTTCCGCGGATGGCTGACTCGAACGGACAGATCGGTGCTGCTGGACGTCCGGGCCGAGGGGCCACGCGACGCGGCACGACGCCGTCGGCCGCTGCGCGAGGGCTGACGGCGGCCCCCAAGCGGGTGGGGCCAGCGGCAAAGCGAGTGAAGCCGGCGGAAAGGCGGGCTGAGGCAGCGGCGAAGCAGACGAAGCCCGCGGGGCCGTCCCAGCGGGCCGAACGGCCCTCGGCGACACCTGGCGTCGCCTCCGTCGACGGGCTGCTCTTGCTCATCGGCGAGCTCGCGCGGCAGGTCTTCGGGCCCGACGTGGAACAAAGAGCGGAGCAGGCCGCCGCCTTCCTGCGACGGCGGATCACCGGCGACTACCGGGTCGATCCGTTCGGCTTCGACGAAGAGCTCACCGAGACCGCCCTCCTGCCGTTGTTGCGGCCGCTCTATCGGTACTGGTTCCGGGTGGAGGTCCGCGGAGCCCAGAACGTGGCTGCCGAGGGTGGCGCCCTGGTCGTCGCCAACCACTCCGGCACGATCCCGCTCGACTCGCTCATGACACAGGTCGCCGTCCATGACGAGCACCCAGCGCACCGCCACCTGCGCATGCTCGGAGCCGACCTCGTGTTCCAACTGCCGTTCCTGGCCGACCTCGCACGCAAGAGCGGAACCACGCTGGCATGCAACGAGGACGCCGAGCGGCTGCTCAAGTCCGGCGAGGTCGTAGGCGTGTGGCCGGAGGGCTTCAAGGGAATCGGGAAGCCGTTTGCGGAGCGCTACAAGCTCCAGAGGTTCGGGCGGGGCGGCTTCGTGTCTGCGGCGATCCGATCCCGGGTCCCGATCGTGCCGTGCTCGATCGTCGGCGCCGAGGAGACCTACCCCTTGATCGCCAATCTCGGCACACTGGCCCGGTTGGTCGGACTTCCCTACGTGCCCGTGACGCCGACGTTCCCCTGGCTCGGACCGCTCGGACTGGTGCCTCTTCCATCGAAGTGGATCATAGAGTTCGGCGAGCCGATTCCGACCGACCAGTACGCCGCAGGCACCGCCGAGGACCCGATGCTGGTCTTCGACCTCACCGACCGGATACGCGAGACCATCCAGCAGACCCTGCGCACGCTCCTGGCCAGCCGCCAGAGAACCTTCTTCTGATGGGCCTCAGCCGCGACGGCGGCGCTGCGCCAGCGCCACACCGCCCAATGCCCCGCCGACCGCACCCGCGCCCGCTGCCACGCCGATGGCGGTGTTGCGGCGGCGCCCTCGGTAGTCGCGAATTCGCCAACCCCGTTCTCGCGCGTACGCCCGCAGCGCGGCATCGGGGTTGATCGCGCAGGGATGCCCCACCAATGACAGCATCGGTATGTCATTCGCCGAGTCGCTGTAGGCAGAGCACAGTTCGAGCTCGAGGCCCTCACGAGCGGCCAGGGCCCGGACGGCCTCCGCCTTCGCCGGTCCGTGCAGCAGGTCGCCGACCAGGCGTCCGGTATAGACGCCGTCGGCGTGTTCGGCCACCGTGCCGAGGGCGCCGGTGAGTCCGAGTCGCTTCGCGATGATCGTCGCGATCTCGACCGGCGTCGCCGTCACCAGCCAGACACGTTGTCCCTGGTCCAGGTGAATCCGAGCGAGGGCATGTGTCCCTGGCCAGATCTTGCCCGCCATGGTCTCCTCGAAGATCTCCTCGCCCATCTCCTTCAGCTCGGCGACCGAGCGGTGGGCGATGAAGGACAAGGCGGCGGAGCGGGCGCCATGGACATGTTCGGGATCCTCGGCGCCGATCTTGAAACGAACCTGCTGGTACCCGAACCGGGCCAGGTCGCGAGCCCGGACGAATTTGCGCGAGTACAGCCCTCGAGCGAAATAGAACAGTGAGGCGCCGCGGAGAAGCGTGTTGTCGAGGTCGAAGAAGGCGGCCGCGCGCGAGTCGGCTGGTAGATCGATGCCTGCCTCCGCCTCGGCGGCCGCCGCCGCCGCCTCTCCGGCGACAACGAACCGGTCCCGCAGGCTCCGGTAGGGCCGGAAGGGCATGCTCCGAGCGTAGTGGTCCGGCGCCTCCGGAGCCCAGGTTCCGTTCGCTAGGGTGGCTTGCTGGCAGGGGCACGCGAGGAAGGACCGACGATGACCACCGGGCGTGGTTCCCGCGTCCTGTTCTTCAGCAAGCCCGGGTGCCACCTGTGCGACGAGGCCCGCGAGGTCGTCGTGCGCGTGTGCGCGGAGCTGGGCGAGACCTTCGAAGAGCGCAACATTCTCGACGACCCGGAGCTGCAGCGCCGATACGGTGAGCAGATCCCGGTCACGGTCGTCGACGGGCGGCAGCACGACGTCTGGCGTGTCGACGAGGCCAGGTTGCGACAGGCCCTGGCTACATGATCGGGATCGGCGTCGTTCCCGCCCCCGTGTCTGCTGTGGCTGGTGCAGGGTCGTTCGTGCTCGACGAGTCGACGCACATCCGGGCGGATCCCGCAGCGATCCCGGTCGCCGAGCACCTAGCCGACGCAGTGCGGTCCCTGACCGGCGTCGCGCTGACGGTCTCGTCGGAGCCGGGTGCAGACGGCGGCCTCGCCGTGCGGCTCGACGGGGCCGCCCGGTTCGGTGCCGAGGGCTACGAACTCGAGGTGACACCCGACGGCGTGGTGCTGCTCGCACACGAGCCGGCGGGTCTCTTCAACGGCGTGCAGACCTTTTGTCAGCTCGTGCAAGCCTCCGTCACGAGCGGCCCTTTCCGACCCGAGGTAGCCGGCGCGCGGATATCGGATCTTCCGAGGTTCGCGTGGCGGGGAGCGATGCTCGACGTTGCGCGACACTTCTTCTCGGTGGCCGAGGTCAAGCGGTTCATCGACCTCGCGGCGCTTTACAAGCTCAATGTGCTCCACCTGCATCTGACCGACGACCAGGGTTGGCGAATCGCGATCGACGGCTGGCCGGAACTGACCCGCATCGGTGCCAGTACCGAGGTCGGCGGCGGCAGCGGGGGGTTCTACACCAAGGCCGACTACGCCGAGCTCGTCGAATACGCGTCCGCTAGGTACATGACCGTCGTACCGGAGATCGACGTGCCGGGGCACAGCAATGCCGCGCTCGCGTCATATCCGGAGCTCAACCGCGACGGCAATGCTGCCGCACCGTTCACGGGTACCGACGTCGGATTCAGTGCCCTCTGTGTGGACAAGCCCATCACGTATGCCTTCCTCGAGGACGTGCTCGGGGAGGTTGCCGCGATGACACCGGGGCCGTTCCTGCACATCGGCGGCGACGAAGCCCAGACCATGACCGACGAGGACTACGCCACGTTCACCGAGCGCGTGCAGAAGATCGTCGCAGCGATCGGCAAGCGCTCGGTGGGCTGGCAGGAGCTGATGGCTGGCCCCCTCGAGCGGGGCACGGTCGTCCAGTACTGGAACACCGGACCCGGTCCGGCCCAGGCGGTCCAGGCCGTGCAGAAGGGTGCCCAGGTCATCCTGTCGCCGGCGGACCGGGCATACCTCGACATGAAGTACGACGGGTCGACCGAGCTCGGCAACGACTGGGCCGGGTACGTCGACGTCCGGGACGCGTACGACTGGGACCCGGCGACGCTGATCGACGGCGTCGAGGAGGCGGACGTGCTGGGCGTCGAGGCGGCACTGTGGACGGAGACCGTGGCGGACATCGGCGACCTCGAGACCATGGCCTACCCGAGGCTGCCCGCCCTCGCTGAGGTCGCTTGGTCACCGTCCGCACGGCGGGACTGGGCGGATTTCCGCCTGCGACTGGCCGCCCAGGGAACACGGTGGGCGGCGATGGGTATCCGCTTCCACTGCTCGCCCCAGATCCCCTGGTCCTGATGCCGCCACGCTGGTGGCGGGCGACCGATCGTCACCGGTCCGCTCCTCACGACCGGAATTCGGACCTTCGACGGCTCGCGGTTGACTGGGAAGCTGCCCGGGTCGAACTTCCCAGTCACTCGCGGCGGTGGCACTTTCCGCCCCGGACCAGCCGCGTCAGGTCAGGCGTCCAGCCAGGTGACCGGGGAGCGGGGGCGCGTATAGATCAAGAGGGCGCGTTGCGCAACTTTGTGCCCGTGTTCACAAGGACCTACGCTGGTTCCTGACGCACTTCACCGGCCGTGTGGCTCATCCGTCACCGGCCGGCCTACCCGGGAGTACTGTGACCCGTCGCACGCCTCGCCCAACGGCCGAGCCCACCTCGGGCAACGCCGCCAGGGGCGTGCCCGAGGCGACCGTCGCACGACTGCCGGTGTACCTGCGCGCACTCGCGGGCCTGGCCGAGCGTGGTGTGGCCACTGTCTCATCCGATGAGCTGGCGGAGTCGGCGGGGGTCAACTCCGCCAAGCTCCGCAAGGACCTGTCCTATCTCGGGTCGTACGGCACTCGTGGCGTCGGCTACGAGGTGGACTACCTCCGCTACCAGATCGCGCGCGAGATCGGGCTGACCCAGGACTGGCCGGTCGTGATCGTCGGGATCGGAAACCTGGGGCACGCACTGGCCAACTACGCCGGGTTCGCCTCGCGCGGGTTCCGCGTTGCCGCGCTCGTCGACGCCGATCCCACCCGGACCGGAGAGAACGTCGCCGGCCTCGAGGTCCGCCATGCCGACGAACTCGAAGTCCTGGTGGCCGAGCACCAGATCGCCATCGGAGTGATCGCAACGCCAGCCCCGGCGGCCCAGCAGGTGTGCGACCGGCTGATCGGCTCCGGGGTGACGAGCATCCTGAACTTCGCCCCGACCCTGCTCCAGGTGCCCGAGGGCGTCGATCTCCGCAAGGTCGACCTGTCGATCGAGCTGCAGATCCTCGCGTACCACGAGCAGCGCAAGAACGGCGCCGCCGCGCTCGCGCTCACCGCCGAGCAGGCGGCCGAGCTGGCCGAGGCGGTGAACGCATGACGATCCTGGTCGTCGGACTCTCGCATCACACCGCGCCCGTCGAGGTCCTGGAGCGTGCCGCTCTCGGGCACGACGCGGTCGGCAAGCTGCTGGACGAGGTGCACACGTCCGCGCACCTCTCCGAGGCGGTCGCCGTGGTCACCTGCAACCGGGTCGAGATCTATGCCGACGCGGCGACGTTCCACGGCGGCGTCGAGGAGATCGGACGGCTGCTGTCCCGTCACCTCGACGTCGGCCTCGACGAGCTCACGCGCTACCTCTATGTCCACTACGACGACCGCGCGGTCTTACACCTGTTCTACGTGACCTGCGGGCTCGATTCGATGGTCGTCGGCGAGAGCCAGATCCTCGGCCAGGTGCGCGAAGCGTTTCGGCTGGCCCACGCCTCCGGTGTGACCGGTCGGGTGCTCGGCGAGCTGTTCCCGACGGCGTTGCGGGTCGGGAAGCGGGCGCACGCGGAGACTGCGATCGACTCGGCCGGACGGTCCGTGGTCACGGTCGGTCTCGCGGCCGTGGCCCCCGACGGAGTGACGGGTCTGACGGCGCTCGTGGTCGGCGCGGGGTCGATAGCCGCGCTGGCGACCGCGAAGCTGCATCGCGCGGGCGCGGAGGTCGTCGTCGCCAACCGGACGCTCGAGCACGCGGCCCGGCTGGCGGAAACCGTAGGTGGCCACGCGGTGCCCATGAGCGAGCTGCCGGCGGCGCTCGTCACCGCCGACCTGGTCGTCTCCTGCACCGGCGCCCCGGGTGTGGTCTTGCCGTACGAGATCGTCGAGGCCGCCGTGACCGGGCGGAACGGACGACCGTTGCGCATCCTCGACCTTGCCCTGCCACGCGACGTGGACGCAGCGGTCCACGAGCTGCCGGGGGTGGTCGCCGCCGATCTCGCGTCCGTCGCCGAGAGTGCCGGAGCGGGCACTGCGGCGGCTGAGGACGTTGCGGCGGTGCGCTCGATCCTGGCCGAGGAGCTCGCCGGTTTCGCCGCAGCCCGCCAGCGGGCCCGCGTGGCGCCGACGGTGGTGGCGTTGCGGACGATGGCAGACGAGGTCGTGGCGTCCGAGCTGGTCCGGATGAATGGGCGACTGCCAGACCTCGACGAACGCACCCGGTCGGAGGTCACGTCGACGGTGCGGCGCGTCGTCGACAAACTGCTCCATTCGCCGACTGTCCGGGTGAAGGAACTGGCGGTCGAGCCCGACGGTGCCTCGTACGAGGCAGCGTTGCGCGAGCTGTTCGCCCTCGACCCCCGGTCGGTGGACGCCGGGAGTGTCGCACGGAAGCTGCATGATCAGGGTGAGCTGGACGACGGTGGTGGCGCCCGATGACGGCCATCAAGCTGGGGACCCGCCGCAGCGCCCTCGCCCTGGCCCAGGCGCGCAGCGTCGCCGAGGCGATCACGTCGACGACCGGGCGTCGTGTCGAGCTGGTCGAGATCACCACCCGCGGAGACGTCTCCACCGAGCCGCTCGCCCGGATCGGCGGTACCGGTGTCTTCGTCAGCGCTTTGCGTGATGCCCTGCTAGGGCATCGGATCGACGTGGCCGTGCATTCCCTCAAGGATCTTCCGACGGCGCCGGCGGACGACCTGACGGTTGTCGCGACTCCACCGCGGGAGGACGCGCGCGACGTTCTCTGCGCCCGTGACGGGCTGACGCTCGCAGAGATCCCGGTCGGTGCGCGCGTCGGTACCGGAGCACCGCGCCGGGCTGCGCAGCTCCGGGCGCTCGGCCTGGGCCTTGACGTGGTGCCCGTCCGCGGGAACGTCGACAGCCGGCTCGCCAAGGTGGCCGACGGCACGTTCGACGCCGTCGTCGTCGCCCGGGCCGGGCTCGCCCGGCTCGGCCGGCTCGACGATGCGACCGAGGTCCTCGACCCGCTGCAGATGTTGCCCGCCCCCGGACAAGGCGCGCTCGCGGTCGAGTGTCGCGCGGACGACGACGTGCTCGACGTCCTGCGTGCACTCGACGACCCCCCGACTCGCTCCGCAGTCACCGCGGAGCGCTCCCTCCTCGCCGCGCTCGAGGCCGGCTGTACCGCGCCCGTGGGTGCGTACGCCGAGGCGGCCGAGGGCGACGACGGCCTCGAGCTCTACCTCCGCGCTGTCGTCGTGTCACCCGACGGCACGGTGAGCATCCGCAAGTCCGCTACCGGCCCGTTGACGGCGGCCGAGCAACTGGGACGCGACCTGGCGACCGAGATGCTCGACGACGGGGCAGGAGCGCTCGTCGGCGCCCATGACCGGGCGCTGGAACAGGAGACCGTTCCGTGACCACCAGGAAAAGTCCAATCGTCGGCAGTGTCGCCTTCGTCGGAGCCGGCCCGGGCGACCCCGGCTTGCTGACACTGCGGGCCGCCGAGGTTCTCGCCGACGCCGACGTCGTCGTCATCGAGGAGCCGCACCACCGAGATCTGCTCGTCCACGCTGCCGACGACGTCGAGGTCGTCGAGGGTGGCCTCGACGAGGACGGCTTGCCACTGACGGCGGCCGCCCGAGGAAGGCTGGCGCTCGCCGCCGCGAAGAGCGGACGCGCGGTCGTCCGGCTGCTCGACGGCGACCCGTTCGTGCACCCGACCGGCGCTGACGAGGCTCTTGCGTGCGCGAAGGCGGGCGTTCCGTTCGAGGTCGTTCCCGGTGTGGCCGGTGTCATCGCGATCCCGGCACATGCCGGAGTCCCGCTCACCGCGGGGCGCAGGCGCAGCGTGCAGGTCATCGACGTCACCGGCAAGGTCGACTGGGCGGCGTGCACAGCCGACACGCTCGTGCTCACGCGTGTCGACGACCACCTCGGCCATGTGGCGAGCGCGCTGATCGAGGCGGGCACTGCCGCTACGACGCCGGTGGCGGTGATCGCGTCGGGTAGCACGGTGGAGCAACGGACCGTTGTCTCGACGCTCGAGCGGGTGGCCGGAGATGTAGGGGCCGCGAAGCTCGCGGCACCAGTCGTCGCCGTCGTCGGCGACGTCGTCGACCACCGGGCCGCCCTGTCGTGGTTCGAGACAAAGCCACTGTTCGGCTGGCGAGTGCTGGTGCCGCGCACCCGGCAGCAGGCAGGTTCACTGTCCGCGGCGCTGCGCCGCTCGGGCGCGGTACCGGAGGAGGTTCCGACGATCTCGGTCGAGCCGCCGCGCAACCCGCAGCAGATCGACAAGGCGGTCCGCGGCATGGTCGAGGGCCGTTACGAGTGGATCGCGCTCACCTCGGTCAACGCGCTGCGGGCCGTCAAGGAGAAGCTCGTCGAGTACGGCCTCGATGCTCGAGCGCTCTCGGGCCTCAAGGTCGCCGCTGTGGGGGAGAAGACCGCGGAGGCGCTGCGCGCCTGGGGAATCGAGCCCGACCTGGTGCCGTCCGGGGAGCAGTCGGCTCGTGGTCTGCTGGCCGACTGGCCGCCGTACGACGAGCTGCTCGACCCGATCAACCGGGTGTTCCTGCCGCGTGCCGACATCGCGACGGAGACCTTGGCCGCAGGCCTGCTCGAGATGGGCTGGGAGGTCGACGACGTCACGGCGTATCGGACGGTGCGGGCAGCTCCGCCAGCGGTCGAGACGCGCGACGCCATCAAGAC
>DAIUDS010000096.1:0-8892 GCA_036845485.1 Jiangellaceae bacterium
ACCGCGAGCTCCTCTGCACCGTCTACGACCCGGAGGCGGAGACGACCGGGACACTTGCCGACGCAAACCGGTGACCGTGCCGTAAGGCCGACACCCCGCACCACCCTCGAATGGCATCCCCGCGGGCTTGTCGGCAACGTCAGCATCCAGGAATGCCGAAGCGCCAGGCGCCCGTCGCGGATCTCGATGATCCGCCAGCACAGCCAGAAGTCGAGGTCCCGGACGCGTGGTCGGTCGCGGGGAATCAGGCGATCAGGGCGATGCCCATCGTGAGAAGCCATAGGGACCAGGCGACGTAGAGGACCGGGATCGCTGCTCCTGCGAGTTTCCATCCTCGCTCCTCATTGGGACCGAGGAACTCCGCCGAGCCGACCACCAACCCGACGCCGATGACGATCCCGGGCCAGCCGAGCCACGACGGCAGCACCGCTCCCTGGACGACACCAACGCCGATCAGCACGGACCAGATGCCGGTGAACAAGTAGCCGAGGTGTTCGCCGACGCCGACGCCGAGGTATTGGTGCAGGGCTCTGAACACGGCGGCGGAGACCTCCCGCTGCTCGGCCCCGAGAGTCGGATCTGCGTAGGCGCGCGCAAGGGCGGGGACGACGTACACCCAGCGCAGAAGCCCGAGCATCTGAACCAGGCCGGCGAGCACGCCGAAGGTTGTCGCGACGAGGACGACGCCGCCTAGCCCGAGCACCTGCCCGAGCAGTACGGCCGCAACGATCAGCAGCACTCCGGACAGCATGAACGTCCACCACAGCAGGATCAGCCCCGATCCACCGGCACGGAATCGGTCAAGGATCTCCGGCGTGGGTCGGCGCAGGATGTCGGGGTAGTCGAACCGCTGGCCCAGGAGGGCGAAGTTGGTGTTGAACCAGATTGGGGCGACGATGAGCACGACCCCGGCAACGACCTCGACGTTCACGCGGAGGTAGGGTCGCGCAGGCCGGAGCGGGCGGCGGCGGTCGCCGATATCCACAGCAGGCTGCCGTCGACGAGCCCGCGAAGCAGCCACCATTGCGCGGTCCCAATACCAAGCCCGGACACCGCCTGGGCCCAGATCACCGGGCCCGCCACCGCACCAGCAAGGACCGCCGCCCACACGGCGTCAACGGGTCCCGCCAGCCCACGCGCGGCGAGTCCGGCCAGCGGGAACGCGAGCAAGGTCGCGGTCCACCAAAGAAGGTCTCTGCTGTTCAGCTCACGAGCCATTTCAGCGCGGAGCATAGCCGACCGTGATAAAGAGCAACGAACATGGAACCGATCCACAGCCGACCGATGGCCGGCAAGACAGTAATGGTCACCGGCGCCACCCGAGGCATCGGCAAAGCGACCGCGCTGGGCCTCGCCGCGATGGGTGCGCACCTCGCGATCACCGGCGGGGACCGCGGACGCACCGAGGCCGCGGCTGGCGAGATATGCGCCGCCGGCCGCGGGCAGGTGGACCCGTTCGTCGCGGACCTGTCTTCCCAGTCGCAGGTGCGGCGGCTGGCTGACGAGGTACTCGAAGCCTTGCCCGCATCGAGGTGCTGATCAACAACGCCAGGGGTTACTGGCACACCCGGCACGTCACCGTCGACGGGCTCGAGCACACCTTCGCCGTCAACCATCTCGCGCCGTTCCTGCTCACCAACCTGCTCCTGGACCGGCTGAAGCACAGCGCCCCGGCCCGCATCGTCACGGTCTCCTCCCACGCCGATGCCGATGGGCGTATCGACTTCGACGACCTCCAGGGCGAACGGTCCTACTCCGGCGCACGGGCCTACAACCAATCCAAGCTCGCCAACGTCCTGTTCACCTACGAGCTGGCCAGGAAACCGCAGGCCACCTTCGTCACCGCCAATGCGCTGCATCCCGGCGTGGTGAACACATCTTTCGGCGCCGAGGACGCCGCCGGCGCGCAGCGACTGCTCGTCCCATTCATGCGCCCTTTCATGAAGACTCCGGCCGAAGGCACCGCCACGCCAATCCACCTGGCTTCCGCTCCCGACCTCGAGCAGGTAACCGGCCGCTACCTCGCCAACAGCAAACCCAAAGATCCCAAGCGCAGCTACGACGAAGCCACAGCGGCACGGCTCTGGCAGGTGAGCGCCGACCTGGTCGGCCTCACCGCGGCTGAATGACCCACCGTCCCACACCGCAAGGCCCTCGATCCCGCGCTGGCCCGGACCGGGCCCTGCGAGCTCGTATCGACAGCAAAGGTGCTGCTCACCATGTAAACCGGCCACCCCCCGGAGGCGTCTCCTTGCTGCGTGATCGGACACGGAGTGGAGGGGGGAACGATGCGCAGATTCATTGCCCTGGTGGCAGCCGTCGTGGCGGCGGTGGCGCTCGGGGGATTGTCACCGGCAGCAGCGGCCAGTGAGCCGTACTGCGGTATCCGCTGGGGATCAGTTCCCGAGGTTCACGACGAGTACAGCAATGCGCAACTCGTCAACGTCCGGGCCGGACGTCATGGCTGCTACGACCGACTCGTCCTGGACTTCCGCGGCGATGTCGACGGTTACCGGGTGGAGTACGTCTCCTCCGTGACGACCGACGGCGCGGGACAGGTGCTTCCGTTACGCGGGGATGCCCGGTTGCAGGTTGTCGCACTTGCTGCGGCGTACGACGACGTAGGGAACCCGACCTACCGGCCCGCGAACCCGAGCGAGCTGGTGGACGTCAGTGGATGGCGTACGTTCCGGCAGATCGGGTGGGCCGGCAGCTTCGAAGGACAGACGACGATCGGGCTCGGCGTGCGGGCCCGGCTGCCCTTCCGTGTCTTCATCCTCGACGGACCCGGCACGGGCTCGCGGCTGGTGATCGACGTAGCGCATCGCTGGTGAGATGAACCGGCAGCGCCGAAAGCCACCGTGCGGCTCGAGCTCGTGGCAGCAACAGCGACGTCGAATCCTGGCGCAAGTCCGTCCTCGCGACGAAGCACACCAAGGAGAATCTTATGTTTGAAAACAAAAGGCTCACATCGACTCTGGTAACCCTCGCAGTCGTTGCGCTCTTGGCAACCGGCTGTGGCGACGAAGCCACCGTGGGCCTAACAAACGGCACCACCGAGTCTGAGACGCCCAGCACAGGCGACGGCACGACAACCATCGGACCTGAACCCGTCACGACAACCAAACCTTCGCCCGCAACCACCAGCCAGCCGGCCGAGGACCCAGTCTGTGGTGACACCAGCAATTGGGGGACCGCGCAGCAGGAGAACATGAGGTCGCCCGTCGGCAGCGAGATCTACAACGTCAGCATTGGCCAACACCGAAGTTGCGACCGGGTGAGATTCGATGTCAACACGCCGGGCGCGGTTGGCTGGACCGTCAAGTACGTGCCGGAGCTCACATCGGATCCGCAGGGCGATCCCATCCCCGTCTCGGGTGCCGCCGTTATGCAGGTAACCATCCAGGCTCCTGACTTCGGCTCGGCCATCACCGGCCACCAGCCCGGGCGCCCGTCATGGCAGGTGGGCCAGGTCATCGTCCAACGCGACGGTTGGCCAGCCCTTGTCGGTGTCACCTTCGCCGGCTCGTTCGAGAATGTCACGACCTTCGGTATCGGTGTTGCCGACCGTCAACGCCCCTTCCGGGTCTGGACCCAGCAAGATGGCGACTCAGTGCGGCACATCGTCGTGGACATAGCGAACTGACCTCGTCCACCGAGTGGCCCCTCAGATATTGACGGTCATGCCGTCGTAGGCGGCCGGCTGGTCGACCTCGGTGAGCCTACCCAGCATGGATGTTGACATGTGGGTGAGCACAATCCGCTCCGCGTCGAAGTCGGCCATTGCTCATGCAACGTCCGATAGTCGAGGTGGTAACGGACCGGATCGTCGAACGTGTAGGCCTCGACAGCGAACAGATCCGCGCCACGTGCCACCTCGCTCAAGACGGGGGTCCACTGGGTGTCTCCGGAGTAGGCGAACACCGAGCCATCCAGTGCGATGTTCACGGCCAGTGGAGGAGCTCCGCACGCGTGCTCCACCTGCCATCCGCGCACCGTGGCCGCACCGAGCCTGGCCTGTGTTCCGTCCAGGCCCAGTTCGACCACCTCGAAGGGGAAATGCCGTGCACCCGGCTCGAGCCCGGGAACAGCACCTCCATCGCCGCAGCGAGCCGATCAGCGGTGCCGGGCGGGCCCGCCAACACCAACGGCGTAGACCGTCCGGAGAACTGTCCGTCCAGAATCAGGAACGGCAGTCCTCCGAAGTGGTCGCCGTGCAGATGCGTGACCACGACTGCGTCGATCGTATTCGGGTCGATCCGCTGGGCCTTCAAGGCAACCAGGCTGGTGGCGCCGCAGTCCACCAGCAGCGTCTGCCCGGACGCAGCAAGCTGAATGCAGGTTTGCCACCGCCCTCCGCTCCCGAAGGCGTCACCACTGCCCACGAACTTGCACCTGCACGACATCATCGTGGCCCACGACACGACATCCGGCGCCATCGCAGCACGACAGGACGCTTGTTGGCGCTCATAGTGCGCTGAATCATACGTCAACCACAGTTGACCACCCGGGGCTCGTCAACTACGATTGACGCCATGACGGAGGCCGTGGATGCGGCGGCAGCTGCGACGAACCAGGATCCCCGCGTCGGTCTTCGCGCGGTGGCGGCGCTACGACGGTTGGTCGAACGCCTTGAAGCCCTCCAGGTGGACATCGCCCGCGAGCACGGCTGGTCATGGGAAGAGATCGGCAAGGCGCTCGGGGTGAGCAAGCAAGCAGTGCACAAGAAGCACGGACGGAGGCGATGATGTTCGAGCGGTTCACCCGAGGCGCTCGCCAGGTCGTGGTCCGCGGACAGGAGGAGGCCCGCAGCTTCGGGCACTCCTGGGTGGGCACCGAGCACCTCTTGCTCGGGGTACTTGCCCAGCCCGACGCCCGAGGTGTGAGCGCCCTGATTGACCTCGGCGTTACCTTGGACACCGGCCGGGCTGCTCTCATGCAGATAGTGGGAAGGGCCGGCCTTGGAGACAGTGACGCCGCCGCGCTGCGCACCCTGGGCATCGATCTCGACGACGTGCGCCACCGGGTGGAGGCCGCGTTCGGACCAGGCGCGCTTGACCATCCTCCGCGTCGCCGACCGCCGCAGTGGCTTCGCTTGCGGCGGGCCCGATGCGAGCCTGCCTATAGGCCCGGACACCTTCCGTTCATGCCGAGGGCCAAGCGTGCGCTCGAACGCTCTCGACGCGAGGCTGTTGACTTCGGCGACCGGCACATCGGCGTGGAGCACATTCTCCTCGGCTTGCTCGACCCAAAGGGCAACACGGCTGTTGACCTGCTCCGCCATCTCGGCGCAGACACGCACGCCCTGCGGGCACGCGTACTCGACCGCGTCGGCAGGGCGGCCTGATGTGACGAACATGATGGCCTGCACCCGGTTCCAACCGGGAGAGGGTCGCAGCGGTGATCGACGTAGCGCAGCGCCGCTGAGATGAACCGGCGCCGCCTCAGCGCCTTAGGCTGAGCCCGTGACGTCTCCCGGGCGAGGGCGCTTCCGGGCCGCGCGTGGCCTGGTGCTCTCGGCCGCGTGTCTGCTGGTCCCGACTACCGCGCACGTGATCGCAGGGGGCGGCGCACCAACGGCGGGCCCGTTCCTGTTCGGTGCTGCACTGCTGTCCGTCGCCTCCGTCGCGCTGGCGGAGCGGCGTCTCCGGGCCGGCGAGCTGGCGATGCTCGTGTTCGCCTCCCAGCCGGCTCTCCATATCCTGCTCGCGCTGTCCGGGCACGGATCCACCGCGATCTTCGTCGACGCCGGAATGGTGCTGGCGCACGCCGTGGCGGCGGCCGTGCTGAGCGTGCTGCTGGCGGGCGGCGAGTCGGTGCTCTGGGTGATGGCCGCGCTGTCTTCGACGTTGCTGCTGCTCCCGGCCCGGGCAGCTCTGCTCGCGCGGGCCGTCGAGGTCGATGGCGCCGGCGGACCGCCGCAGACGCCCCTTTCTGCCGCCTCGGCTTTCGTCCTGAACGTCACACGCACCGCGCCGCGGAGAGGTCCGCCCGTACCCGCTGGCACTTGACGCGCACGGCATCCCTGGATCGCTACCGCGTCGGGTAGAGACGAGACGCCTTCCATCTGGGCGAGCAGCCGCGCCCGCAGACATGACGGGACTGACAATGATCGTTGCCACACGCGCCCTCGAGGGTCTTGCCGGCGCCATCGCTGTCCTGGCGTTCTGTGCGGGCCCGGCGGCGGCACACAACGAGCTGATCGGCAGCATTCCGGAGGACGGCTCGACCGTCGCCACGACCCCCGAGGTCGTCGAACTCGCGTTCGACCAACCCGTCCAGGGCGAGTTCGACCAGATGGCCGTGCTCGACGAGGACGACGGTCACCACGAGGACGGCGAGGTCGAGATCGTCGGCGGCCGCGTGCGGCAGCCGGTCGGCGAGCTCGAGCCGGGTACGTACCGGATCACGTACCGGATCGTCTCGTCCGACGGACACCCGGTAACCGGGACGGTGACGTTCACTGTCAGCTCGGACGGACCCTCCCCGACCGCTGCCCCGCAGGCGTCCGCGTCCGAAACCGATCACAGTCACCACGAGGCGGCCGCGGCGACCACGGCCGACGGGGACGACGAGCTCGACCCGCTCCTCCTGACCGCCGGCGGCGTGGCCGCGGCCGGCGTCCTCGGCGCTGTCGCCTTCTTCGCGATGGGCGGACGCAGGCCCGCCGGCTCCTCGTCCGACGACGAGGCGGAGACTGCTGATTGATGGCTGCCCCCATCCGCCCGCGCATCCAGCCCGACGCCCCGTCGACACGTCGCTGGGGTGCTTCGGCGATGGCTACGGCGCTCGTCGTGCTGGTCGGCGCCCTGGTCTTGGGCGGAGGGGGTACCGGTGCGGCCGTCTCCGGGCTCGACGATCCGGGCGGCCTCACCCGATGGGGGCTGCCCGTGGCCAAGGTCGTCCTGGACGGCGCTTCGGCGGTCACGGTCGGCCTGCTCGCCCTCGCGGCGATGCTGCCGGCGGGCAACGGAGAGCTGGGCCGCGACGCGCTCCGCGCGTTGCGCGCTGCGGCCAACGTAGCGATCGTCTGGGCGGCGGCCGCCGTGGTCGTGCACCTGCTGACGCTGTCCGACCTGGTGGGGCAGCCGGTGTGGGATGCGCTCGCCGGCAACGCGTTCGCCAGCTACACCAGCAGTGTCGCCCAGGGCCAGGCGTATGCGACCGTAGTCGTCCTGGCGCTCGCGTTGGTACCGGCGGCCCGCTTGACGCTCGGCCGCGGCGGTGCGATCGCCGTGCTGTGCCTGGCCATCGGAGCGCTGATCCCGCCCGGGCTGATCGGGCATGCTTCGACCGGCGACTATCACCATTCCGCGAGGACGTCGCTGCTCATACACCTCATCGGAATGGCGGTGTGGGTCGGTGGCCTGGTCGCCGTGACGTGGTACGCCGCGCATCGCGGGCCGCAGCTCTCCCGCGTGACGCGGGCCTACTCGGCGCTGGCCCTCGGCTGCTTCGTCATGGTCGGTGCCAGCGGTGTCGTCAACGCGTGGGTCAGGATCCCGTCCCTGACGGACCTCGTGACGACGTGGTACGGCGCCCTCGTCCTCGCCAAAGCGGCGGCACTCCTCGCATTGGGGGCCTTCGGCGCCACGCACCGCCGCCGGACCCTCCGGGACCTCGACGCCGGCCGGCCGGCGGCGTTTCGGCGCCTGGCGGCCGGTGAGGTCGTCGTCATGACAACGGCCGTGGCGCTCGCCGTCGCGCTAAGCCGTACGCCACCGCCGGTCCCCGACGACGCTGCTCCGGCGACTGCGGTGCGCGATCTCCTCGGCTATCCGGTGCCTCCAGAGCCGACGGTGCTGCGGTTCCTCACGCAGACATATCCCGACGCGCTGTTCGCACTGGGCTGCCTGGCGGCAGTCCTGCTCTACGTCGGTGGCGTATGGCGGCTCCGGAAGCGGGGTGACCGCTGGCCGGCCGGGCGGACTGTCGCCTGGCTGCTGGGGGTCGGTTCCGTCGCTCTGGTACAGCTGTCCGGCCTGATGACCTACGGAATGACGATGCTGTCCGCGCACATGGGCCAGCACCTCGTCCTGATGATGGTCAGCCCGGTCCTGCTGGTGCTTGGCGGACCGGTCACGCTGGCATTGCGGGCCCTGCGTCCGGCGCGACGGGGCGAGAGCGGGCCCCGCGAGTGGCTGCTGGCGGCGACTCGGAGCTCAGTCGTCCGGATCCTTACCCACCCACTGGTCGCGCTCGCGATCTTCGTCGGTAGTCCGTTCGTCGTGTACTTCACCGGGCTGTTCGAGGCCGCCATGCGCAACCACAGCGGTCACATGCTGATGAGCGTGCATTTCCTGTTGTCGGGATACCTGTTCTACGAGGTCCTGATCGGGATCGACCCGTTGCCGAAGCGGCCACCGTTCGTTGCTCGTGTCGTGCTCCAGTTCGGCGCGCTCGCCATGCATGCGTTCTTCGGCCTCGCTGTGATGGAGTCGGCCCGGATCATCGCCGGCGACTACTACCGCCAGCTCGCGACCGAGATCCCCTGGCTGCCGGACCCGCTTGTTGACCAGGAGCGAGCCGGCGGGCTGACTTGGGGTTTCGGTGAAATTCCCGGGCTGTTGGTCCTCGGTGCGTTGTTCGTTCAGTGGTATCGCTCCGACGAACGGGAGGCCCGTCGCTTCGATCGCCGCGAGGGAACGGCCGAGGCCGAGCGGACGGCATACAACGCCTACCTCGCACGCCTGGACGAGCACTCGAGGGACTTCGAGGCCTCGCGGCGGGTCGGATACACTCGTCGGGCTCCCAACGAGGACAGGTAGCTCAGTCGGAAGAGCGTCCGCCTGAAAAGCGGAAGGTCGGCGGATCGATCCCGCCCCTGTCCACCCAGCCGACCAGGCATCGGCGCAGGTCAACGCCGAAACGGGCAGCGGTCGCCAGCGGACA
>DAIUDS010000097.1:0-8834 GCA_036845485.1 Jiangellaceae bacterium
GATCGCCGCAGCGCTGCTGGCCAAGAAGGCCGTCGAGCGCGGCCTGGACCGCAAGCCCTGGGTCAAGACGTCGCTGGCGCCGGGCTCGAAGGTGGTCATGGACTACTACGAGCGGGCGGGACTGACGCCGTACCTGGAGAAGCTGGGCTTCCATCTGGTCGGCTACGGCTGCACGACGTGCATCGGCAACTCCGGGCCCTTGCCGGAGTCCGTCTCCGCCGCCGTCGACGAGGCCGACCTCGCCGTGGTTTCGGTGCTGTCCGGGAACCGCAACTTCGAGGGCCGCATCAACCCCGACGTGAAGATGAACTACCTCGCGTCACCACCGCTGGTCGTCGCATATGCGCTCGCCGGGACCATGGACGTCGACATCACCACGGAGCCACTGGGGACCGACCAGGCCGGCGAGCCTGTCTACCTGCGCGACATCTGGCCGATCCCGGCCGAGATCGAGCAGGTCGTCGAGTCCGCCATCGCCAGTGAGATGTTCACCCGTGACTATGCCGACGTGTTCGCCGGCGACCAGCAATGGACCTCGTTGCCGACGCCGTCGGGAGACACATTCGCCTGGGATCCCGACTCGACCTACGTGCGAAAGCCACCGTACTTCGAGGGCATGAGCGTCGAACCCGAGCCGGTGACCGATATCACCGGCGCCCGGGTGCTGGCCAAGCTCGGCGACTCCGTCACCACGGACCACATCAGCCCGGCCGGCGCGATCAAGGCCGACTCGCCGGCAGGGGAGTACCTCGCGTCGCACGGCGTCCAGCGACGCGACTTCAACTCGTACGGCTCTCGCAGGGGCAACCACGAGGTGATGATCCGCGGCACGTTCGCCAACATCCGTCTCCGTAACCAGATCGCGCCCGGCACGGAGGGCGGGTTCACGCGTGACTTCAGCAAGCAGGACGCACCGGTGACGACGATCTACGAGGCATCGACCGCGTACGCCGAAGCCGGGACTCCGCTGGTCGTTCTGGCCGGCAAGGAGTACGGGTCCGGTTCGTCGCGCGACTGGGCGGCGAAGGGAACGGCACTGCTCGGCGTGCGCGCAGTGATCGCGGAGTCGTACGAGCGCATCCACCGCTCCAACCTGATCGGCATGGGCGTGTTGCCCCTGCAGTTCCCGTCGGGCGAGACCGCGGAGTCGTTGGGCCTCACCGGCGAGGAGTCCTTCGAAGTCACCGGGGTCACGGCGTTGAATGACGGCGACATCCCGAGCACGGTTCGGGTCCGTGCCGGCGAGGTCGAGTTCGACGGCGTCCTTCGGATCGACACGCCGGGCGAGGCCGACTACTACCGGCACGGCGGGATCATGCAGTACGTGCTGCGCAGCCTGCTCTGAGCCGATCGCCCGAGCCGCCCGCGCCGGGCATGAATGCCCGGGCGGGTGGGCCTGCACCGTTACCCGACCAAGCCCGGTCAGAGGTCGGGGCTACGCGGTGCCGAATAGTCGCCGAATGCGTCCGCCTCGTCCGGGCTGAGCTCGCGATAACGCCTGCCCATCCCGACGATGCCGATCAGCATGATCACCAGGCCCGCGGCGCAGATCCAGACCCCGGCCTGGTAGTCGGCCGCCTGAAGGTCGTCGGGCGACACGTCTATCGCCGTCATGATGATCCACAGCGCGAGTGTCGCGACTCCGATCAGTCCGGCGACGCTCAGTACGAGTCGTGAGCGCAGCAACAGCCCGATCACACCGACGATGCCGACCACCGCAAGCGGCGCCGCCACCGACGTCCAGTAGTTGTCGGCGCCGCCGCTGACCTCCGTCTGGAACAGTCGCTCCAGCGGCATGTCACGTGGCGTCTCGTCCTCGTACCAGTCGAGGTATGCGCTTGCCGCCACGGCCAACGCGCCAAGAGCAGCAACGATGGCGCCGGCCACCCGGCGGCTGGTCACGCCACGATCTACGTACCGTACAGGGGCTCGGCCCTCGACCGGCCGATCGACATCCCCATCCGGGTACTGCTCAGCCACAACGACCGCCTCTCTCGAGCGGAATGTGTTTTGATCACTGTGCCACCGCGACGACCAGCGTGCACGTGGACGCGCCAGGTTCGGTGTCAACGGCGGGCATCTAGAATGCGTCTCGATTGTCGGGACGTCGAGGAGGCGAGACGGTTGGGTGTTCTCGATCGTGTCCGGGAGCCCAGCGACCTGCGCCTTCTCACCGACGACCAGCTCACCGCGCTGGCTGCCGAGATCCGCGACCTGCTGGTCGCCACGGTCGCCCGGACCGGAGGGCATCTGGGTCCAAACCTCGGCGTCGTCGAGCTCACCATCGCCGTACATCGCGTGTTCCACTCCCCGCGTGACCCGATCGTCTTCGACACGGGCCACCAGGCCTACGTGCACAAGCTGATCACGGGCCGGCAAGCCGTGTTCGGCACGCTCAAGCAGCAGGGTGGCCTGTCCGGCTACCCGAGCCGGGCCGAGAGCGAGCACGACTGGGTCGAGAACTCCCACGCGTCGACGGCGCTGTCGTATGCCGACGGACTGGCCAAGGCCTTCGCCGTCCGGGGTGAGCACGAACGGACCGTCGTCGCGGTGGTCGGTGACGGTGCCTTGACCGGTGGCATGGCGTGGGAGGCGCTCAACAACATCGCCGGTGGCCCCAAAGGCGTGCCGGGTGGGCCTCCCGGTCGACCCATCGTGATCGTCGTCAACGACAACGGCCGCTCGTACTCGCCGACGGTCGGAGGCCTGGCGGACCACCTTTCGGGCCTTCGCACGAACCCCCGTTACGAGCAGGTGCTGGACGTGATCAAGGGCTCTCTGGGGCGTACGCCGCTGGTCGGTCAGCCGCTCTACGAGGCGCTCCACGGCATCAAGAAGGGCCTCAAGGACGTTCTCTCGCCGCAGGGCCTGTTCGAGGATCTCGGTCTGAAGTACATCGGTCCGATCGACGGCCACGACCGTTCGGCGGTCGAGCAGGCGCTGGCCAGGGCCAAGCGGTTCAGGGCTCCGGTGATCGTCCACTGCCTCACCCAGAAGGGCTTCGGCTACGACGTAGCGGTCCGTGACCTTGCCGACCACCTGCACAGCCCGAGCGTCCCGTTCGACCCCATGACCGGCAAGGCGAAGGCAACCATGGGTCGGAAGTGGACCGGGGTCTTCACCGAGGCCCTGCTCCGGGCCGGACGGGAGCGGCCCGGCGTCGTCGCGATCACCGCGGCCATGCCGGGGCCGACTGGCCTGGACGCCTTTGCCGAAGCGTTTCCCGACCGCAGCTTCGACGTCGGCATCGCCGAGCAGCATGCCGTCACCTCCGCCGCGGGCATGGCGATGGCCGGGCTGCATCCCGTGGTCGCGGTCTACGCGACCTTCCTGAACCGGGCGTTCGACCAGGTGGTCATGGACTGCGCACTGCATCGGTGCGGTGTCACGTTCGTCCTCGACCGCGCAGGCGTCACCGGCGACGACGGCGCGTCGCACAACGGGATGTGGGACATGTCGATCCTGCAGGTCGTTCCCGGTCTTCGGCTGGCCGCTCCGCGGGATGCCGCGACGCTCGTCGAGCTCTTCGAGGAGGCGCTCGACGTCGGCGACGCCCCGACCGTGGTCCGTTTCCCGAAGGGTGTCGTGGAGCCGGACCTACCAGCGATCGACCGGGTGGGCGGCTGTGACGTACTCGCCAGGTCCGGCGACCGTGACGTGTTGATGGTGGCCGTCGGCTCGATGGCCGGTGCGGGCGTCGACGCGGCTGGGAGGTTGGCCGCGCAGGGCGTCGGCGTCACCGTCGTCGATCCGCGATGGGTCAAGCCGGTCGACCCGGCGCTGGTCGACCTGGCCCGCTCGCATCGGCTGGTCGTCACCGTCGAGGACAACGGCCGGATCGGCGGAGTCGGTGCGGCGGTTGCCCAAGAACTGCGCGACGCCGGCGTGACCGTTCCGTTCCGCGACTTCGGCATCCCGCAGCGGTTCCTCGACCATGCGAAGCGGTCGGCGATCCTGGCCGAGATCGGACTCACCGGTCAGGATCTGGCCCGCGAGATCGCCGGCCAAGTCGCGGCGCTCGATGCTCATCCCAGTGACCGGATCCAGGGCCTACGCCACACCAACTGAAGGGTCGGACAGGTGATGCCGTCTCGGGTGTGGCCACCACTACGGTTCCGTCTGTGACAGGTGCGAGGCAGTCGCGGCGCAGCGACATCCCGACTTGGCTGGACCGCCAGGCGGCCATCGCCGGGCGCCTGCTCGTCATCGGGGTCGCGGCTGCGGCGCTGATCTGGCTCGCTCTGCGCATCCAGTTCATCTCGACTGCCGTGGTGCTGGGCTTCGCCGAGGTCTCGTTGCTGTGGCCGTTGGTGAAATGGCTCAGGCGTCGCCGGTTTCCTCCGGCCATGGCGGCCATCCTGTGCGTCGTGGCGTTCCTAGCCTTCTTCGCGCTGCTGTTGTTCTTCGTGGTGGCCGAGGTCGTTCGGGCCGGGCCGCAGATGGCCGATGCCGTCGCCGGTGCGTTCGACGACATCCTTGATTGGGCCCGCAGCGGGCCGTTCGGTACCGATTCCGAAACCGTGCAGAACGTCCTCGACGAGCTGCAGTCCTATGCCGGCACGTTCGTCGGCAGCCTGGGTACCGGCGTCGCCGCCGGCCTGTCCGTGGTCGGCAATGTGGTCACGGTGGTGCTCATCGCGACCTTCTTCTCGATCTTCGCGCTGACCAGCGGCGACCGGCTATGGGCCCAGTTCGTCGGGCTGTTGCCGGAGGACCGGCGGTGGCCCGCGACGGCGGCGTTCCGGGCCTCCATGATCACGGCGGGGAACTGGTTCTACGCCTCGACGATCACCGGGTTCGTCGACGGCCTGGTGATCGGCGTTGGACTCTGGATTCTCGACGTGCCGCTCGCGGCCCCGATAGGTGCCCTGACGTTCCTGCTGGCCTACATCCCTCTGGTCGGGGCGACGATCGCCGGAGCCGTCGCGATCTTGGTTGCCCTCTTCGCGGGCGGCTGGACGATTGCCCTGTGGACGCTGGTCATCGTGCTGGTGGTCCAGCAGGTCGAAGGCAACCTCCTCTCACCGTTGCTGTTGTCGAAGGCACTGAGCTTCCATCCGCTGATCACGTTGCTGTTGACCACCGGGGCAGCGTCGATGTTCGGCCTGGTCGGGCTGTTCCTCGCCGTCCCGGTCACGGGGGCCATCGTCGCGTTCGTGCTCGTGTACCGGCGGCGTCTCTCCGAAACGGACGTGGTCGCTCCGGTCGAGGCACGACCGGCCTCACGGCTCGGGGAGGCTGGCGATGCCAGGCGGGAGGAACCGACGGCCGGTGGCCCGCTCTGAGACGCCCGTGTGGTCGAGGTACGGCGTGATCCCGCCGAGGTGGAACGGCCAGCCGGCACCGAGCAGCAGGCACAGATCGACGTCCTGAGGCTCGGCGACCACCCCTTCATCCAGCATCAGCCGGATCTCCTGCGCGATCGCGGTGAGGGCACGTTTTCGGACCTCGTCCTCGGCGAGGACGAGGTCGCCCTGCTCGAAGAGCGCCTTCGTATCGCCGTCGAGGAAGGGCTTGCCCTGGTCGTTCCACGACCAGACACCGGACTTGCCAGCCGCGACGATCCGGCGCAGGTTTTCCGAGACGCCGAACCGGTCGGGAAACGCGTCGTGCAGCGTCTCGGCGACGTGGAGCGCCACGCCGGGGCCCACCAGCTGCAGCAGCACGAACGGCGACATCGGCAATCCGAGCGGTCCGAGTGCGTGGTCGGCGACCTCCAACGGTGTGCCCTCGTCGGCCGCCTTGGTCACCTCGCCGATGAGCCTGGTCAGGATCCGGTTCACGACGAATGCCGGCGCGTCGTCCACCAGTACGCAGGACTTCTTCAGTGCCTTACCGATCTCGAACGCGGTCGCCAGGGACGAATCGTCGGTGTGCTCCGCCCGGACCACCTCCACGAGTGGAAGCACGGCCACCGGGTTGAAGAAGTGGAAGCCGACCAGGCGCTCCGAGTGCCGGAGTCCGGCGGCCATCTCGCTGACCGAGAGCGACGACGTGTTCGTCGCGAGCACGCAGGTCGGCTGGACCACTGCTTCGACCTCCGCGAACACCTGCTGCTTGACCTTCATCTCCTCGAACACGGCCTCGAGGACGAAGTCGGCATCAGCGAAGACGCCCTTGTCGACGCTGCCGGTGACGAGCGCCCGCAGCCGGTTCGCCTGGTCTGGAGAGACGCGGCCCTTGCCGAGCAGCTTGTCGACCTCGCCATGGATCCAATCGACACCGTGGGCCACTTTCTCCTCGTCCAGGTCGGTCAGCACGACCGGCACCTCCAGCCGGCGTGCGAAAAGCAGACCGAGCTGGCTGGCCATCAGGCCGGCTCCCACGATGCCGACCTTGGAGACCGGTCGAGCCAGCTCTCGGCCCGGAGCGCCGACGGGCCGCTTGGCGCGTCGTTGCACCAGGTCGAAGGCGTAGACACTGGCGCGGAACTCCTCGCTCATGACCAGTTCGCCGAGCGCTTCCTCCTCCGCGGCGAAGCCCTCGGCCTTCGACGTGGTCCGTGCCGCGGCGATGAGGTCGAGCGCGCGGTAGGGCGCGGGCGCGGCGCCGTGCACCTTGGCGTCCGCGACGGCGCGGCCGCGTTCCACGGCGGCGTTCCACACCTGCTCGTCACGGTCGATCTCGGCACGCTCGACGGCAACATGGCCGCCGAGCACTTGGGCCGCCCACTGCAGCGACTGCTCGAGGAAGTCCGCACCGTCGAACATGGCGTCCGCGATGCCGAGCCCGGCCACCTGCGGGCCCTTCAGCATGCGGTTCTGGTTGAGAGCGTTCTCGACGATGATCGTCACCGCGTTGTCCGGTCCGATCAGGTTCGGCAGCAGCCATGAGCCGCCCCAGCCAGGCACGAGCCCGAGGGACGTCTCCGGCAACGCGACGCCCGGCACCGAGGAGACCACGGTGCGGTACGTGCAGTTGAGAGCCACCTCCAGACCGCCGCCCAGCGCAAGCCCGTTGACGAACGCAAATGTCGGCACCGGTCCGTCGCCGAGCCGGCCGAACACCCGGTGACCGAGTCGGCCGATCTCCAGCGCCTGCTCTCGCTCGGTGACCAGGGCCACACCCTTGAGGTCCGCGCCGGCCGCGAGGATGAACGGCTTACCGGTGACACAGACCGCTACGACGCCCGCCTCTTCGTACGCCTGGTCGAGCGCGTGGTCCAGCGCAAGCAGGCTGGCGGGACCCAGCGTGTTCGGTTTGGTGTGATCGTGCCCGTTGTCCAAGGTGATCAGTGCAGCCTTGCCGGCGCCGCGTGGCAGGTCGAGGAACCGGACGAGCGCCTTGGTGACGACCTCATCGGGAAAGCGCATGTTGGCCATCAGGCGGCCGCCTCCCTGCCGTAGTCGGCGTGATGAGGGTTCTCCCAGATGACGGTTCCGCCCATGCCGATCCCGATGCACATGGTGGTGATGCCGTAACGGGCGTCCGGCCGGTCCTCGAACGCCCTGGCCAGCTGGGTCATGAGCCGCACGCCGGATGACGCCAGCGGGTGCCCGAGCGCGATCGCGCCACCGTAGGGGTTCACCCGGGGGTCGTCGTCGGCGATGCCGTAGTGGTCCAGGAACGCGAGCACCTGGACGGCAAACGCCTCGTTGATCTCGATCAACCCGATGTCGTCCATGGACAGGCCGGCCTGGGCCAACGCCTTGTCCGTCGCCGGCACCGGACCGACACCCATGAACTCTGGCTCGACGCCGGCGAACGAGTAGGAGACCAGGCGCATCTTTGCCGTCAGACCGAGTTCCTCGGCGGCATCGGCCGACGTGAGGAGCGCAGCAGTCGCGCCGTCGTTGAGTCCGGCCGAGTTGCCGGCCGTAACCCGACCGTGCGACCGGAACGGCGTCTTGAGCCCCGCAAGGTCCTCGACGGTGGTTCCGGGGCGCGGCGGCTCGTCGGCCGTAGCCAGGCCCCACCCGTGCTCGGCACTGCGGGTGGCGACAGGAACCAGGTACGGCTGTACCTTGCCGTCGGCATATGCCTTGGCCAGCTTCGCTTGGCTGGCCGCGGCGAACCTGTCGGCGCGCTGCTTGGTGAGGTGGGGAAACCGGTCGTGCAGGTTCTCTGCAGTCTGGCCCATCACCAACGCGCTCGGATCGACGAGCTTCTCGGCCAGAATGCGCGGGTTGGGGTCGACTCCCTCGCCCATCGGGTGCCGGCCCATGTGTTCGACACCCGCGGCGATGACCACGTCGTACGCGCCGAACGCGATGCCAGCCGCCGTCGTGGTGACCGCCGTCATCGCGCCGGCGCACATCCGGTCGATCGCGTACCCGGGAACCGACTTGGGCAGGCCGGCGAGCAATGCCGCTGTGCGGCCGATCGTCAGACCCTGGTCACCGATCTGCGTGGTGGCGGCGACTGCGACGTCGTCGATCCGCTCCGGCGGCAGCGAAGGGTTGCGACGCAACAGTTCGCGGATGCACTTGATCACCAGGTCGTCGGAACGCGTCTCGTGGTACATGCCGCTCGGCCCGGCCTTGCCGAATGGGGTGCGCACGCCGTCGACGAAGACGACGTCGCGGAGCTCACGGTTAGTACGCGGCACGGGGCCCTCCTTACTGTCCGAGGCCGATGCTACTCGCCGGTAACCGAGCTGGGGAACAGCCGAGGCCATGCTGAACCCGGCATTCCCAGGTAGTCATCTGGGAACGTGGGCGTCGGCGTGCGATGGCAGGTTTCGGGTGGCTTCGCGCACAGACAGCGGCGACAGGCGGCCCCGGTAGGTCGCTACGAAGGCGTGTACCCACGCGGGGTCGGCCTTCGCGTGCTCGCGTAACGCCCAGCCGATGCGCTTGCGCCTTGACCGCTGCCCAGTCGATGCCGCGGCCGTC
>DAIUDS010000098.1:0-8783 GCA_036845485.1 Jiangellaceae bacterium
CCACGCCCTCCGCTCGAGAACCGACTCAGGCACCAGGGTGCGCTGCACCCGCGAGCCGCATGACCACCCGGTCGTGCCAGGCGCCTTCGTGGAACACGACGTCGCGGTCCCGGCGGACCTCGCTGAATCCCAGCTCGCGATAGGACGCCAAGCTCTCGTCCTCCAACGCCCAGACGGTGATCTCGACCTGGCTCAGGCCCATCGACCTGAATCCGTACCGCGCGCCAAGCCGAACTGCGTCGATCTCGTATCCCTGGCCGAGGTACCACGGCCCGACGACGACCGCGAGCGACGGCACCTCGTCCAGCCCGACGCCCTGGATCGTGACGTGGCCGACAAGCTCACCGGTGGTCAAGCTTTCGATGCCGAGCCCGGCCGCCGACCTGGACTCGACTCCCCATGGCCGGAACATCTCGACGCTCGGGTCGTCGGGGCCAGGGCGAACGGTGGTTCCCGGCAGGACGGCGAGCGCCGGTTCGGTCCACCAGGAGCGAAGCATGTCAAGGTCCGCGGCGTGTAGCTCCCTCAGCCGCGCGTATACACCGGTCAACGCGTTCGTATCCTCGTCGGCCGTATCGCCGGCGCCGATCCCGTACTTCACTCCGCAGATGATGACCCAGCTCGTCGATCTTGCGCCAGCCGGGTCCTTGTCAGGACAACGCGCGTAGGTCTGCCGTGGTCTGTAGCGTCGTCGCCGTCCGGGAACGACGGAGGAGGAGGGCGAGTAGGCATGAGCGCACTCGTGGTCATCGTCTGCGACCAGTGTGGCGACGCCGGGACCATAGGTCACACACCGCAGGAAGCACGTGCCGAGCTCATAGGATGGGCCCGCCGGCACGGGCTCGACCTGTGTCCACTGTGCCGGCTGGTGGCCGAGTCCGAGGAGCGGATGGCCAGCGCGGCACAATGAGAGCGTGGGCCAAGAGCACTCCACCGCGACAGGCGCGCACCGGAGTCGGCTTGTCGTCGCGCTGGTCCTCGCGCTGGGCGTCCTGGTCATCCAGGTCGTCGGTGCCTGGCTCTCCGGCTCACTGGCCCTGCTGGCCGATGCCGGCCATGTACTCGCCGACGCCGGCGGCATTACGCTCGCACTCGTCGCGATCACGCTGGCGCAGCGTCCACCCAGCAGTCGGCGCACATTTGGTTGGCAACGGATGGAGATCCTTGCCGCGGCGTCGAACGCCCTACTGCTCATTGGGGTGGCCGCATTCGTCCTGGTCGAGGGAGTCCGCCGACTCTCCGACCCCCCGGAGGTCGAGTCCGCGTCGATGCTGGCGGTCGCCGTCGCCGGGCTGGCCGCCAACGCCGTCGCGCTGGCGGTGCTCCATCGGGGGCAGCGCCAGTCGCTCAACGTCCGGGGCGCCTATCTCGAGGTCCTGGCGGACCTGCTCGGCTCGGTGGCGGTCGTCGTCGCCGCGATTCTCATCCTGTCGACCGGATGGCGGGCCGCCGACCCGGTGGCATCGATCGTGATCGGACTGTTCATCCTGCCGCGGACGTGGATGCTGCTCCGGGAGGCGCTCGAGGTGTTGCTCGAAGCCGCGCCTCGTGGTGTGGACCTGGCAGAGTTGCGACAGCACCTGATGGCACTCGACGGTGTGCACGACGTCCACGATTTGCACGCGTGGACCATCACCAGCGGTCTGCCCGTGCTGTCCGCCCATGTCGTCGTCGACGAGACCGTGCTCGCCCACGGCCACGGCGGGATCGTCCTCGATCGCCTCGGCGAGTGTCTGTCCGACCACTTCGACCTGGCGCACAGCACGTTCCAGCTCGAGGCAGCCGGGCATCGTGAGCACGAGGGCGCCACCCACGACTGATCCGGCGCGCATGATGCGTGATCAGTGGGCAGACTGGTGTTGATGCGACGATCGATTGCCGCCGCCATCCCCGTCGGAATCCTGCTCGCCGCCTGTGCGGGCCCCTCCGACGAGGTGGTGCAGGGACGGCGTGTGGTCGAGCTTTCGCCGTCCGCCTCGACGGCCACGCCTACACCTACGCCCTCGCCAGAGCTGCCGCGCGGCGGGCGGACGATCTTTCCGGTACACCGTCTGGTGGGGTTCTCGGGCGGGCGTGGTGAGTCCTTCGGCCAGCTCGGCGTCGGCGACATCGACGAGCGCGCGAAGGAGATTGAACAGCTCGGCGGACAGTACACGGCGGACGGACGCACGCCGTTGCCCGTCTTCGAGCTGATCGCGGTCGTCGCCCACGGGTCACCGACGAACAGTGGCCTCTACCGGACGCTCGAGCCGCCTGAAGTGGTCGACCGGTACCTGGCTGCTGCGCGCCGGCACCAGGGGTTGCTGTTGCTCAACATCCAACCCGGCCGGGCCGACTTCCTCGACGATGTCCAGGCATTCGAGAAATGGCTCGTCGAACCGGACGTCGGACTGGCGCTCGACCCTGAGTGGGCGGTTGGATCGCGCCAGGTTCCCGGTCAGGTCATCGGCAGCACCAGCGGCGCCGAGCTCGACGCTGTGGTCGCCTACCTCTCATCCCTGGTACTGACGCACAACCTGCCCGAGAAGGTGATGGTCTACCACCAGTTCCACACTTCGACCGTGGCCGACGAGAAGGCACTCCGGCCGCATCCCGGCGTCGTCGTGGTCAAGAGCGTCGACGGCGTCGGGGTGCCCGCCGACAAAGTCGCCACCTGGAACCGCCTGACCCAGGGACTCTCGCCGCACATCTACACCGGCTTCAAGATCTTCTTCGACGAGGACGCCCGGCGAGGGGAGGTCATGACGCCGGCCGAGGTGCTTGCCCTCCGGCCGCAGCCGAGCTACGTCCTCTACGAATGATCACGCCGACGTGGGCTCGCGTTCAGCGACGATCGGTCACACTGGTCACGTGAGCACCAGTCAGCGCACCACCGACCGGCACGTGTACCGCGTGCCCACGCCCGTGGCGCTGCGAGGTGTCGGCTTCGGGACGGCCGCGTTGGGGGTGTGCGTCGTGGGCGGGGTGTCCTTGATCGAGGTCGATCCACCGCGCTCCGTGGTGATCGCGCTCGGTCTCGTGCTGGGGCTGCTCGCGGTCCTCGCGCTGACGGTCCTGGCCGTGGGACTGCTACGGCTGGCAGGCCGAGGTCCGCGGCTGGTGCTCGATGAGGACGGGTTCCTCAACGCCACCGGCCCTGGCGCTGGCGTTCGGCGCGCCGCCTGGCGTGACGTTCGCAGGGTCCAGTCCGACGGCCCGGTGGTCTCGGTGGACCTAGCTGCCGGCAAGCGGAGTCTGATCCGGACCGCCGCCATCGACGTCGAGCCTCGTGAGCTCGCCCGCGAATTGCGGCGTCACCTCGCGCGCTAGCAACGCACGGCGTTCTGGTGCTCCGCCGGCGCATGCCCGGGGTGCGGTCAGCAGACTGCGGAGATCTCCGCCGCCTCGTCGGGCCCGGGGACTGGCGCATCGGCAGGGACCGGCTGGGTTGTCTGTGCAGGCGGCGACGCTGGTGTCGAGGGGGACGCGGCAGCGGGCGCCGGCGTCACCGGTGGCGTCAGAGCCTCCTGAACCAGGGCGTGGATCAGGCCGTAGTCCGGCTCCGCCGGGTTGATGACGCTGTTGGTGAAGGGCAGGCTCGTTACGGATGCGTCCTTGACCTTGAGGGCCAGCTCGACAAGTGCCGGCAAAATCCCTTCCGGGATGTCGGTCTCCACGATGTCCTGGGTCGCCGCGACGAGCTGCTGGTACCGGGTCAGCATCGTGACCGGATCGGCTTCGCGAACGATGGCGCCGATGACGCAACGCTGCCGCTCCATCCGATCATAGTCGTCGGTGCCGCACCGCGAACGCGCGAACCACAGCGCCTCGTACCCATCGAGATGCTGGCTGGGGCCAGCGTCAACATAGCCGTCTGCGCGGGTGCAACCGCCATCAGGCAAGCTCTTGTTGCCGATCGGGATGTCGCGCGGCACATCGACGGTGATGCCGCCGAGGGCGTCGACGATCTGCTGGAATCCAGACAGGTTGATCAGTACGAAGTAGTCGACGTCGATGCCCAGCGCGCCTTCGACGGCCCATTTGTTCGCGTCCGCTCCCGGGTACGTGACACCCTCGAACACCTCCGGGTGACTGGCCGGCACGGTCCGGTAGATCTCGTTGATCAGCTCCTCGCCCTCGTCGTACCCATTCGGGTAGATCTCGTCCAGCGGACTGTCCGCGGGAAAGGGTGCACGCCGCAAGTTGCGGGGTAACGAGAACAACGTCGTGTCGCCGGTCTTGGTGTCTATGCTCGCGACGATCTGGGAGTCCGGTCGAACGCCCTCCCGGCCCTCGCCACCGTCGCCCCCCAGGAGCAGGAGATTCACCCGCGGCTTGTCCGCCCATGGATCGGCTTCTTCCTCGACCACGGGGGTGGTGTTGCTCTTCCCGTCGCTGGAGATGGCTGATATGAATCCACGCTGCGTGAGGACATTCTGGACGCCGATAGCCATCGGAGCGACTACGACGCTAGCCGTCAGCATGACGACAAGTGCGCCGCCGAGACGACGTCCGGCCGACAGTCCTCGTGGCTCGAGCGCCCGATGGCTGGCGAGAGCGACCACCAACCAGACAACCGCGACCGCCGCCAGGCCACCACCGAGGATCAACAGCTCGCTCCTGTTGACCGTGACCGCGGCCAGCCGGGCCCGCGGGACCATGAGGACCACGGCGACGATGCCGGCCAGGCCCAGCACGACCAGGGTGATCAGGAACGTACCGATTCGGCGGCGCCCCGCGGCCCACAGACCCACGCCTGGCACCAGAGTGCCCAAGGCAGCAAGCCCGAGGAAGCGGCCGTAGCGTTGGGACCGGCGGCGCCTGCGCGACGCCAGGCGATCGCGCCGAGAGCCCGAACGGGGATGCGCCGGCCTCGCCGCGCGCGTCACGTCACCCAATGTGCTGTTCACAACCCGCCCATTGAACCCTACGAGAATGTCCCTCTAGAGATGACGCTCGGCCCGCACCCCTGGTTGCAGTTGGCTGTGTGTCCGACGTCACCGGGACAATAGCGTCCGCACGTCCTCATCCTCGATCTGCCGGAAGTCTGCGTACCACGTACCCACGGATCCGAATCGGCGTGGCTGCGCCAGGGCCACGAAGTTGTCGGCCTCGACAAGCAGCCGTGCGTCCGGGTCCAGTGGGGCCACGGGAATGGCCAGCGTCACCGAGGCCGGATCGGACCGGCGGACGATCCGGATCGCGGCGAGAGCCGTCGCCCCTGTCGCGAGGCCGTCGTCCACCAGAACCGCGGTCCGGCCGGCGAGTGTCGGCGGTGGACGGCCGTCGCGCAGAACCTGCTCCCTGCGGGCGACCTCCTCCTCTGCGGTCCTGAACGCTTGATCCAGTTCCGCCTCCGCCAGGCCGGCGTACCGGACGACGTCGTCATTGCGCACCCGGACACCGGTCGTGCCGACTGCGCCGATGGCGAGTTCCGGGTGCCACGGGACGCCGACCTTGCGAACGACCAGGGCATCGAGCTCGGCGCCCAGGACGCGGGCCACCTCAACGGCCACGACGACCCCACCGCGGGGCAGGCCAAGCACGACCAGGTCGGCGTCATCCGTGAGCCGTTCGCGCAACAGCGCCGCGAGCTCGACGCCGGCCTGCTGCCGGTCGGCCCACAACGGCGGTCGCATCGTCATGGCGATGACCTCATGGTCCCGCATTGCGCGTCGTCGGTCCGCACTTTGCTGCGCCGGGATTGCGGCGGGTACCCTTGCGACGCCTGTTCTCGACGGGCGTGGAGGCGTCGCCTAGTCCGGCTTATGGCGCCCGCCTGCTAAGCGGGTTGAGGGTCAAACCTCTCGCGGGTTCAAATCCCGCCGCCTCCGCCATGTGATGTCTCAAGACATCGGAATGGCCCGAACCCGCGATTGAGGGTTCGGGCTAGTTCGTTTCCGGGGTGGGCCGGGTGGTCGGCCGGTGGGCTGGTAGCGCTTGGTGGGGTCGAGGACGAGCTCGCGGAGGAGCTGGCCGGTGGTGGCGTCGACGACTCTGATCTGGAGGTCGTGGACCAGGACGATGACGTGGGTTCGGGCGTGGGTTCGGCCGATGCCGATGGAGTAGAGCCGGCCCTGGTAGCGCAGGGTGATCTTGCCGGCCTTGTCGACGCGGTCGCGGCGGACGCGGTCGTGGGTGTCGGTGTCGCGGTCGCCGGGGCTGGCCTTGGGCCGGCTGGTGTAGACCGTTGCGGGGGTGGCTCGGTGCTCGAGGGAACGGTGTGGCCGCCGGTGGTTGTACTCGGCGCGGAACCGGTCCAGCCGGGCCTGCAGTTCGGCGATCGTGGTGGGCTGGTCGGGTTGGCCGCGGAGCCACTTCTTGAGGGTCTGTTGGAACCGCTCCGCCTTGCCGCAGGTGGTGGGGTGGTTGGGCCGGGAGTTCTTCTGGACCACGCCGAGCTTGCGGAGTTCGTGCTCGAACCCGTTGCGGGTGCCGGCGCCGCGTTGTCCTCCGGAGAGGCGGGTGGTGAAGACCATCGCGTTGAGTTCCTAAGGGATGTCAAGCGGCGCCGGGGCGTCTAGCGTTGGTTGTGGACGGGCCGGTTGATGGAGCACGTTGTGACTCCTTGCTTCGCCGGCCCGTCGTTGTGGTGCTTCGAGCGCGGCGGATTGCCTCTGGGACCTGGTAGCGGTCGGCGATGAGCTCGCGGGCCTGGTCCTTGCTCACGACGCGGCCGTCGACGTCGCGTAGCTGGTAGGGCGTCTGGTTGTTCCAGCAGGCGGCGATACGGGTCAGCAGGGTGGCTGCGATGTGACACAGGGCCGAGTTGTGGTGCTTGCCGGTGGCGACCATAAGGCGGTGGTACTTGGCGGCGAGGGTGGGATCGATCCGGCGGGCCTGGTTCGCATTGATGAACAGGGCCTCGCGGAGCAGGGCATCGCCTCGCTTGGTCGGCCCGCCATGCTTGCCTGACACGCCAGAGGCGTCCAGGGAGGGCACCAGGCCGCTGAAGCTGCGCACCGCGGCCAAGGACGCGAATCTGCCGGGGTCGCCGAGTCGGCCGAGGATGACCGCGCCGGTCACCGCGCCCACGCCGGGGGCGGAGGTGATGATTCCGAGCGGGTCACGGTCTCGAGCCAGCACCTCGATACGTTCGTCGATCTCGGTGATCTCTTCGGTCAGCTTCAGGGCGAGCCGAGCCTCCACCGCGATGTCTTCGGCCAGGTCCGGGAACGCCAGCTCCTCGGCCCACAGAGCGAGCGTTGCCTTTGCGGCGGCGAGGATGGCGTTGGCCTCGGCTTCTCCCCAGGCGCCGCGGGAGTGCCGGTAGATGAACCGGGCCAGGCGTGCTCGGCCCAGTCGCTTGACCGTGTGGGGGTCGGCATAGCCGGCGGCAAGGAACCGCAGCGTGGTCTTCTTTGCCAGGTCCCCGCCCAGGGCGGCATGCCAGTCGGGACCCAGGATCTCCAGCAGGGCATCGAGTCGGGCCAGGCTGGTGCGACCCTAGACCAGGGTGGAGTGCAGCTGGTCGCCCGCCGCAGCGGGTCACCTGGGCCCAGACCATGCTCGGGATGCAGACCTTCGGGGTGCAGCAGCGGCAGCCGCGCCAACAGCACCGAGTCCAACCTGTCGCTCTTGGTGTGCTTGGCGTAGTAGGCGCGCAGGTCGGCCGATCTCTGGGCAGAGACCAGCACCACGTTCGCGCCCTTGCGCCGAAACCATGCTGCTAACGGCACCCACGCGTTGCGGGTCGGCTCCATCACCACGGTGACCTCAACGGGCGCGCGCTGCCCGCGGGCAGGCGGTCCCAGAGCTGTTCGAGATCGGTTGCCGTGGTCCGGAACCGATGCCCCGACCACAGCAGCTCGCCGCATTGATCGGCAAGGCTGGCTTGATGAGGTGCGCGGACGGCGATATCGACGCCCAGCCGAAGGATCACGGCGGCTCCCTTGCTCATGCGGACATGAACCCGGCCACCGACTTGCCCGTGGAGACGATCCGCACCATACATTCGCTAACAGGGATCCCCACCCAATTCCGGCGGGGTCGCCGGGTTCCTAACAGGGCATCTCGACCTCCGGCAGCAGCCCTGCCCGCCAGCACGGTCAACAGGCCAGGAGTCGCGGTGCGCTCCACTCGGTCAAACAACGATGACGAGCAGGTGCCGGACGACCCCGATCCTCCCCGCCCATCGACGATGAAGCCCGGATTGTCGCCCACCCAGATTGAATGTCGGTCAACGTGGAGGCCGGGATCCCGTGTGTGGCAACGGTTCTGCGGAACTCGGCGAGCACGATCGGGCCGGTCACCCGGACGTGGGCGGTCACCCAGAGCGCGTAGCGGGAGCAGTCGTCGAGCCAGGACAGGATCTCGCTGTCCGCGCCCGGGCGGCCATCACTGCGGGTGAGTCGGTAGTGGGTGAACTCGGCCTGCCAGCACTCGTTGGGTTGGTCGGCCTCGAACCTGATCTAGGACGACTTGGGGCGCTTCTTCGGCTCCGGGACGACCAGGCCGTGCTTGGCCAGGTAGCGGGAGATGGTGGCGCGGGACACGGTGACGCCGTGGTGGTGGGCCAGGTGCCAGCCGATGGTGACCGGCCCGGCGTCCAGCCCGGTCGTGGTGAGCTTCTCGCGCAACTCCACGATCAGGTCGACCACGTCGGCCGGAATCGCGGTCGGCGACGACCGGGGCCGCCGGGTCCGGGGCCCGAAGACAGCGTCTCCTTCGCAGCGGTACCGGGCCAGCAGCTCGTACAGCCAGGAGCGAGAGACGCCGTAGCTGGCGGCGACTTCGGGGACAGGGCGCTTCTCGACCACCACGGCGGTGATCAGCAAACGGGTAAGAGACATGCCCGCACGCTG
>DAIUDS010000099.1:0-8783 GCA_036845485.1 Jiangellaceae bacterium
CCGTGCCGGACGCCGCGCTCGACAGGCTGCGACGTCATCTGCACGTCGGAGCGGTCCATTCGTCTCACTGCTGGTAGTTCTCGACCTCGCTGACCGGACGGACCACAGCCTGGTCTGGGTCCTGTCCGGCCTCCTGGCGTGCGCGTCTCTGGCGTAGCAGGTCCCAGCATTGGTCGAGCGCCTCCTCGACTTGCCGCAACTGCGCCTGCTCGTCCGCAGGGTCCAGGTCGCCGCGTTGCGCGCGGCCACGCAGCTCGTGTTCCTGGTCGACCAGGGCCTCGACCTGCTGCAAGATCTCGTGCTGGTCCATGTCACTCCTCATCTCGGCTCATCGCCGTAACGGCACCATCGAAGGCCCGATTCCCCCGGGACACTGTCGACGTGCCACGCATGCGCGATCCTGGCGTCACGCCGACGCCGACGCCCGCGCCCGGAGCGGTGTCGCTGACGTCAACGTCATGGACCACCCCACGGCACGCAGCTGTGGACGGTCGCACCGGATGACAGCCGCAGCCCAGCCACACTCCCCCAGCGCCGGGAGCCACCATCAGGCACCCTATATGATCGATATGACCGTATTAGTCCGCGTTACTTCCCTGGCCGCGCGGCTACGCTGGCATCCGCCTCGTGCGCCTCCGCGGCGGAGGTTCGCCCGTTCGAGCCGCGCTTCCAGCAACCCTGCACCCGGACCGACCGGCGCGACCGCGCGGGTGCTGACATCCATGTCGGACGCCGACCCGGTGCCCGCCATCGACACCGCCTGAACCGACTTGGAGTCACCTCCCCATAGCACATGCGGATTCCGATTCGTCCTCGCGAACGGTAATCTGCCCTCCCCATAACCGCCCGGAGAACGATGCCTGGACGTCACGCATCTTCGCGCCGACGACCGTCCCGACCCCGGCGTCTCGCCGTGGGGTTTATGGCGGTTGCAATGGTGGTCGCAGGGGCGGTCGCGGCGAACGCGTTCCTGAGCGACCGCAGCCGGCGGTGTGAGCAGGCGGCGCCGTTGGAGGTCGTGGCAGACGCGGCGATCGCTCCCACCCTCTCGCAGATCGCCGACGGCTACGCAGATCCGGCCCCCGCCGTGGACGGCCTATGCATCGGCGTCGAGGTGACACCTCGGGCCTCCGCAGAGGTGGCTGCGGGTCTCGGAAACGACATGACCGCCGACCTGTGGGTGCCCGATTCGAGCTTGTGGATCCGGCAGGTCACGGCCGGCGCCGGCACGGTCAGGGCGGGAGAGTCGGTAGCGTCGTCGCCGCTCGTCGTGGTCGCGCCACGGGCGGCGGGCGAACAACTCGGCTGGCCGGACGCCGTCTTCTCGTGGAGCAACGTCATCGAATCGGCCGGCACGGCCACGATCGCCGATCCGATCACCACCGGTGAAGGCCTTGCCACCTTGCTGGCGGTAGGCGCGACCGTCGGAACCGACGAGGCAGACCGTACGCAGCTCGTACAGGCGATGACCGCCGTCGCCAGATCCGCGTTGCCAAGTGTCGCGGCGGCCTACCGGCAGCTGAACGGTGACCCGGCTACGGCTCTGCTCTTCACCGCGACCGAGCAGTCGGTAGTCGCCCACAACGCTTCGGACGGCGAGAACCCGGCCGTCGCGTTCTACCCGGCCGAGGGAACGTTCGTCTTCGACTATCCGGCGGTGGCGATAACGAACGCCGACACCAGTGCAGCGAGGTCCGCCGCCGTGGCCGCGTTCGTCGCCGCACTACACGAGCCGCAGGCTGTCGCTTCCCTTCAGGAGGCCGGCTTCCGCGCACCGGGCGGCGAGCCTCGGGAGGACGCGGGCGTCGTCGACGGCATCCAGGCTGACATGCCGACCGCATTGCCAACACCCGACCCGACCCAGGCTGCTCAGATCCTGCGGCAGTGGTCTGCTCTGTCCATCGACAGCCAGATGCTTGCCGTCGTCGACATCTCCGGCTCGATGAACGAGCAGGTCGACGACGGTGTGACGCGCATCGAGTTGACCCGAGACGCCGCGAAGACGGCTCTGGGGTTGTTCCCGCCGACGAGCGCGATCGGACTGTGGGCGTTCTCCGTCGAGCGGGATCCCCCGAACGACTACGTCGAACTGGTACCGGTCGGGCTCCTGTCCGAGGAGGTTGGCGGCGTTCCGCGGCAACAAGCCCTGGTCGCGGCCGCTGACAGCCTGCCGGGCATCACCGAAGGCGGGACCGCCCTGTACGACACCGTGCTCGCCGCGTTCCGGACCGTGCGTGCTGCCTACGATCCCGAGAAGATCAACTCTGTGGTCCTGCTCACTGACGGCCGTAACGAGGACGACCCTGACGGGATCGACCTCGAGAGCCTGCTCACCGCGCTGCGCGCCGAGGTTGATCCGGCTCGGCCGATTCCGGTGATCACCATCGGGATGGGTCCGGATGCCGACATGGATGCCCTCACCCAGATCTCCGAGACCACCGGGGCCGAGGCTTACCAGGCCGAGGACCCGCGCGACATCCAACAGGTCTTCCTCGACGCCATGGTCGACCGTCAATGTCGTCCGAACTGCTGAATCGCCCGGTCGCGCGAACCGAGTGTTACCGGCGTGCCTGGTCGCATCCGATTCGCTGATCAATATGCTGGGTAGGTCTGACCTGGAAGTTGTGCCAACTCGGGCCTACCTTCGGCGAGGTATTCGTGGCCGACAACGGTTCGGCGGGAGCGGTCGTCACCGGATTGGTGATCGGCGCGATCCTGGCGACCCAGGCCATAGACTTCGGCGCCGGAGACCAGGGCGCGGACGGCGTCGACGACAGCCCGGCGGCGCAGTCGGAGTCGCAGTCGGAGTCGCAGCCCGAGGGCTCCGATGACTCCGACACGACCGAGGTCCCCACCCGCGTCGAAGGCGGACAGGTCAGCCCACTGCCCGGCGGGGTCATCACCTCGACCGGACGCCCCGGACGCACCGTCGCCCTGACGTTCTCGACAGGACCCGATCCCGGATCGACACCGGAGGTGCTCGACATCCTCGAGGGACACGGCGTCGACGCCACCTTCTGCGTCGGTGGCACCGCCGCCCGGACCCATCCGGAGCTGATTCGCAGGATCGCCGCCGAGGATCATGCGCTGTGCGACCAGGGCCTCGGCCACGACTTCGATCTCTCCACCCGCAGCGACGACCGGATCCGACAGGAGATCGGCCTCACCCTGGATGCCGTGACCGAGACCGCACCGGGCGCGACCGTCTCGTTCTTCCGGGCGCCGGGCGGTGACTTCTCCACCCACCTGAACGACATCGCTGCCGCGTACGGACAGGTGCCGCTCGGCTGGAGCATCGAAATCGGCGGCTCCGCCGGGCCCGGCGCGCGTGCGGTCGTCGACTCCGTGATGGAACGGGTCGACCCTGGGACGGTGATCCTCCTCCACGACAGCGGCCCGGGTCGGTCGACCACCGTCGCCGCGCTCGACCTTCTGATCGGTGAGTTGCACCAGGCGGGCTACGAGTTCGTCATCCCGGCGCCGTGACGCCGCCATACGCGGTGGTCGACCTCGACGGCGTACTCGCCGACGTGACCGCACGTCTGCACCACATCGAGGGCGGCCGAAAGGACTGGGCCGCCTTCTTCGCGGCCATCCCGGACGACCCGCCACACCCCGAGGGAATCGCGATCGCCCGACGGTTGGCGGCCGACCACGAACTCGTCTACCTCAGCGGCCGGCCGGAGCACACTCGGGGCGACACCGAGGTCTGGTTGCAGCGACAGGGTGCGCCCGCTGCCCGGCTGCTCCTGCGCCGAGACGGAGACCGGCGCCCGGCCCGGGTCGTGAAGCTCGCGATCCTGCGGCGGCTGGCCGGCGAGCGCACCGTAGCCGTGCTGGTTGACGACGATCCGGCGGTCTGCCAGACGGCCCGGGAGGCAGGTTTCGAGGTGTTCGAAGCCACCTGGAGCCGTCCGCAGCCCACACTTGTCGACGCTCAGGAGCGGCTCGGCGAGACCTGAGACCAATCCGCGGTGCGGTCAGCGGCGAACATGTTGGTGAGACCTGTCCTCTACCTACGGAGGTCCACCATGACCCGCACCGGCACGGCGCGACCGACGTCCTGCCCGGCGCGGTTGCGAGCCGATGACCGGAGAGCTTGACAGACTCGGCGCGTGCGGAGGTCGAGCAGACCGGTCGGACTGCACAAACGGTCCGCCGGCGCGGGAGCCGGGGGCGGCCTGCTCGAAGAGCTGCTCGGGCGGGCCGCCCGCGGGGACCAGCTTGCCTTCTCGGCCCTGTACGACGCCACGGCATCGCACGTCTTCGGGACCGTGCTGCGAGTCGTGCGTGACCCGGCACAGAGCGAGGAAGTCACCCAGGAGGTCTATGTCGACGTCTGGCGGCAGGCCGCACGGTTCGACGCCGAGCTCGGCTCGGCCCGGACCTGGATCCTCACCATGGCCCACCGCCGCGCCGTCGACCGGGTCCGCCGGGTCGAGGCCGCCGCCGAACGCGAGCAGAAGGCAGCGTCGCGGACGGTGACTCGCGAGTACGACGAGGTGGTCGAGACCGTCGAGCGCTCGTTGGAGGCCGAGCGGGTCCGTCGCTGCCTCGACACCCTCACCGACATCCAGCGTGAGTCGGTCACGCTGGCGTACTACAACGGACACACCTACCCGGAGGTCGCCCGACTGCTCGATTCACCCCTCGGCACGATCAAGACCCGGATGCGTGACGGCTTGGTCCGCCTGCGTGACTGTCTGGGGGTGGGCCGATGACGACGACGATGGACGACCGGCACACGCTGATCGGCGCCTATGCCCTCCACGCCCTGGACGACGTCGAGCGCCGTGCGTTCGAGCTCCACCTCGAGACCTGTGACGACTGCCGCGCCGAGCTCGCGGAGCTCTCGGCGACCGCGGCCTATCTCGGCGTCGCGGCCGCGGTCCCGGCACCGCCATCGCTTCGCGACAACGTCCTGAACGAGATCGGACGCACCCGTCAGGTGCCGCCCCAGCGCTCGAACGTCAGACCGTTGGGCGGCGTCACACGCCGCACCGCGACGATGCTCTCGGCCGCGGCGGCCGTGCTCGCCGCCATCGCGATCTCGCTCGGGGTGGTCGCGTACCAGGCCGACCAGCGAGCCGACCGGCTCGCCGCCGAGACCGCCCAGCTCCGCGACCAGTCCGAGCAGGTCGGCTCCCTGCTTGCCGCTCCGGACGCGGAGAACGCCGGCGCGGCCGTCACGGGCGGCGGTCAGGCTGCAGTGGTCGCGTCCGCCGACCGCGGCGAGGTCGTACTGCTCGCCGAGGGCCTGCCCGAGCTTCCTGCCGACCAGACCTACCAGCTGTGGCTGATCGGCGACGAGATCGTCTCCGGTGGTGTCGTCGACGTCCCGGCCGACGGTGACGTCACGTACCTCACCGCCGGTGAGCTCGCCGGTGTGACCAGGATCGCGCTCTCCGTCGAGCCCGAGGGCGGCTCGGAGCAGCCGACGACCACTCCGATCTTCGCCGGCGAACTCGGCTGATAGGCCGGATCAGGTGGCGAGACGGTCGACGATCGCGCCATAGACCCGGGGCAGCCGGGCGGCCAGCGGCACGATCCGGCGTCGGAGCGCCGGATGGCTGGCCGCCTGCACCAGCGACGTCGTGAGCACCCGATAGTCGCGGGTGATCCCGCGCCAGGCTCTCTCGTAGTCGCCCGGTCGTCCGGCCGCGACGGCGGCCACGGCGGCGCGGGCCTGTGCCAGGCCCAGCCGGATCCCCTCACCGGTGAGGGCGTCGACGTAGCCGGCGGCGTCACCTACCAGCAGCACCCGGCCGTGGGTGCGCCGGGTGGTCTCCTGACGCAGCGGGCCGGCGCCACGCAGGTCCGAGACCGCCGGCAAGTCCGCGATCCGGTCAACGACCGCGGACGCTCGTGCGACCACGTGGGCGTAGTCGACGCCACGGCCGCCGAGCACCGCCACGCCGACGACGTCGTCGGCGACAGGAGTCACGTAGACCTCGCCCGCGGGTGTCCAGTGCACCTCGACCACGTCGCTCCACGGCGTGACCCGGAAGTGTCGGCGCAACCCGTAACGGGGCGCGTGGCGGGCGGGCCGCTGGAGTCCCAGCCGGCGCCGGACGCCGGAGTGCAGGCCGTCGCAGGCGAGCAGCCAGCGCCCCCGGGTACCGGCCGTGGTTACGACGCCGGCGGCGTCCTGACGTTCGACCTCGACCCGCTCGGGCCGCACCTCGATCCCGAGTTCGGCGACCCTGGCTGCCAGCGCCGCATGCAGCTCGGTTCGCCGCACACCGAGGCCGGGCCCGGAGCGAAAACGGTGATCGGCAAAGTGCCGGCCGTCGACGTAGCGGATTCCGGCGAACGTACGGCCGGCCGGCCGAACACCGAGGCGCTCGAGGGCCGTCACCGCCCCGGGCATCAGCCCCTCGCCGCATGCCTTGTCCACCGGCGCGGACCTCGGTTCGCACACGACGACCGACAGGCCGGCCAACCGCGCCTCGACCGCGGCCGCCAGCCCGACCGGCCCCCCGCCGACGACAAGGACGTCGAGCAGGGTCACGGAACGGTCGCCAGCGCTCGCTCCTCGACCCGGATGCGCACGCGGAGCACCACGGCGTTCGCGGAGGTGAAGAGCACCGCCGTCACCCAGGCCGTGTGCACGAGGGGCAGCGCGGCCACTTCGAGTGCGACGGCGAGGTAGTTCGGGTGACGGAGCCAGCGGTAGGGTCCGGCGGACACCAGCGGCAGGCCGGGCACCACGATCACCCGGGTGTTCCACTGGTTCCCCAACGTCACGATGCACCACCAGCGAAGCCCCTGAGCCGCCAGCACGACCGCCAGCATCGGCCAGCCCAGCCACGGCAGGAACGGCCGGTCGGCCGCCACGACCTCGACCACGCAGGCGACCAGAAGCGCCGCGTGCATGCTCACCATGACCGGGAAATGGGCCTGCCCGTACTCGACCCCACCGCGCTCGAACGCCCAGCGGGCGTGGCGGGCTGACACGACCATCTCTGCCAGCCGTTCGGCCGCGACCGCCGCGATCAGCAGGATGTACGCGGTCACCGATGCGTCTCCCCCGTCCAGCGCAGTAGGACGAGCTCGCAGCAGAACCCGGGGCCCATCGCGAAGAGCACGCCCGCGGAGCCGCCGGCGGGCGCGGGACGGGCCAATGCGTCGGCCAGCACGTGCAGGACCGATGCCGAGGACAGGTTGCCCACGGTCTCCAGCGACCGCCAGGTCACGTCCAGCTCGCCGTTGTCGAGCCCGAGCGCCCTGCCGGTCGCCTCGAGGACCTTCGGCCCGCCCGGGTGGGCGATCCAGCGGCGTACGTCGCCCACCGTCAGGTCGTGGCCGTCGAGGAAGGCGCGCACGTCGCCGCCGAGGTGCTCCTCGACGACGTCGGCGACGCTGGGCGCCAGGACGATCCGAAATCCGCTGCCGCCGACGTCCCACCCCATGACCCGCTCGGTGTCCGGATAGAGCCTGCTGCGGGTCGCGATGACGTCGGGCCCGGCCAGTCCCAGCCGCCTGGCCCGTTCGGCTCCGACCAGCACGACCGCGGCCACGCCGTCGCCGAACAGGGCGCTGCCGACCAGGTTCGCGGTGGAGTCGTCGTCGCGCTGCACGGTCAGCGAACAAGCTTCGGCCGCGAGCAGCACGGCAACGCCATCCGGGTCCCCCCGCAGAACGTCGTGCAACCGTGCGATGCCGGCCGCACCGGCCACGCAGCCGAGGCCGAACACCGGGATCCGCCGGACGTCGTCGCGCAGCCCCAGCCGCGGGACGAGCCGGGCGTCGACGGACGGCGCCCCGATACCGGTGACCGAGACCGTCATCAGGACGTCGATATCGGCGGGCGCCAGACCCACCTCCGCCAGCGCCTCCTTGACGGCCTGCTCGCCCAGCTCGACGGCGGCGGCGAGGAACGTGTCGTTGGCCTCGCCGAAGCCGCTCAGCGTCGGGTAGCGCTCGAGCGGCAGCACCAGGTGTCGCGACTTCACGCCACTGGCGGCGTGGAAGCGCTCCAGGACGCGCCTCCGGGCCCCCCGCAGGCCCAGCATGTCGGCCACTGCCGCGGTGATCTCGGCCTGCTCGTACCGGTGTGCAGGCAGCGCGGTAGCGGCAGACACGACCCGGGTCACCCCCGCATGGTCTCAGACGCTCCGGCGGCATCCGACGGCCGCAGGGCCGCCGGCAGCTCGGCTACGATCGCCGGGTGCCCGCCGAGATCGATCCCGCCTTCCTCGCACTCCCGATGCGCGCGCTCGCCGACGCGGCCCTCCAGCGGGCTCAGGACCTGGGCGTCGAACACGCCGACTTCCGCCTCGAGCGCATCCGCAGCCAGGCCATATCGCTGCGAGACGGCCGCCTGGAGGGCAGCCACGACGGTGAGGACGTCGGGTTCGCGGTCCGCGTCGTGCATGACGGCACCTGGGGATTCGCAGCTGCCGTCGAGCTGACCGTCGACGAGGCGGCGCGGGTCGCCGAGCAGGCGGTCGACATCGCCAGGACGGCGCACGACATGAGCCCGGAGCGGGTCCAGCTCGCCGGTGAGGCCGAATACCCCGACGTCACCTGGGTCTCCGCGTACGACGTCGACCCGTTCAGTGTTCCGGACGGCGAGAAGGTGGAGCTGCTCGCGGCCTATTCCCGCCGCGTCCTGGACCGCGACGGAGTCGACCACGTCACCGCCCGCCTGGACCAGGTGCTCGAGGGCAAGTTCTATGCCGACACGGCCGGCACGGTGACCACGCAGCAGCGCGTGCGCCTGCACCCGGTGGTGGAAGCGCTTGCCGTTGACGCCGAGGGCGGTCGCTTCGAGACGATGC
>DAIUDS010000100.1:0-8735 GCA_036845485.1 Jiangellaceae bacterium
TCTACCCCGACTCCGGCCACGGCGGCATCTTCCAGTTCCACGACAAGTTCGCCCCTATCGCCGTCGAGTTCGTCTCCCGCTGACCGGCATCCGAAGTCACCCCTAAGGACGAGCAATGACGAGCACGATGCCGTACACGAAGAAGTCTTTCGCGTCATCGATCCTGCTGTGGATGCGCACGGATCAGCCGCGTCAGCAGGGGATGGACTACTGGAAGGGCACCCACTCGAAGATCATCTCGGCAACCCCAGGATTCGACGAGTACCGGCAGCTGCACCTCGCCGCGACCAATCCCGGGCTGTGGCCCGCCATCGACGGTGTCGAGACGGTCATTCCCGCAGATCGCAGGATCGACGGGGTTGCGGAGGTCACGTTCGCCTCCGCGCTCTCGCCGTTGCGGGGCCGGAAGCAGACGAGGCTCGCGTACAAAGACGAAGTGAACGTGTTCCGGCGCACCCTGCTCTACGCCGGGCCGCCGCGTTCGGCCCGCTGGTACGACGTCGCCCCGCACGGCGAGAAAACGGGGGCTCGAGCCCTGATCTACCTCAGGAGACGAGAAGGCGTTGGCACCAGACCGTTCCGGAAGCACATCACCGACGAGCTCGTGCCCGCTCTCGCGAAAACGGGCGTGATGAAAGAGCTGCGAACCCAGGTGTTCATGCCCTGGAACGGGAAGCTCTGGGACACGCCCAACGTGGCGCACGACAACCCCACCGACCAGCGGTTCCATGCCTCGCTGATCCTCGGCTTCGCAGACGCACGCGCGCGGGCGGCGTTCTTCGATAGCGATGAGATCACCACGCCGTCGGACCGGCTGGCGGTGTTCGCTTCCGCCGTCCACGCATACCAGGTATCCGAAGCGTTGACCTATGTGAAGGAAGGCAAAGTCCTCCCGCACTACCAGGCTTAGCCGACCTGCGGGTGGCGGTCGCTAGCCTGTCGATCAGTACCTCACGCCCCGCAGCCAACCGTCGCGCAGCAGACATTGGGTCCGGGCCGGCGAACGAGATGCGCAGTCCGCCCGGGCCGCCGCCAGGGCCTAGACGTTGCCCCGCCCAGGCCACGGCGACGCCGAGCTGCGGCTCGGCCCGTGGATGCCGCGCCTCCGTGACCAGATCTTCCTGGCGACCAAGACGGGCCGCCGTACTCAAGAAGAGGCCTGGGCCGAGATCAACCGGTCCCTCGAACGCCTGCAGACCGACCGGCTGGACCTGATCCAGATGCACGCCGTCTGCGACCTGGAGAACCTCGACCTCGTCACCGGCACGGGCGGCTCGCTAGAGGCCGCCGTACGCGCCCGCGACTAGGGCATGGTGACCTACATCGGCGTCACCGGCCACACCCACGAGGCGCCGTCGGTGCACACCGAGGCGCTGCGCCGGTTCGACTGCGACAGCGGGCTCACGCCGCTCACTACAAGCTGTCCCTCGATGCGAGATACGCCGAGGACTACGTGTGCCTGGTCGAACCGCCCGTTCGACGAGCAGCGCTACATCACCACCGCGATCACCTGGCTGCTCAACGGCCACACGGAGATCATCGGCCTGGCCACCGCCGGCGATGGACCGCGACAGCCGAGCACCTGCTCGAATCAACGCCGGCCCTCCGGCGCCAGCGGATTCCTGGAAAGGGAGCCGAAGGGCTCGGAGACCGAAACGCTGCGATCAGGTGTGCTTGCGATCGGCGGACCGCGGGATGGCGTCGGATCCGGTGGGGCTGACCAGGCCGGCTTCGTAGGCGACGATGACGGCCTGGACGCGGTCGCGGAGTGCGAGTTTGGCGAGGATGTGTGCGACGTGGGTCTTGACTGTCGCTTCGGACAGTTGGAGGCGGGCGGCGAGTTCGGCGTTGGTCAAGCCTTGGGCCAGCAGGCGCAGGACCTCGAGTTCGCGCGGGGTCAGCGTGGCCAGGTCTCGATGGATCGCGGCCGACTCGGCGTCACGGCGGGCGAACCGTTCGACCAGGCGGCGGGTGATGGCCGGCGCCAGCAGTGCGTCACCGGCGCGGACCATCCGGACGGCGGCGACCAGGTGTTCGGGACTGACATCCTTGAGCAGGAAGCCACTGGCACCGGCGGACAGTGCCGCGTAGACGTAGTGGTCGAGGTCGAACGTGGTCAGGATGATCACCCGTGGTTCGTCGTTGCCACCGGCAAGTATGCGCCGGGTGGCTTCCAGCCCGTCCATCTCCGGCATCCGGATGTCCATCAGCACCACGTCGGGCCGAGTACGGCGTACGGCCTCGACGGCGTCGGCACCGTTGACCGCTTCGGCCACCACGTCGATGCCGTCGCTGGTGAGGATCATCCGGAAGCCGGCCCGGACCAGCGCCTGGTCGTCGGCGACCACCACGCGCAGCGGCTCGGTCACGGGGCCTCCAGAGGTATCAATGCGGTGACCCGGTAGCCACCGCTGAGGCGCGGCCCGGTCTGCAGGGTTCCACCGTAGACGGCGAGACGTTCGCGGAGGCCGACCAGCCCGTGTCCATTGCCGCTGGCGGCCGCGGCGGTCGGCGTACCGCCGGTGTCGGTGACCTCGACCCGGAGCGCGTCGGTGCCATAGTCAACCAACACCGTCGCGGCCGCGCCGGCGGCGTGCTTCACCGTGTTCGTCAGCGCCTCCTGGACCACCCGGTAGGCGGCCAGCTCGATACCGGACGGCAGGGGGCGTGGCTGCCCGATAGTGGACAGCTCGACCGGTACTCCGATGTCCCGCACCCGCTGCACCAAGGCCTCCAACCGGTCGAGTCCCGGTTGTGGCGTCAGGTCGGTCGTGGCGGTCGGGTCGGAGTCGTCGCTGTCCATCCTGAGCAGGCCCATGACGTGGCGCAACTCGGTCATCGCAGCCCGCCCGCCGGTCTCGACCGCCAGCAGCGCCTCGCGAGCCTCGTCCGGGTTGGCGTCCATGACTTTGCGGGCGGCGCCGGCCTGTATGACCATGACGCTCACGTTGTGCGTGACCACGTCGTGCAGCTCGCGGGCGATCCGAGCACGCTCGTACTCCGCCGCGCGGCGGAGGGCGTCGGCCTGTTCGCGTTCCAGCGCGGACACCCGCTCGCGACCTTCGTCAGCATGGCGTTTCCACCGGCGCAGGCCGTCGGCCGCGACGGCGATCGGGACCAGGATCAGGAACGGGACCGAGCCGTCCGGGACGGTGGGCACCGCCGGTTCCTGGAGCCGGGTGTAGAGGAGTGCCGCCAGCGGCAGGCTCACCAGCGCCGGCACCCGGTAGGGGCTGTAGACGACGGCGGTGTAGGCAGCGATCACACAGACGTAGAAGGACAGCCTCAGCGCGGCGTTGGAGTCGGTCACAAAAGGCGCGATGGCGAGCACGACCCACAGGACGGCCAGCGGATACCGGCGGCGCAGTACCAGCGGCAGCACCACAACCAGCATGAGCAGGACCGCCAGGCCGACCTGATCACGCTCGATCGGCAGGAACGGTTCCCTCAGCACACTGCGGGGATCCCCAGGCACGAAGACGACGTTGGGCGCCTCGCGATCGCCGCCACCGCCACTGAACTTGAGCGCCGCGAAGCCGAGGCCCAGCGCCAGGAGCACGTCGAAGATCTGGCCGCGCCGCGACAGCGGCGGCAGCTCACCGGACGGCCGCATAATCAGCCTGATCCCGGCCCGCAGCCGTTCGGCCACCGCCATCTTCGTCACCAGCCCATTCTCACCGACTGCCACGTCGGTGGCGTCCGCCTCGCTGACCAACCGGGCTACATCGCTCGACTACATCGCAGGGATGACACCGGCTGGCCTCATCCATTCGCGGTACGGCAAATGCCTCCGGCGGCCGACGCGCCCACTGCGGGACCGGACCTAGCGTCGGGGCCGACGGAAGCAGACGAGCTCTAAAGGGGAGCCATCATGACCGTGCCATTGGTCGAGTTACGTGAGGTCAGCCGCAGGTACGACGGAGGTCCGCCGGCGCTGGACGGCGTCTCGCTGACGATCACCACCGGGGAGGCGGTCGCGATCCTCGGGCCGTCCGGAAGTGGCAAATCCACGCTGCTGAATCTGGTCGCCGGGCTGGACCGGCCGAGCAGCGGCGCGGTGACTGTGGACGGAGTCCGGGTCGACGAGTTGGGCGAGGCCGGCTCCGCGCGCTATCGGCGGGCCAAGATCGGCATGGTGTTCCAGTTCTTCAACCTCCTCGACGACCTGACCGTCGCCGACAACGTCGTACTGCCTGCGCAGCTGGCCGGGATGGCCCGAGGCACCGCGCTGCGCCACGCGACGGAGCTGCTCGGAGCGCTTGGTCTCGACCGGCATGCGGGCGCCTACCCGGGCCGGTTGTCCGGTGGTGAACGGCAGCGCGTCGCGGTGGCCAGAGCCTTGATGAACCGGCCGGCGCTGTTGCTGGCCGACGAACCGACCGGTGCGCTGGACACCGCCTCCGGCGAAGACGTTCAGCAGCTGCTCAAGGATCTGCAGGCCGACGGCCAGACAATCGTCATGGTCACTCACGACCTGGCCCTGGCCGAGTCGTGCGCGACCCGCACAGTCCAGCTCGTTGACGGCCGGGTGGCCGCGGATACGTTGGAGCGGGTCCGATGAGCGCATTGGGAAGTGTTGTCCGTTCCGGTGTCGGGCGCCGCCGCGTGCAAACAGTCGTGATCACGCTGGTCGTGATGATCGCGGTGACCGCCGCCGTTCTCGGCGGATCGCTGATGGTGGCATCGAGTGCTCCGTTCGACCGCGCCTTCTCCCAGCAGCGCGGCGCGCATCTGACCGCGCAGTTCGACGCGACCAAGACCACGGCCGCGCAGCTGTCGGCGTCCGCGCAAGCAGCCGGAGTGAGTGCGGCGGCAGGCCCTTTCCCGACCGCGTCCATCAACCCGGTCAGAGACTCTGGCGGAGGCCTGCCACCGATGACGGTGGTCGGGCGGGCCGATCCGGGAGGGTCCGTCGATGCCGTCACCCTGACCGAGGGGCGATGGGTGAACGGACCCGGCGAGATCGTGCTGTACGACGACGGCCGGCTCAGCGAAGGCGGACCACGGTCGAAGGTAGGCGACGTACTGCGCCTGCCGGACCTTCCCGGCAGCCCGACGCTGACGGTGGTCGGCCTGGCCCGGTCGGTCAGCGAGACCGCCAACGGCTGGGTGGCCCCCGAGCAGGTTGCGGCGTTGACCGCACCGGGCGTGGCCGGCGGCTACCAGATGCTCTACCGCTTCACCGCGGCCGACACCACTGAGCAGGTCGACAAAGGCCGCGCGGCCGTACAGGCCAGCGTTCCCGCCGGGGCCTTGACCGCATCGACTTCGTGGCTCCACACCAGACTGGAAAGCGCCGGGAACACCGCGCTGTACGTACCGTTCCTGATCGCGTTCGGTGTGCTGGGCGTGCTGATGGCGATTCTCATTGTGGGTAACGTGATCGCGGGCGCGGTCAGCACCGGAACCCGCCGTATCGGCATCCTCAAGGCTCTCGGGTTCACCCCGAACCAGGTCGTGCGGGCCTATACGCTCCAGGCGTTGATCCCCGCCGTGGCCGGCGCCGCGCTCGGTGTTGTCGCCGGCAACCTTCTGACGGTCCCGGTGCTGTCGCAGACCAACAGGCTCTACGGCACGGTCGACTCCGGCGTCGCGCCGTGGGTGGACGCCGGCGTGGTCGTCGGGGCTCTGGCACTGGTGGCTGTCACCGCTTTGGCGGCTGCATCCCGGGCAGGACGGCTGCGTACGGTCGACGCGCTCGCCGTCGGGCGCACTCCGAAACCCGGCCGCGGACACTGGGCGGCCCGGCTGACCGCGCGCCTACCGATCCCCCGGCCGGTGAGCCTCGGTCTGGCCCATCCGTTCGCCCACCCGTTCCGGTCCACCACGATCGTCGCGGCGATCGCGTTCGGCGCCGCAGCCGTGACGTTCGCCGTCGGACTGGGCGCCTCGCTGAACCAGGTGCAGGCCACCCAGCGGCACGCCGACGTCGTCATCTACCCAGGCCAACCCAACACCGGACCTCCGCCCGGTGGTGGACCCCCCATGATCACCAACGAAGAGATCTCGGCCGCCGCACCCGACCCCGCGGTGGTCGCCAAGGCAGTCAGCGGCCAAACCGGGACCAGCGGCTACAGCGGAGTCGCCCAAACCGAGGTGACCGTCGCCGGTATCACCGATCCCCTCGAGGCCCTCGCCTTCACCGGCGACAACTCGTCGTACGGCTATCGGATGGTCTCCGGCCGCTGGTTCAGCGGACCTGGCGAGATCGTGGTGTCGACCCCGTTCCTGGCCGCTACGAACACCAAGGTCGGCGACACCGTCACTCTGACCTATCACGGCAAACAACTCACCGCGCGGATCGTCGGCGAAGCCTTCAACCCGGAGAACCGCGGCCGGCAGGTCCTCACCGACCTGGGAACCCTCACGGCCGCCGACCCACAACTGCGGCCCGATACGTACAACATCGTGCTGAAGCCCGGCACCGACAAGGGTGCCTACATCGAAGCGCTGAACACCGCCCTGGCATCGACCGCGACCGGCTCCCTGTCGCAGGCGATCGCGGAGTCGGCCGAGACCGAGATCGAACCGTTCATCGTCATCATGAACGCGCTTACCGCGCTCCTCTCCCTGCTGCTCATCACCGTCGCCGCCCTGGGCGTCCTCAACATGGTCGTCCTGGAGACTCGCGAACGAGTCCACGATCTCGGCGTCCACAAAGCGCTCGGCATGACACCGAAGCAGACCACCGCGATGGTCATCTTTTCGGTCGTCGTCACCGGCCTGATCGGCGGCGTGATCGGCGCGCCGGTCGGAGTGATCCTGCAGCGAATGATCGTGACCGACATGGGTCACACCGCTGGCTTCAACCTCCCCGCTTCGGTCCTTGACATCTACGGCACGGCCGAACTGGTGCTGTTCGGTGTCGGCGGCCTCGTCATCGCCGTACTCGGCTCGCTCCTACCCGCCGGCTGGGCTGCCCGTACCCGCACCGCCACCGCACTACGCACCGAATAGGACGGAGCTCGAACCACAGGCATGCAGGGTGCTGTCCGCGACGTACCACCGGATGTGCAGGCGGGGTGTCTCACGCCAACCAAACCGTGCACGGGGTGAACGACAGCGGTCAGTCGCGACCCACTGGTTTGCCCAATGCACCCGCGAGCGCCGACCTGTGAGCGGACGGGTCGGCGCTACGGTGCGGGAGTGGGCGGGATGCGAGCGTGCCGCCAGTCGACGGTTCCGTCGACGACGGCAGCAGCTGGGGTGGGCTGAGCCGGTCTCGCCAGGCCGCGTTCACGGCCGGCGCAGCGATCGGCCCCGCGATCGTGGGGACCGTGAAGTACATCCACCACAGGCCGAACGTCAGTCCGGTGCCGGCAACCGCAACGAGCACCGCATCCACCTTGGGACTCGACCACCGCACCAAGGAGGTGACGGTTCCGATCACGCCTTCGCCGGGCGTGATGATCGTCAGCAGGGCGTAGCGTTCGGTGATGTGGCCTATCTGGTGAGGCGAGGCTCGGTTAGGATCGACCGCGACGAGCTGCCGGGAATCGTTGCTTGCGACCACCCTCGACGTAGACCCGAGGCTCCCAGCGCCATCCGGAGGTCGTCCAACCGATGACGACGGTGTGTGGACATCTCGATCGGATCAGGGTGGAGACACTCCCGGCGTCGATCGAGGGCTGTGAGGAGTGCCTGAAGATCGGCAGCCACTGGGTTCATCTGCGGATGTGCATGAGTTGCGGGAAGATCGGATGCTGCGACTCGTCGCCCAACCGTCACGCGTCCCGGCACGCAGGTGAGGATCGCCACCCGATCGCTCGTTCTGCCGAGCGGGGCGAGGACTGGAGTTGGTGCTACGTCGACGAGGTCACGTTCGTCTGGTCTGCGACGTGATCGCATGCTCGGCGGTCCAGACGTTGTGACGCTCGCACCATGACGACGTCAGCCCTCCCACCAGCGGCAGAACCCGCAATCGCGTTCGGATCATCGCGCGCTCGTTGGGTGGTGGCTGGCACGGTTCTGGGCTCGGGACTCGCATTCATCGACGCGACGGTCGTTAACGTCGCGCTGCCGAGCATCGGCGACTCGCTCAATGCCGGCCTGTCCAGCCTGACTCCGAGCGGCGGTCTCGCAGTGGCGCACAGTGATCGGGCTCGCCAAGAAACTCACCACAGCGGACATCACGGACATCGACCCCGTACGTGCGTGACGGGCTCCTGGCGACACTCCTCGAGATCCGGCGACGCTGAGCCCATGACTCGTACGAGGACCAGGTACTTGTACTGCCGAACCGGGCCCGCGTGAGCCACTCGGCGTCTGCCCGCTGAGCGATCAGGAATCCTGAGCCAGGTGTTCCCGCGCGGTCTCGTACGACCCTTCCGGTGGGGCCGTGTCGGGGCCGTAGACGAGGTGCAGCACTCCGGTCGCGAAGGTCTGCGAGGAGATCAGCTTCACCGGGAGTGTGGGCCCGCCGTCCTTGAACAGCCGCATGCCCTTGCCGACGGCGATCGGGTGCACGAACAGGTGCAGCTCGTCGACGAGCCCGGCGGTGAGCAGCTGGCGGACCACGGACACCGAGCCGCTCAGGGCGATGTGCCCCGAGCCCGGGTCGTTCTTGAGCGCCCGGACGGTCTCGATGAGGTCGCCCTCGAGTTGCTCGGAGTTGCGCCACGTGAACTCGAGCTGCTGGTTTGAGGCGACGATCTTGCGCATGTCGCCGAGGGCCTTGGCGAACGGCGCGTCCTCTCGCCTGCGGCCTCCCGCTCGGGCCATGCCCCGGCGAAGCA
>DAIUDS010000101.1:0-8709 GCA_036845485.1 Jiangellaceae bacterium
CGCCCAGCCCTACGCCGACCAGCACGCCCACCCCTACGCCGACCAGCACGTCCACCCCTACGCCCAGCCCCGCACCGACCACCACGACGTCGCCCTTCGACGGTGTCGTCGTGACCGCGGCACCCGGCGGCATCGCCGCCGCGCTGACAAAGGTCCGCGACGTCAACCGGCAAGGGAAGGCAGTCAAGCTCGTACTTCAGCCGACGATCTACCGGGAGCCGCTCGTCCTCGGCCCGGACGGCATGGCCACGACCGCACCGATCATCATCGACGGGCAGGGCGCGGTGATCTCCGGCGCGAACGTGCTCTCATCGTGGAGTGCGGTCGGCGACGGCACCTTCCGCCATTACTGGCCGCACAACCTCGGCAACCTGGCCGACCCCTGGCCCGCGCTCAGCTACAACCGTGTGCTGCTGAACCGCGAAGCGATGTTCGTCGGCCAGGTGCCATACCACGTCGTCGACAGCGCGGCCGCGCTGGTTCCGGGAACGTTCCTGGTGGACGAAGCTGCCAACACGATCACCGCCCGGCCGCGTTCCGGTGATGCGCCCCTGGTCAGCGCCGAAGTCACCGTGCGGATGAAGACGCTACAGGTCGACGGCCGCACCAACGTGACGGTCCGCAACCTCATCCTCGAACGTGGGGCCGGCGCCGTCCAGGAGAACATGGCCGGCAGCTGGAACAGTTCCAACCTTACTTTCGAGAACGTCACTGCCCGACAGGCGGCGGGGGGTGGGTTCAGCATCGGCACGGGCAGAGCCGCCACCTTGCGCAATGTCCGGTTCCTCGACAACGGCATCAACGGCTACGGCTCTCACAAGCAGGCGGGAATCCTGATCGAGAACGCCGAACTGGCCCGGAACAACTGGCGTGGAGCACAGGTGGGATTCACCGGCTGGTCGACGAGCGTCAAGTTCGGGATGACCAACAACGTGACCATCAAGGGCTGGTACGCGCACCACAACTACGGCCACGGACTGTGGTTCGACTTCGACAACGAGAACGTCTCGGTCTACGGGCTGGTCAGTGCCGGAAATCTCGGGCGTGGTCTCTACCTGGAGAAGAACCCCGGCCCGATCACGATTGACAATGCAAAGATTTGCAACAACGGCATGAGCGGCATTTCGTACGCCCGGACCGACCGCGCAACGGTGAGAAATAGCCAAGTATTCAACAATGCCGGCTGGCAACATCTGCACACCGGATCAGCTACTCCGGTTACCATGCCCGACGGGTACGTCGTCCACGGCAACATGATGACGCTGCAGAACACGATCACCGTGGGCGACGACTGGGCGTACAAGGACTCGCTGAGCAAGGGATGGCTGTTCTGGCAGACCAGAGACGAGGCAGCATTCTGGAACTCGTCCTCTTTCAGCGGTAACACGTGGTACCACACTCAGCGCAGCAATCCCTTCAGGGTCACAGCTGTCTGGAGCGACTGGTACAACTATGCCGCTTTCGCAGCGAAGGCGCACGAGACCAACGGACGCTGGGCGAACCCCGGTCCGCTTACCTGCCCTGCCCCACGACCGGCGCAGACCACGGACTATGCCGTCGGCTGGTAACACCCACCAACCTAGCGGTGCTCGAACAGTCCGAGCTTCAGATAGCGGCCGAAGAATAGGTGGTCGGTTTCGACGTAATGTCGTGCCAGCACGCGCTGGAACGGCGCGCTATCGTCGTCACCCGTTCGGAATCCGCCCCACAGCAGCACGACCCAGACCCGGGCCGGCTCGTCAGCCTCAAGATCGCGGGCCCACGTCCTCGTGTCACCCACCTGGGCTTCACCGACGACTGGTGCATAGCTGCCCCACGGCATCGTCGGATACACGGGTGTCAATGAGGACGCAAGACCGGCATGCCGGTCGAGGTAGTACTCGAACGGGCGCCTGCCGAAGTGTGACAGAAACAGCACACGGTCACCGCTCTGCGCCTCGTCGGCGACGTACTGGACTAGATCGCGCCAGTTCTCCCCCTCCTTGTGGTTCTGCGCGTAGTAGACGCCGAGGCCCTGGGCGGCTATCACGAGGACGACGACCAGCAGGGCTGCTTGTACGGCCGGGCGCACGATGGTGAGACCCACGGCAATGAGCATCACCAAAGCCGGGAGAACCACGATGAAATACCTGGTCACCAAGATCGGCCACGTCAATGAGATGACCGCGCCGAGAACGATCGGAATCACCAGCCAGCACAGGACCAACGTGTGGTGCCAGAGGTGAGCTGGTTCACCGCCTTGGCGGCGTTGCCTGAGGTAGATCACCAGCATGCCGGCACCGCTGAGCGCGAAGATCAATGCCTGCAGCACGCCGGAGCGGGTCGGCGCGATTCCGGCGAGATCACGAAGCAGGTCCGGCGTCGAGTTCTGTGCAAGGAGTGGCCGGCCACCTGCATTGGTCGACAACAGCACCACAGCGAGGGGCAGCACGAGCACGAGGCACAATCCTGCCGCGACGACGACCTTCTTCCAGGGCACCAAAGACCTGTGCAGTAGGAGGGACATCACGTGGCCAACCAACACCAGCACCGCGAAGAAGTGCGCGTAGACGGCAAGCGCGCCCAACGCGCCGTAGCCGAGCCACCGAAACCAGGTGGGCCGTTCCACGGCACGGACGAGAACGAAGGTGGCCAAGGTAACGAGCCACAGAGCCAGCGCGTATGCCCTTGCCTCCTGCGCGTAACGGATGAAGAACAAGTCGAAGCTGAGCAACAGGACCGACACGACGGCGACCCAGACGCCGAACAGCCGTCGCGCGAGGAAATACATCGTGATCGCCGTCAATACCGCGAACACGACCGAGGGCGCACGAAGGCTCGCTTCGTTCTCCCACAGCGGAGGCAGAAGGCGGACAATGAGGTAGTACAGGCCCGCAAAGGACTCACCTCCGGTCAGGCTTCGCCAGAATGTCTCCCCGTCGCTGCTCGCAACGGCCAGGGTGAACGCCTCGTCGTGCCACAGGCCCTTCCCGGCCAGCCGGAAGGACGACAGAGCGGCCGTTACGGCAATGAGCAGGAGGAATGTTCCGCGCGACAACAGGGTGTCGAGCGGGAAGGCGCTTTTCGGCACAGGTGGCGAGGATCTCGGACGGGTCGCCTCGACACGTTCGCGCCACCGTGCGGTCATCAGCGCTTCCGCGATTTCAGCAATGAAGGCCCGCCCCAGAGCAGCGGAACGTGGCGTCCCCTGGGAAGCGGGCCGTTAGCGGCTTCGGCGTCGGCTTTGGTCTCACGTAACTGCTCGTATCGCTTGCGGCGGCGAAGGAACGGCTGCTCCACGTATCGGTATGACGCTGCGGCGAGGACGAATGACAGCGAGACGCCCGCGAGGATCCGAGGGATGGTCCACTGGCCGAGCGGGGAGTTCTCGACCACGCGAATCGCCGGTACGTGCCAGAGGTACAACGAGTAGGACAACGCCCCGACCCAGCGCAGCCAGCGCCGGTCGAGAGCCCAGCCGAGCACTGAGGACGAGTAGGTCACCACGCAGGCGATGATGGCCGCGGACGCCATTCCGATGGCCGCGAGGCCCACGGTGGGGTACCACCCCCGGAAATAGACCGGGTCGAACAGCCGCCAGGTCAAGAACGCCACACCGGCCCAACCGCCGAGCCGTAATGCCAGCGAACCGGCCGCCGGCACCGGCCTCTGGACGAACCATGCCGCAAGAGCGGCGCCAAGAAGCAGCTGATCCAGGCGAGTGTCTGTGCCGAAGTAGATGCGGCGCCCATCCACCCCGGCGTCGACGAGCACGATCCGCCAGATCCAGACAGCCACGACGACACAACAAATCATGACGATCAGCCGACGCGGTGACAACCGGCCAACATGAAGGGCGAGCAAGAGCAGACCGGGCCACAGGAGGTAGTACTGCTCCTCGATGGCCAGCGTCCAGAGGAAACCGATCTCCTGATCGGGAAACGTCAGCCCTAAGGCTTGTGCCCAATTCGACAGGTACGTGAATCCATACGCCACACCCGCCAGCCGGGTTGACAGAAATGAGCCGCCCGCCACAATGGCAAAGATCGAATACGCGACGAGCAGCACGATCACCGCAGGGAACAGCCTGAGGGCTCGGCGTGCATAGAAGTCACGCAATGACACCGTGCGGCGCGCCCGCCACTCCTCGAGCAGCAACGTGGTGATCAGGAAACCGCTCAACGTGAAGAAGACGTCGACCCCGATGAAACCGCCGCGCGGCCAGTTGTGCACGTGGACGAGCATCACCATGATGATCGCGATCCCGCGGACACCGTCCAGCTCCGGGCGGTAGCCCAGCCGGCTGACCACCGCTGTGGTCTCCGGCATGCTCGTCTGCGCGCCGTTGCGGATCGGCATGAGCCCCCTCCGCCACCCGTCCATCACCCTGCAATGTCCGGTGTGCGGTGGATGCTAGCGTGACCGCCGGGTCCGACGAGGGCCAGTCGCCCACACGTCCCACATCGCGGTTTCCTGTCTCCCGACGACACCTCCCCGGTACCCTCCGTTAGCAGTTGGTCCACTCCGACGCTGCCCGTGCCACCTGGCATGACTGGTTGTGCCCGAGGAGGCAGGTGCCGTTCATGAGCGTTGCCGACCAGAGTCGCGAGAACGTGCGGAGCCGGTCCGATGACCGCGGCCTCTTGCGTGACGGCCGGTCGGTCCTCCTGGGTTGTGTCGCGCTCTACCTGTCCGTCGTCACTGGGTTGCGAGCTCTGTGGGACGTGGACATCTGGCCCTGGCTGGGAGTCCCCTCCGGACCCAGCATCTTCTTCGACGCTCGCAACGTCGCTGCCGCGGTCGAGTGCAGCCGACTGGGCTACGACCCGTTGGTCGACAACCCCTGTGACCCGTGGGGCCGGGCCATGTTCTACCCGCGGGTGTGGCTGGTGCTTCGCTTGACCGGCCTCGAGCAGCGTCACACTCTGCTGTTCGGCGCAATCGTCGTCACGGTGTTCGTGCTGTCACTCCTGCTCCTGTTGCCACGCCTCAGCCTCGCGGAAGGCATGGTCGTAGCCGCGGCCGCATGTTCACCCGCCGTCATGTTCGCCGTGGAGCGCGCCAACATGGATCTGGTGATCTTCTCTGGCCTCGCTCTTGCCGCCGTCGTCTGGCGTCGTGGCACGGCCGTGGCGGAATACGCCGCGGTCGCCATCGTCCTGCTCATGGCAGTAGCGAAGCTGTATCCCGCCGTCGCCCTGCTCTCGTTCCTCCCGGCCCGGCGGCGCGGCACACGCGTCGCTGCCGGCGGGGCCCTACTGGTCTTTGCTGCCTACGTCGTGGCCACGCGCGACGACGTCGCGACGATCTCGGGCACTGCCACACAGGGCCAGTACTACTCCTACGGAGCCCGGATCTTGCTCGGCCGCGTTTACCACGGCGTCGTCGGCGACGAGTGGGGCGGTGGCCGGACACTTGCGCAGGCGTTGGTCGTCCTCGCCGTCGTACTCCTGGCGCTCGGGTTGTGGCTGTGGCTGCGCCACCGTTCACATCAGTCACCGACGGCCGTGCCGCTGTCTGAGACGTCCGAGCTGGTTGCCTTCCGGATGGGCGCTCTCATCTACGTCGGCACGTTCGTGATCGGCAACAGCTTCGACTACCGCCTCGTGTTTCTGCTGTTGACGCTGCCCCTGCTCCTGCGGTGGCCTGCCCCACCCCGGGCCGTCGGGAACCGTGTGAACCTTCCGCTGGTCACCATGGCGGTCGTCATAGCGGCGCTGTGGATCGGCACGCTGTCCGAAGAACTGCGGCTGGCGGACGAGCTGGTGAGCTGGACGTTGGCCGGCCTGCTTCTTGTGCTCCTGGTCCGAACGGTTCCACAGATCGGCTCGCTGTTCCAGTCGGGTCGCACCATCCGCCAGAACCGCGCAGAAGTTTGAACTCAGGCGGAATCCACCCACCGGCAGGCCGTGTCTGTCATCGTTGACCGGGTGATATCGGCAGACGCCGTGCCGGCGGGGCGTGGTGCACGTTCTCGCGGCTCAGAGGATGACAGGTAAGGAGGGCCGTGGTGACCTCGCAGTCGCTGCGCCGGGATGAGGACCGGCAGGACTCGATTCCCCGGCAGCGCGCCGTGATGCGGTCACTGGTCGCGACTGCCAGACCCCGGCAGTGGATCAAGAACGTCCTCGTGTTCGCTGCACCGGCCACGGCCGGTGTCCTGCTCCAGCCGGCTGCTCTGGCCAAGGCGGTGACAGCTTTCGTCGCCTTCTCCATGGCGTCCAGCGCAATGTACTTCCTCAACGACGTCAAAGACCGTGTACCGGACGCTGCCCACCCGACCAAACGCTTGCGTCCGATGGCCGCCGGCGAACTCTCCCGGGGGCTCGCATGGATGGCAGCGGTCGTGCTGATGGCGACCGCGTTGGTGACGGCGGCGGCGGGCGCAGGTGTACCGCTCGCCGCAGCCGTCGTCGCATATCTGGTGCTGGTGACGGCCTATACCTACTGGCTCAAGGACGTCGTGCTGGTCGACGTCGTCGCTGTGGCTGCCACCTTCGTGCTTCGCGCGGCCGCGGGTGGACTCGCCGTGGGCGTGTACCTGTCGAGCTGGTTCCTTCTCGTGGCGTGCTTCGGCGCTCTGTTCGTCGTCACGGGACGACGCTTCGCCGAATACCGCGCACTGGAGGAACGACGCGGGCATCACCGCAGGACGCTCGACGAATACTCGGAACCGATGCTGCGGTCCATGTTGACCAGCTCGTCAACCGTCACGATCACCGCGTACTGCCTCTGGGCCTTCGAAGGACAGGGATCCCGCAACGTTCTGGCGGCGCTGTCCATCGTCCCGTTCGTGCTGGGGATCTACCGCTACGCAATGCTGGGAGAGGCTGGTTCGGGCGGGTCACCGGAGGACGTGTTCCTCCGGGATCGATTCCTGCAGATCACATGTGTACTTTGGCTCTCTTTTGTCGTCGCGAGCGTATATCTTGGCTGACGCTGGGGGGTCCACGAGGGGGGTTTCGATGGCGGGGGTCCAGTCAACGCTGGCTCGTGGGGCGTGCCGGCGAGCGTTCGCGCTGGTGCTCGGTCTGGGCCTTGCACTCGCCGGCACGGCGGTCGTCGCTCCGGCCGTCGCCGCAGAGACGACCCTTCGCACACCAGTGCGCATCATGCCGATGGGCGACAGCATCACCCACGGCGCCGGAGCGTCGGGCGGGTACCGACTCGAGCTGAAGGACCTGCTGGTGCCGGCCGGTCACAGCTTCGACTTCGTCGGCTCGCAAGCATCCGGTCCATTCGAGATCGAGGACCGGCAGCACCAAGGCCACAGTGGCTTCAAGATCCACGACATCGCCGCCATAGCCCGTGATCGGGTGACGACATACCGGCCCGAGGTGGTCCTCCTCGTGATCGGCACCAACGACGTGGGCGGGGATTACCAGCTCGATACCGCTCCGGATCGGCTTGCCGGCCTCATCGACACGATCGTCGATGCGGCGCCAGCGTCGGCTGTCATCGTCGGATCCATCCCGCCTCTCGCTGACGCGACGGACGACGCGCAGGCGCGGGCCTACAACGCTGCCATCCCCGGGGTCGTCCAGGCACGGGCCGATGCCGGCAAGAAGGTGTCATTCGTGGACATGTACGGCGCAATGACCCCCGCAGATCTCGTCGACGGAGTCCACCCCAACGCTGACGGTTATCTCAAGATGGCCAACGTCTGGCTTCCCGCACTCCAAGCAGTGCTGCCGGAGGTAACTCCGACGAGCACCCCGAGCTGCCCCTGTAGTGCCTGGTCGCCTGCGGACGCTCCGATCGTGTCGCAGGTCACCTCCGCCTCTCCGACCGAGGTCGGGGTGCGCTTCCGGGTGGAGAAGTACGGGTACATCACCGGGATTCGGTTCTACAAGGGCCCACTGAACACCGGTGTCCACAAGGGCAGCCTCTGGTCCCGTAGTGGCTCGCTCCTGGCGAGTGCGACATTCACCAACGAGACCGCATCTGGCTGGCAGCAGGTGAACTTCAGTTCGCCGGTCGTCGTCTGGCCCTGGACCACCTACGTCGCTTCCTACTTCGCGCCGGTAGGCCGTTATGCGGCAGACCCATCGGTATTCACGCAGACCGAGATCGTGACGAGCCCGGTACGGCTGTTGGCAGCGGGTCAGAGCGGAGGGAACGGATGGTCGGTCGGCACCAGCACAGGGGCATTTCCGAGCGTTGCGTCGTCCCAGGCCGCGAACTACTGGGTCGACGTGGTGTTCTCCCCGTCGGCGGATCCGGCACCGCCGCCCCCGCCGCCCAGCGCACCGGGAAGTCTTCGGGTGACCGCCACTTCCAGTTCCCAGATCAGTCTCGCCTGGAATGACGTCATCGGGGAAACGGGCTTTCGGGTCGAGCGGGCGCCGGGCGGAACGACGAACTGGGCCTCGGTCGGAATAGTGGCGCGAGACAACTGGGTCTTCACGGACACCGGGCTGGCCGCATCGACGACGTACAAGTACCGGGTCATCGCGACGAGCCGCAACGGTGACTCAGCAGCGTCGAACGTGGTCACGAGCACCACGGCTGCGTTGCCACCTCCGGTGGCGCCGGCAGGGGTGACGGCGGTCGCGGTGTCGTCGTCGCGGATCGATGTGGCCTGGCAAGACGTGGCTGGGGAGTCCGGCTACCGGGTGCAGCGTTCGCTCGATGGGGTGTCCGGCTGGGTTCAGGTGGGGACCACCGCTCAGGACGTGGTGTCGTTCTCCGACACCGGGCTGACCGCGTCGACGACGTACTTCTACCGCG
>DAIUDS010000102.1:0-8617 GCA_036845485.1 Jiangellaceae bacterium
CCGCCGCCTCCTCAGGTATTTCCACGTTGGGCGTCGGCGAGGCCGGAAGTACCTCCACTACCGGCTCCTCCGCGTTGACGAGCTCGTCTGTCGACGAGGCGGCCGCCGGTTCCAGCGGCGTCACGTGTTCGGCGATCACGGCCGGTGTCACGGCCTCGACGGGCCGATCGCCCCTGCGGCGTCGTCCGCGACGGACACCGCCGCTGCCGTCCCCGCTGAAGTCGGCCGCCGGTGGCGCGCCGTCGACCGGCTCGAGGTGGATGTGGACGCCGCGGCCGTTGCAGTGCTCGCACGGCTCGCTGAATGCCTCGAGCAGGTCGGTGCCGATCCGCTTGCGGGTCATCTGCACGAGGCCGAGCGAGGTGACCTCGGCCACCTGGTGCTTGGTCCGGTCGCGGCCCAGGCATTCGACCAGGCGTCGGAGCACGAGGTCGCGGTTCGCCTCGAGCACCATGTCGATGAAGTCGATGACGATGATGCCGCCGATGTCTCGCAGCCGGAGCTGCCGCACCACCTCCTCGGCCGCCTCGAGGTTGTTCTTGGTGACGGTCTCCTCGAGGTTGCCGCCGGAGCCGGTGAACTTTCCTGTGTTGACGTCGACCACGGTCATCGCTTCAGTCCGGTCGATGACCAGAGAGCCACCGCTCGGCAGCCAGACCTTGCGGTCCAGCGCCTTGGCGATCTGCTCGTCGATGCGATACGCCGCGAACACGTCGCCGGTCCCGGTCCAGCGCTCGAGCCGGTCCCGCAGCGACGATGCCACGTAGGACACGTAGGGCTCGATCGCTTCCCACGCGTCGTCGCCGGAGACGACGAGCTTCGAGAAGTCCTCGTTGAACAGGTCGCGGACCACCTTGATCGCAAGGTCCGGCTCGCCGTAGAGCAGTGCGGGTGCATTGCCCGAGGTCTTCTTCGAGATGTCCTCCCACTGCGCCCGCAGCCGGGCTACGTCGTGGGTGAGCTCTTCCTCGGATGCACCCTCGGCGGCGGTCCGGACGATGACGCCAGAGTCCTCGGGGACGACCTCCTTGAGGATCTTCTTCAGCCGCGCCCGCTCCTTTTCCGGGAGCTTGCGGCTGATCCCGCTCATCGAACCGCCCGGGACGAAGACCACGTACCGGCCGGGCAGGCTCACCTGACCGGTGAGCCGGGCACCCTTGTGCCCGATCGGGTCCTTGGTCACCTGGACAAGCACGGACTGGCCGGACTTGAGGACCTCCTCGATCCGCCGCGGACCGTCCTGTCTGCCCATGCCGGCCCAGTCGACCTCGCCGGCATAGAGGATTGCGTTGCGTCCCCGACCAAGGTCGACGAACGCCGCCTCCATCGCAGGAAGTACGTTCTGGACCCGGCCGACGAACACGTTGCCGACCATGGACTGCTGCGACGCACGGCTGACGTAGTGCTCGACGAGCACACCGTCCTCCAGCACGCCGATCTGGGTGCGGTCGCCGGCCTGCCGAACCACCATGACCCGGTCGACGGCCTCCCGGCGGGCCAGGAACTCGGCTTCGCTGATGACCGGCGGGCGGCGACGCCCAGCCTCCCGGCCCTCACGGCGGCGCTGCTTCTTCGCCTCGAGGCGAGTCGACCCCGAGACTCTCGTGACCTCGTCGTCCCGCTCGGCCGGGGGTCGGGCTTCGCGAACGCGGATCACGGTGTTCGGCGGATCGTCCGGTGCCGTCCCGTCGGCATCCACCTCGTCCTTGCGCCGCCGCCGCCGGCGCCGCCGGCGTGTTCCGCCCACACCCTCGCCGTCACCAGCGTCGTCATCGGCGTCTGGGTCCGGGCCGGCTGCCGGTTCGGCCTCGTCGGCAGGCTCCTCGGCCTCGCCCTGGTCAGCATCCCCGCCGGACTCGGTGCCTGCCTTCTTGCGGCGACCCCGACCGCCGCGACGGCGTCGCCGCCGGGGGCCTCCCTCTCCGTCCTCTCCCGCAGTGTCGTCATCGACATCCTGGGACTTTTCGTCGCCCGTCCCGTCGACCTCGTCACCCTGGGCCGGCGTCGCGACGCCCGGACGCGGTTGTTCTGCGGCGGTGAACTCGGGAGCCTGGAACAGGGGCACGGCCGGCCCCGATGCCACCCCCGATGTTGTCTCGGCTGAGATGGCGGCCGTCTCGGCCGCCGTCTTCGGCGCCTCCGCAGCGGTGCCCGCGGAGGTCCCCTCCGGCGCAGGCTCGGCGGTCGCGCCGGTCGCGCCGGCCGCGGCGGCCGCGCCGGCCGCGGCGGACTTGCGGGCCCGGCGCTGTCTCTTGGCCGGCGCCTTGGCGGTGCCGGCCGGTGCGACCTCGGTCTCTGGCGCCGGGATCACTGCCGGCGCGGTGGCGGCCGTGGCGGAAGACAGATCCGCTTCGCCGGCCTCCGAGGGCGCGCTCTTCTTGCGAGTCCGTGTTCTGGCCGCCGGCGTCTTTCGAGCGCGTCGCGCTCGCGCCACCGGCACATTTGCTGGAGCGGTCGCGGGTTCGGCCCCTGGTTCGGCGTCGGCGGCTGCCGAAGACTCGGTTGGTGTGGTGGAGTCGGCCGGTGGTCCGGCCGGCCGGCTGGCGCTACGCCGCCGGCGAGCTGTTGCTGGTGGTGTTGTTGTCATTTCCTGGTCTTGCATTCGGGTGCACTCCCGTCGGTCCCGCCCGCGGGGCGCCGCACCGGTGAGGGCGCGCTGCTCGCCGCGTCAGGACTCCTGTCGGCCGTCGGCGCCGGTGAAGGCGGTGACGGAGAAGCCTGTGGTCGGCGACGGCCTCCGGATTAGGCGTCAGTGGGCTTCGCCGGTGCCCCCGCGTCGGCACGCCCAGGCTGGGCGGAGTCGCGGTCAGGCTCCAACGGATCACCCACTGTGCCGGACCGTTCATCGAGCGGCCCCTGCGCCAGCCTGGTCGCCAGCGGCGGAAGAGGCGGCGCGAGGTTGGCCACGCGATGGCGCCCGGCGAGGACGTCGTCGGGTCGAACGGTCGGTGTTCCGTGCCGTACGACCATTCTCAGTATCGCATACGGGGGGTCATTCCATTCCCGCGACGCCACGGTGAGCCGCACCACAACGCCCCGGGCGTCGAAAGTACGGACGCCGTTCTTGGTCACACGTTCGACCTCGACCGAAGGTGAACCGAGGAATTCCTCGACTGCCTCGGCGACGTCGACCGGATCGAGCGCCGGCAGGCTGATCTCCCATTCGGACGCCTGGAGCCGGTCCACCAGAGCGCCTCCGGTGGCTTCGACGACCTCGATGACGTCCAGGCCGGGCGGCAGGGCGGCGTCCAGCTCCGCCGCCACCGATGACGGCGCACACCTTCGAGTGACCGAGATCTCGAGGTACTCCGCCTCACTGGCCGCGCCGGTGGGTGCAGCACCCGCATACGAGACCTTGGGATGCGGGGTGAAGCCCTGGGAGTAGGCGATCGGCGTGTCAGCCCGGCGCAGCGCCCGCTCGAACGCTCGCTGGAAGTCACGGTGACTGGTGAACCGCAGCCGACCACGCTTCGCGAAGCGGACCCGCAGCTTCTGGACCGCCGCCGGGCCGGCGTGAGGGGGCGCGTGTGGACTCATCGCATCCGTCACGCTAGCCCGAGCCGCGGCTCGGCCGACGCTGCGTCTGTAGGACTCGATCTCACGTCCGCCCTGACAGGCACGCTGGACTGCTCCACATAATGGTGCAAAGTGCCTATGCCAGGCCAGGTTCATCGTGCCAATCGCAAGGGCCCGGCGTGCCAGACGCAGCTGTAGGCCTGCTCAGGACAGCGCCGGCCGCCCGCTGCACACGCGGAGTTTGGTTGACACTCCGGCCAGCCGGATCGACAGTTGCGTCGAACCGACGGCGCTGGGGACGGGGCCACGATGACCACCACGAGAACCGAGGCGATCCGCGAGTACATAAAAGGCGCCCTGTGGCTCCTTCCGGTCCTGGGTGTCGGGCTCGCCTTCGCCGCGGGCACGGTCCTGACCCTGGTCGAGATCCCGGACGACTCGGTCTTTTACGCCCTGGCCTTCCAGGGCACGCCGGACGACGCACGCACGCTCCTGATGGGGATTGCCGGCTCGGTCATCACCGTCATGGCGGTCATGCTCGGCCTCACAGTCGTCGCCCTGCAGCTGGCCTCGACCCAGTTCTCGCCCCGCCTTCTGCGCAATTTCCTTCAGGACCGGCCCAACCAGGTCGTCTTGGCGATTTTCGTAACGACGTTCGTGTACAGCGTCGGCGGCCTGTTCACCGTGGGTGTCTCGCAGGGGGAGCGGGTCCAGGACTACCCCAGACTCGCCGTGACCGGCGCCCTGGTGCTGGTCATCCTGAGCCTGTTGGCGCTGGTCTACTTCGTCCACCATCTCGCCCACTCGATCCAGATCGACGCCATCCTCAAGCGGATCGAGGCGACAACGCTGCGAAGCATCGAGCGCGGCCTTCCAACACGGCGCCGGGCGCCAAGTCCGGACGCCGAGCCGCCGGTGTGGGCGGTCGCCATCCCGGCGTTGGAGTCGGGGTACGTCCAGACCCTTCATCCGGAGAAGATGCTCGACGTCGTGACCGCAGAGGACGTGGTGCTCCGCTTCGAGCCGAGGGTCGGCGACCACCTCGTCGCCGGGCACCCGCTCGGCTGGATGTGGCGGTCGTCGCCCGAACAACCCGTACCCGACCCGGCGCGCATGCGGCCGTTCGTCAGCGACGCCGTCCGGATCGGCTTCGAACGCACACACGAGCAGGACGCCTCGCTCGGGATCCGCCAGCTCGCCGACATCGCGTCGAAGGCGCTCTCACCGGCGATCAACGATCCCTATACCGCGATCCAGGCCATCGACCGGCTGACGGTCGTCCTCTCGGCCCTGGCCACGCGCCCGCTCGGCGACGTGGTCGAGGTGGACGCCGCTGGTGCCGTCCGGGTCATCGCGCCGGGAATCGAGTTCGCCGAGTACGTCAAGCTCTGCTGCGCGCAGATACGCCGCTTCGGCTGCAAGGAGCCGGCCGTAGTGCGGAGGCTGCTGCGCATGCTCGACTGCGCGGCCCGGAGGTGCTCGGCCGATTCCGCCCGCAGCAAGGTGATAGCGGCGCACATCCAGCTCGTTCTCGAGGACGCCGAGCGCAGCATCGTCCAGCCGGCCGACTTCGACATCATCAGAAGCGAGGGCAAGACGGTGATGGCACGCCTCATGTCCTGACCGCTCCGCCGTCTACACCGGAGCGAGCGGTAGCAGCTTCTTGCCGGTGGGCCCGATCTGGATCTCCGTGCCCATCTGCGGGCAGACACCGCAGTCGAAACAGGGCGTCCAGCGGCAGTCGTCGACCTCGACACCGTCGACGGCGTCCCGCCAGTCCTCCCACAGCCAGTCACGGTCGAGCCCCGAGTCGAGGTGATCCCAGGGCAGCACCTCCGCATAGTCACGCTCGCGGGTGGTGTACCAGTCGAGGTCGACCGGCTCCCCCGCGAGCGCCGCCTCCGTCGCCGTGACCCAGCGGTCGTACGAGAAGTGCTCGCTCCATCCGTCGAAGCGGCCGCCGTCCTCCCACACTGCCCGGATGACGCGTCCTACCCTGCGGTCGCCACGGGAGAGCAGGCCTTCGATCACGCTTGGCTTGCCGTCGTGGTAGCGGAATCCGATCGCCTTCGCATACTTGCGGTCACGGCGGATCAGGGCACGCAGCTTGGCCAGTCGCACGTCGACCGTGGCATGGTCGCATTGTGCCGCCCACTGGAACGGTGTGTGGGGCTTGGGCACAAAGGCGCCGATGGACACCGTGCAGCGGATGTCCCGGTGCCCGGAGGCTTCACGGCCGGCCGCGATGACCTTCTTGGCCAGATCGGCGATCGCCATCACGTCGTCGTCGGTCTCCGTCGGCAGCCCGCACATGAAGTAGAGCTTGACCTGCCTCCAGCCGTGGCGGTACGCGGTCGTGACGGTCCGGATCAGGTCTTCCTCGGTGACCATCTTGTTGATCACCTTGCGCATCCGTTCCGACCCACCCTCGGGCGCGAACGTGAGACCGGATCGGCGGCCGTTGCGCGAAAGTTCGTTCGCAAGCGTCACGTTGAATGCATCCACCCGGGTCGACGGGAGCGACAAGGAGACATTGGTGCCCTGGTACCGGTCGGCGAGTCCGGACGCGATTGCCCCGATCTCCGTGTGGTCGGCGCTGGACAGCGAGAGCAGGCCCACCTCCTCGAAACCCGAGCGTTCAACGCCGGCGCGCACCATGTCGCCGATTGCCGTGACCGACCGCTCGCGGACCGGCCGGGTGATCATGCCGGCCTGACAGAACCGGCAACCGCGGGTGCAGCCACGGAAGATCTCGACGCTGAACCGCTCGTGCACCGTCTCGGCAAGAGGTACCAGCGGCTTGCGCGGGTACGGCCACGAGTCGAGGTCCATGACGGTGTGCTTGTGCACCCGCCAGGGGACGCCGGGCCGGTTGGGCGCGACGCGCTGGATGCGACCGTTGGCAAGGTAGCTGACGGCGTAGAACCTGGGGACGTAGACGCCACCGGATGCTGCGAGGCGCATCAGGAGCTCGTCGCGCCCGCCGGGCCGGCCTTCGGCCTTCCACTCGCGGACCACCTCGGTGATCGCGAGCACGACCTCCTCGCCGTCGCCCAGCACCGCTGCGTCGAGGAAGTCCGCGATCGGCTCCGGGTTGAAGGCGGCGTGGCCACCGGCGATCACGAGCGGGTGGTCGTGGGTCCGGTCCGCCGACTCCAGCGGGATGCGGGCCAGGTCGAGCGCCGTGAGCATGTTCGTGTAGCCGAGCTCGGTAGCGAACGAGATGCCGAGCAGGTCGAACGCAGCGACTGGCCGGTGGGCATCGACCGTGAACTGGCCGATGCCGTGTTCGCGCATCAACAATTCCAGGTCGGGCCAGACGGCGTAGGTGCGCTCGGCCAGGACGCCGTCGCGCTCGTTGAGCACCTCGTAGAGGATCTGGACGCCCTGATTGGGCAGCCCCACCTCGTACGCGTCCGGGTACATCAGCGCCCACCGGACGGTCGCGTCGTCGGCGCCCCAGTCCTTGACGGTCGCGTTGAGCTCGCCCCCGACGTACTGGATCGGCTTCTGCACCAGGGGCAGGAGCCGTTCCAGTCGGGGGAACAGAGATTCGACGGACGCCGTGGCGGACATCGCGCGCCTTCCGGACGACGGCTGGACTTGTCTTCCAGCCTAGCGATGCCCACAGAGCCGAGTTCGGGCGTCAGCCGCATGCCTGGGCAGCGTCCTATGCTCGGCCCGACCGATGGGAGCCACCGTGACAACGCCCGGCACACGCGCGGAGATCGGGGTGATCGGGGGGTCCGGGCTCTACACCCTTCTCGACGACGCGACAGAAGTCGACGTCGACACCCCGTACGGACGCCCCAGCGACGCCGTCACCTTGGGACAGGTGGGTGACCGCCCAGTGGCGTTCCTGCCACGGCACGGCAGGGACCATCGGTTTCCACCGCATCGCGTGCCCTACCGTGCGAACCTGTGGGCGCTGCAAGCCCTCGGCGTACGTCAGGTGGTCGCGCCTTGCGCCGTGGGCAGCCTTCGACCGGAGCTCGGGCCAGGCACATTCGTCGTTCCCGACCAGCTCGTCAACCGGACCGAGGGCCGGATCCAGACGTTCTACGAGCACGGCGCGGTCCATGTCCCGTTCGCGGATCCGTACTGTCCCGCGGGACGCGCCACGACCGCCGAGAAGGCGCGCGCGATGGGGATCCAGGCGGTCGACGGCGGCACGATCGTCGTCGTTGAAGGCCCGCGCTTCTCCACGCGCGCGGAGTCGCGGTGGTTCGCCGCGCAGGGCTGGTCGCTGGTCAACATGACCGGTTACCCGGAGGCGGTCCTCGCCCGCGAGCTCGCGCTCTGCTATACAGCGGTCGCGCTCGTCACCGATCTCGACGCAGGCCTGCAGGCTACGGATGCAGTCACGCAGGACGAGGTGTTCAGCGTGTTCGCGGCCAACACCGACCGCATGCGTGACCTCCTGCTGCGGACCGTCGCCGCGCTCGACCCGGAACGGCATTGCCCGTGCTCGCACGCGCTCGACGGCATCCGGCCGCCCGTCGACCTTCCCTGACGATCGCCTTCGCCGACGGAGTGCGGGAGCCGGCCGCCACGCTCTCGTGACTACGACGCCGCGGCCGGGAGGCGCACGGTGAAGCGGCACCCGCCGTCGGTGTTGGCGACCGCAACCTCGCCCTGATGGACATCGACCAGCCCGCGGACGATGGCGAGACCGAGCCCGCCGCCACCCGCGGGCACCAGGTCGTCCTGCGGACTACGCGCCGCGGCTCCCCGGAACGCGACGTCGAACACGCGGGGCAGGTCGGACTCGGGGATGCCACCGCAGCCGTCCGTGATTGCGACCCACCCACCTCGAGCGTCGCTGCCGCCGTCGACCCGCACGACGCCGTCGGCCGGCGTGTGCCGGATCGCGTTGAGCAACAGGTTGGCGAGCACGCGGCCCAGCTCAGGTTCGCTGCCACGGACAGTGCCGTACCGCGATGCGGCGGCCTCGAGACGTACTCGCTTGGCCTGTGCGACCGGGGCCGCGGCCGCCACCGCATCGGACACGACGTCGGCGAGCGGAATGTTCTGCAGCGTGATGTGCAACGCGCCCGCGTTGATCCGGGAGAGCTCGAACAGGTCGTCGACCAGCCCGGAC
>DAIUDS010000103.1:0-8610 GCA_036845485.1 Jiangellaceae bacterium
CGACGCCACCAACGCACCCGAGACACCCAGTGTCGACCCCAGCAGCGCCGCCAGTGTCGGACCGATAGCAGCCGCCCAGCGTGACTGGTGCGGCGTCAGACCGATACTCCGCAGGATCTGCAGGTCGGCCACCGTCGAGGCCGAGTACCGGGCGATGGACTGACCCACCAGGAACACCGCCGCCACGCCGGCCGCCAGCCCGAACGCCAGCAGTGCATCGGCCTCGAAGCCGGAGACGTCGCGGGCATGGCGTGCCGCTGCTGCGAGGTTCACCAGGTCGATGTCGCGGCGTCCGCTGACCTCCTCCAGCCCGGCCTTGAAGTCGGCCATCGCCGCCTCGCCACCGCGCAGGCGGACCATGGCGTTGATGATGCCCTGGCCGGACGCCCCCAGCAGGTTCGGCGCGTACTGGGCGAACAGGCCGGGCGATGGTGCTAGGCCGCCCCCGCTGTCTCCCAACGGGTCGAGGAACGCCGGCGTGCGGACCACGCCGACGATCCGGGCGTTGATCGTGGGACCGTCTGGCTCGACGGAGTCGTCGTAGAGCGCCAGCGCATCCTGAGTCTCGGGTGCGTAGAGGCGCAACGTCACGGCGTCACCGACGCCGAGGCCGTAGGTGTCCTCGAAGGCCGGGCTGATGACGACCTCGTCGGCGCGGTCCGGGTCGGGGAGCCTGCCGTCGAGGACGACGCCACGCTCGATCGTGCGCATGACCTCGTCGTCTGCGAAGGGAAAGCCACCCGCCTCCTGGTCGGGGGGCAGTTCCTCGATCACGTACCCGGTGGTGAGGACGAACGTCGAGAGCGCCTCGACCTCGGGCAGGGCGCGGACGGCGTCCCAGTCGAATCCCGGCTGGTTGGGCAGCGCAAGGACGGTCGCCGGCAGCGTCTGCGCCAGCAGCCGTTCGACCGCAGTGCCACCACGGCGGGCCCCGGCGACTGCGGTCATGACCGTGCCCGCTGCGAAGGCGATGAGCAGGGCAAGGACCAACAGGGACCTCCAGCGGCGCCGGAGGTCGAGCCGGAACCACGCCGCGACGGGTGTCACGGCGCCAGTTCCTCCAGCGCGGCTGGGACGGTAGTCGTGTCCTCACCGGCGACGGCGCCGTTGTCGCCGACGATGCGGCCGTCACGCATGAGCACGACGCGCGAAGCACCAGCGGCCACGTCGGCGGAGTGGGTGACCATCAGGATCGTCTGTCCGTCGCCGTGCAGGCGCCGGAACAGCTCGAGGATCTCGGCGCCGCCCTCGCTGTCGAGCGCGCCGGTTGGCTCGTCGGCCAGCAGCACGGCGGGCTCGTTGACGAGCGCTCGTGCGATGGCCAGCCGCTGCCGTTGACCGCCGGACAGGACCGACGGCACCTGCTCCGTGCGATCGCCCAGCCCGAGCAGGTCCAGCAGATCGCGTGCCCTGGACTCGGCCGCCCTGCGTCGCATCCCGCCGAGGATTGCCGGGAGCACGATGTTGTCCAGCGAGGAGACGCCCTCGAGCAGGTTGAAGAACTGGAAGACGATCCCGACATGGTGGCGACGAAACTTCGCCAGCCAGTTCTCGTCCTGGCCGCTGACGACGAGGTCGTCGACGACGACCTCGCCCTCGTCGGCCTGGTCGAGTCCGGCGAAGATGTTGAGCAGCGTGGACTTGCCACAGCCGGACGGGCCCATCAGCGCGACGAACTCACCCCGCGCCACGTCCAGGTCGACGCCACGAAGCGCGCGCACCGGCGCGAGCTCGGCCTCGAACGTACGGCGAACGCCGCGTGCCTTCAGGGCGGTCATCTGACACCTCCGAGCGTTTCCAGATCATCGGTATCGGGCGAGAGGACCCGGCATGCAATGATCGCCGCGTCGCGGCCCTTGACCCTGGTGGGCGCCAACTGCTCGAACGTCCACGTCGGCGCCTGCGCCGCAGTGGTTTGGCTGACCACCGTCGTTCCGGCGGGACGGGCCAGGTCCTGCAGGCGTTGTGCGATGTTCACCGTGTCTCCCACCAACGTGTATTCGAGCCGCTCGTCGCTGCCCAGCAGCGCAGCGGCGACCTCTCCCGTCGACAGTCCGATGCCCATGCCGAACGGCTCGAGACCCTCGGTGAGCCACTCGGCGTCGACCGCCGCCTGCCCACGGTGCATGTCGACCGCCGCAGACAATGCCCGCACTGCATGGTCTGCCTGCGGGAAGGGCGCACCGAAGACGGCCATCACGGCGTCGCCGACGTACTGCATGACGGTTCCTCCCTGCTCCAGGATGGCGGCGTTCATGGCCCGGCGGTGGGCATTCAGCTGCCTTGCCAGAACAGAGGGATCGGAACGCTCCGCGATACCGGAATATCCGCGGACGTCGGACATCAGGACCGTGACGGTGAGCCGCTCGGTCCGCCCGGCGGCCGCCGGATCCCCGCGTAGCTTGTCGGCGAGGCCGGAGGGCAGGAGCCGGCTCAACGTCTCACCCTGCTCCTCGCGTTCGAGGATCGCCGTGTGCAGCTTTCGCAGGCGATCCAGGGCGCCGCGTTGACCCTTGCTGGCGTCGCGCGCCAAGTGGAGGAACAGCTCCTCGACCGCGTGGTCGACAGCCTCGGGTGTGGTCTGCAGGCCGGCGGCGATCGCCTTGACCGCCCGGCCCTCCGCAACCATGGTGAGAAGCCGCTCCTCCTCGTTCGACAGTCCGGTGCCGCTCCGGGCCGGGGCCACCAGAGCCTGGACGATCTCGGGGTCGAGCATCGATCCCCCCGCCGCGACCTCTCGAACGGCCCGCGCCAGCCGGTCCCCGTCCGCGACCCGCTCCTTGAGCAGGTACGCGTAACCGGCTGCCCCCTGCGCGAGCAGTGCGACTGCGTACTCCGGGTCGTCGTACTGCGAGAGCACCACGATCCCGGTCCCCGGTAGCCGCTTGCGCACCTCCTTGGCTGCCTCGATCCCCTCGTCGGCGAACCGGGGCGGCATCCGGATGTCGGTGACCACGACCTGGGGCCGGTGCTCGACGGCGCCGGCGATAACGCCGTCGTAATCCTCCGCCGTGGCGACGACGTCGAAGTCGCCGGCAAGCCGAAGGAGTGCGCGGACCCCCTCGCGGACGAGGAGGTTGTCGTCCGCGAGAAGCACGCTGATCCGCCCGTCGGCCGAGATCACGGACACATCCCATCGGGCCTGGCGCCTTGGCGCCAGGCGGCTGCCACCCGGATTCGCCGGGTGCCAGCACCCCCAGCGAAACCAGCTGGCGAGCAGCGATGCACCAAAAGTGATGCCGATGCAGCGGTTTGGCATGGTCGGTACGTCCAAGAGTTCAAGACCGCGCGAGAAGAGGCGAGGCGTGGACTTCCATGAGTACGTCGTCTACCAGCGGCGACCGTTGCTGCGCTTGGCCTATCTGCTCACGGGTGACGCACATCATGCCGAGGACATCGTCCAAACAGCGTTACTCCGGGCGTTCCGCCACTGGCGGCAAGTGACTCGGGCGGATCATCCCGATGCGTACGTACGCCGCATGGTCGTCAATGCCTTCCTCGACGCGAGACGCAGGCGCAGCGCGTCCGAGAAACCTACAGCGACGGGCACCATGCCTGTCGGCGCCGAGCGCGACCACGCCGACACGCACGCGGAGCGAGCCGCGATGTGGGCGAAACTCGCCGAGCTGCCACGCGCTCAGCGAGCCGTTCTGGTGTTGCGCTTCTACGAAGACCTCGACGACGTGAGCATCGCCGAGCTGATGGATTGCGGCCCATCCACCGTCCGGTCGAACGCGGCTCGCGGCCTGGCTTCCCTACAGAAGGAGTGGACCCGTGTATGACCTCGAATCCACCCTGCGAGCGACTCTGGCCGACCGCGCCGCCGAGGCGCCGACGGGGGACGACCTCGTCGACGTGGTGCGTCGCCGGGGTGGTGTCCAGCGCACCCGGCGCCGGATCGCCGGGACTGCCACCGCACTCGCACTCGGCATTGGTGTGACCGTCGTCGCCGTCTCCGATCTGAATCCGTTCGGGCCCGACCACGACATCGTCGTCACCGCCCCCGGCCGGGTCGCAGCCGACCAGATCACGTGCGGCTCGGACCAGCTCTCGTTCGACCCTGACATCCTCGTCGAACGGCCGCCCCTCGACCCCGACAGCGAACTCGGTAACGCCGTCCGCACCACCGCTCGCCCGCCCGTCGCGGCCCGCCTGATCGAAGGATGGACGCTGCTCGACCAGGTGGGCCAGACGGCGCACCTCATGATCTGGCTCAAGCCGGGTGCCGAGAGCACCAACATGGCCGAGAGCGGCATGATAGCCGCAACCTACCGGCAGGCGAACGACGGTACCTGGTCCTACCAGGACTCGGCCGAATGCCAGCCACAACGCGCGTTCGACGACGGACTCGACCCCGCGACATGGGCGTTGCCCGGGGCACGACCGGAGCCTGAGGCGACGTCCTTCCCGATCCTGGTCACCGAGCGGGGTTGTGCCAGTGGCCAGTCGTCAGAGGGACGGCTGGCCGATCCGATCGTCGAGTACCGTGACGACGCCGTCCTGATCACCACTCGGGTCGAACCCCCGGTCGGAGACTCCTTCACGTGTCAGGGAAACCCGGCAACCGAGGTCACAGTCGAACTGGACGAACCCCTGGGTGATCGACAGTTGCTCGACGGCATGTGGTTCCCGCCACGACCAGTACTGGAGAACCAACCCCGGGATTGATGGAGGCTCCTGGCCAACGGGTGACCATCGCTCGGCGCCGTAGGGGGGCCGTGCCTCCGGTGACGCATCGAGCTCATCGCCTGACACCGTTCGTCGGTCTGGTCCATGGCTCCAGCTGGTAATGGACGCGTGGTCGCGGCGACGCGACCGGCCATGGTGCCAGCATCCCCTCGAAGTCACCTGCCCGTGCACCTGTAGACAGCGTCGCGTTGCCCTACCGTCGTAGAACTAGAACGGGTTCGAGGGAGTGATCACCGATGTCCACCCACGAGATCAGGTCCACGGTGACGTCGCTGTCGTGGATTCCATCCGAGGCCGTCACCGGACTGAGCAGGGCGGCGTTCGAGACCGGGTTCACCCACTACGACCCGCCGCCACCGGACAATTTGCGCGAGCTGGATGACCTGCGCGCGAGCGACCGGTTCCGGTTCGCGAACGTGCTGTCCGGCTGGGCAGAGGTGGCGGACGGCGGCGTCGCGCGGGCGGGCTACGGCGAGGACGCCGACGTGGTCATGGGGTCGACCACCGTTCGGATCGGTCGGCTCGGCACGACGTTCGCCGCCGTGGCGCTCCCCGTCATCCGCAAGGATCCCGAGTATGGCGACGACGGCAGCGTCCGCTTCGCGCAGACGTGCGGGGGGCGCACGGCCCTACCGGCCCCTCGCAAGGTCCCGCACCCGCCGTTCGTCAAGATGCAGGCACCCTGGGTGTGGACAACCCTCGCGCTGACGCTGCGGCCCGACGGGACGTCCGAGGTCGAACTCACGGGAGCGAGCCCGTTCCCCCGGCACTGGGCGTACGACGCCACCGGGACACTCGTCCTCAAGTCCGGCCTCACCGACTACTCCACGTGGGCCGCGCACTCATTCGGTGCCCGTACCCCCTGGGGCGAGGAAGAGTCGCCGGCCCTGGTCACGGCGGCCGAGACCGCCGGCGAGCGCGTCCTGTCGCGGCTGCTCATGAGCCGGGCGCAGAAGCCGCGAATCATCACGCTGACCCCGGGCCAGACACTGACCCGCCAGGGTGCACCGGGCGATGAGCTGTACCTGCTCCTCGACGGTGTGCTGGCCGTCGAGGTGAACGGCAAGCTACTGGCCGAACTGGGCCCCGGCGCGGTGCTCGGCGAGCGTGCCATCCTCGAAGGTGGTCTACGCACGTCGACGGTCAGCGCCGTGACCCGGGTCCGGGTCGCCGTCGCACCAGCGGCGGCGATCGACCGCGACCGCCTTGCCGAGCTGGCGAAGTCTCATCGGCGGGAGGAGTCGAGTCAGGGTTCCGGGGCCTCGAAGGACGCCGGACCGGCCGACGACACCGCAGTCGCGCCGGCGCCACCCGCATGAAGGTCGTCCTGCACGGGGTTCGCGGATCGATGCCCGCGGCTGGAGCCGACTTCGTCCGGATCGGTGGCCACACGTCGTGCGTATCTGTGACACTGCGCGGCGGGCCGGCGCCGGTCCTCGTCCTGGACGCCGGGACGGGGCTCACCAACCTGACGGCGTGGTTGCAGGGTGCGGCGTTCGAGGGTGAGATCCTGCTCAGCCATCTGCACTGGGACCACGTCCAGGGCCTGCCCTTCTTCGGGTCGGGTGACAACGACGCCGCCGACGTCGTCCTGCGCCTGCCCGCACAGGACGGCGCAGTCGCCGGCTCACCCGGTTCCGCGGAAGAGCTGCTCAGCCGGGCGATGTCGCCGCCGCATTTCCCGATCGGGCCCGACGGCCTTCGGGGGCGGTGGAGATTCGAGGCCAGCGACGCCGGCTGGGCAGAGGTGTGCGGCGCCAAGGTCCTGCTGGGTGACATCCCGCACAAGGGCGGACGCACGTTCGGCATCCGCGTCGAAGCCGACGGGTCGTCGTTCGCCTATCTGCCCGACCACGACCCGTCGGCCGATGCCGACCCGGGTGCTGCCTTGGCGCACGGAGTCGACGTCCTCTTACACGACGCCCAGTTCGACGACGACGAACGCTCGATCGCCGTCGCCTACGGCCACTCGACGGTCAGCGACGCCATCGCTCTGGCCGACCGCGCGGACGTCGGGCAGCTCGTCCTCATCCACCACTCTCCAGGCCGGACAGACGAAGCCGTGCACGATTTGGCCGCGCGCCACGCTGCGCGCACGGGGATACCGGTGACGATCGGCTGCCAAAACGACGTCCTCGAGCTTTGACACGGCGCCTCGGCGGCTGCCGCACGGCCTACTGGATGCCGTGCTTGCGCAGGATGGCCTCGATGTCAGCCAGGTCGTCGTCGACCGCCGGTGCCTTGGCGTTCCGCGTCGCCGGCACGTCCCGGCGACCGCCACCTGGCTGGACGGCCTTAGGCGTACGGCCTTCGAGCCGCTGACCGGCCATGAACAGGACGCCGGCTATTCCGAGAGCCACGACGCCGAGCCAGGCAAGCGGGTCGAACACGATACCGGCCAGGAACCCGACGATCCCGATGGCCGACGCTCCGATGAGCAGGAATCCTCCCGCGGCCAGCTGGAGCGATCCGGCCCATCCCTTCGATCGGGCCCGCCTGATGGAGAGTCCGACGAGCCCGGCACCCATGGCAGCGACGGCTATGGCGATAAGGTCCTGGATCACGCTTCCAGGCTACGCCGGCACCGTGTCACGCAACTCGGGGTGAACCCTGACATGGCCCTGAGACGCGCCGGGCCGCCGGATCAGACACCCGGCCCGCGGTCGGCCCGGCGTTGCCGGGCGGCCTCAGCACGAGACGCCAGGTCCGCGTCGGGCGGGTAGCCGACCGACTCCAGGGTGAGCCCGTGCGGTGGGACCACGGTCACGCTCGGATCCCGACGTCGCGCAGCCAGCACCTGCGTCGGCCACCGCACCGGCCGCCGGCCGTCGCCGACGGCGAGCAGGGCTCCGACCATGGCCCGGACCTGGTTGTGGCAGAAGGCGTCGGCCTCGATCGTCGCCACCGCGAGATCGCCCGCCACACGTTCCCACCGCAGGGCCTGGAGCGTCCGGATTGTCGTCGCATCGTCACGTGGCCTGCAGTACGCCGCGAAGTCGTGCTCGCCGAGCAGGGTCGAGGCGGCGGCATTCATGGCGCCCAGGTCGAGCGGCCGGGCGTGCCAGAGCACCGACCGGCGGAGCAGCGGATCGACGCCGTACGCGCTGTCACCGACCCGGTACGTGTACCGCCGCCACAGAGCGGAGAACCGTGCGTCGAACCCCGCGGGCACGACCGTGGCACCTCGCACCCGCAGGTCCGCCGGCAGCACTCCGGCCAGCCGGTGGACCAACGCGTCGCCCGGCGAGCGCGACGACTGCCCGGTGACGGCCTCCCATGCTTCTTGCGGCACGTCGACGTGGCAGACCTGACCACGGGCGTGAACCCCGGCATCCGTGCGGCCGGCTACCGTCAGCCGAGGAGGCTCGATCCGCAGCACGACGCCCAGCGCGTGGTCCAACGTCGCTTGGACGGTACGACGGCCGGGCTGCGCGGCCCATCCGGAAAATTCGGTGCCGTCGTAGGCCACGTCCAGCCGGACACGCAGCAGCCCGCTGCCACCGGCGTCGGTAGCAGCGGGCTGCATGAGTTGATCGAACGTCAGGCGTTCTTCGGCTTGGAGAACCCGGCGGCCTCGGCAGCCTCCGCGGTGCGGAACCACACCTCGGCAACCGTCGCCCCGTACGACGGCGACTCAGGCGTGTGGTACAGCTTCGAGTCCTCGTTGCCCTTGACCGTGAACCCCTCGGGTGCCGAGCCGCCGGCAGCCGGAACCGCCGACTCCGGGCCGTATGGGCCGTCGACCGACTCCGCAGATGACTCGTCGGGCAGCTCCGCGAACGTCACGACGTCGGCGCCGCCCTCGGCCTCGGCGGCTCCAGGCGCCGCAGCCTTCTTGGCCGGCGCCTTGCCGGCCGGCGCCCTCCCGGCCGGCGCCTTCATGGCCGCCGCCTTCTTGGCGGCTCGACGGGTGGCGCCCTC
>DAIUDS010000104.1:0-8604 GCA_036845485.1 Jiangellaceae bacterium
CGGCCCGCCGTCGACGGCCTCCGGAGCGACGTGCCCGATGCACAGGCCGGTCGTGCCGCCGGAGAACCGGCCGTCGGTGACCAGCAGGACGGACTTTCCCAGGCCGGCGCCCTTGATCGCGCCGGTGACCGCGAGCATCTCGCGCATGCCCGGACCGCCCTTGGGACCCTCGTACCGGATGATCACCGCGTCGCCGGCCACGACCGTGCCGTCGGCGACCGCGTCCATGGCGGCCTGCTCGCCGTCGAAGACGCGAGCCGTTGCCTCGAAGACCGTCGCGTCGAAGCCCGCGGTCTTGACGACGGCGCCGTCCGGCGAGAGTGAACCGCGCACGACCGTCAGCCCACCGGTTCGGTGGATCGGGTCGTCGAGCGAGCGGATGATCTTTCCATCGGGGTCGGGCGGGGTGATCGTCGTCAGGTTCTCGGCCATCGTCTTGCCCGTGACCGTGAGGCACTCGCCGTGCAGCAGGCCGGCGTCGAGAAGGGCGCGCATGACCACGGGCACGCCGCCGATCCGGTCTATGTCGGTCATCACATAGGAGCCGAACGGCTTGACGTCGGCCAGGTGTGGAACCCGGTCGCCGATCCGGTTGAAGTCGTCCAGGTCGAGGTCGACGTCCGCCTCGTGTGCGATCGCCATCAGGTGCAGGACCGCGTTGGTCGAGCCACCCAGAGCCATGACCACGGCGATCGCGTTCTCGAAGGCCCCGCGGGTCAGGATGTGGCGGGTGGTGATGCCCTGACGGAGCAGCTCGACGACGGCCTCTCCCGACCGACGGGCGAAGCCGTCCCGACGGCGGTCCACCGCGGGTGGCGCCGCGCTGCCGGGCAAAGACATGCCCAGCCCCTCGGCGGCCGAAGCCATGGTGTTTGCCGTGTACATCCCCCCGCATGCACCCTCGCCCGGGCAGATCGCCCGCTCGATCGCATCGACCTCCGCACGCGTGATCAGACCACGGGCGCAGGCACCGACGGCCTCGAACGCGTCGATGATCGTGACCTCGCGGTCCCCTACCCGGCCGGGCAGGATCGAGCCGGCGTAGAGGAAGACCGCGGCGACGTCGAGGCGCGCGGCGGCCATCAGCATCGCCGGCTCGGACTTGTCGCAGCCGGCGAGCAGGACCGCGCCGTCGAACCGCTCGGCGCCGAAGACCGTCTCCACCGAGTCGGCGATCACCTCGCGGGAGACCAGGGAATAGTGCATCCCCTCGTGTCCCATCGAGATGCCGTCGGAGACCGAGATCGTGCCGAACTCCATCGGGAAGCCGCCGGCGGCGTGTACGCCGTCCTTGGCCGCCTTGGCCAGCCGGTCCAGAGAGAGGTTGCACGGCGTGATCTCGTTCCACGACGAGCCGACGCCGATCTGCGGCTTCTCCCAGTCGTCGTCGGTCATACCGACGGCACGGAGCATTCCGCGTGCAGCCGCGCGTTCCAGGCCGTCGGTGACCTCGCGCGACCGGGGCTTGAGATCGGGCACGGACGGTGTGGTCATAGCCGCTTACGCTAGACCGGCTGTCCAGCATCGAAGACGCGGAGTCCGCGAGATGGACGGCTAGCCCCCCGAGATGGCGGGAATGACGCGCACCTCGGCATCGTCGGAGAGCGGCTCGGCGAGTCCGGCGCCGTCGCGGACGTTCGCATCGCCGACGAACACGTTGACGTGGCGCCGTAGCGTTCCGGTCTCGTCGCGGACCCGGCGTTCGACGGCGGGCAGCTGTCGCGCCAGGGCGTCGAGCAATGTGCCGACGGTCGCCGGTTCGTCGACCTCCACCACGACTGCCCGCTCACCGCGTGCCAGCTCGCGCAGGGCGCCCGGGAGCTGAACCGTCACCTTCATGGCCGTCCCTTCCTCAGGGCAGGGTGGCGGCGCGGACGCAGAGCACGTCGGGGAGGTGACGCGTGACCTCGCTCCAGTTCTCGCCCTCGTCAGGGCTCGCGTACACCGAGCCGTCGCGAGCTCCCAGGTACAGGCCGGCCGAATCCTCGACATCGTCGGCGGTGAAGGCATCTCGCATCACCGCGACGAAGAACCCGGAGTCCGGAAGCCCCGATGAGACCGAGGCCCAGGACTCGCCCGCGTCGGTGGTGCGCCACACCCGCAACGCACCTTCGGGCGGTATCCGCTCGCCGTCGGCAACCAGTGGCGTGACCCAGGCCGTGCCGGCGCGGGACGGATGCGTCACCATCGGGAAGCCGAAATCGCTGGGCAAGCCGTCGGCGATCGAGGTCCAGCTCTCGCCGCTGTCGTCAGACCGGTAGACGCCGTGGTGGTTCTGCGCGAACAGCCGCCGAGATTCGGCGGCGTCGCGCGCGACCTTGTGCAGGCATTGCCCGTACTCCGGCCACGGGTCGGGCAGGAAGTAGGCCTTGATCCCGGTGTTCGACGGGCGCCACGACGTGCCGCCGTCGTCGGTGACATATACGCCTCCGGTCGACATGGCGACGAGCACCCGTGACTCGTCGGTGGGATCCGGGAGGACCGTGTGGATTGCCAGGCCGCCGCCACCGGGCTGCCAAGTTGGCCGGTGCGGGTGGTCCCAGAGCCCCTCGACCAGCGCGAATGTCTGGCCGCGGTCGTCGGAGCGCCACAACGCCGACGGCTCCGACCCCGCCCAGAGGACGTTCGGGCGGGCCGCGGAGTCAGGGCGCAACTGCCAGATCGCCCTGACCGCGGCGTCGGCCTGCGGTGGGAACCGCACCGCGCCGCCGTCGGTCTCGGTCCACGTCGAGCCAAGGTCGTCGGAGTGGAACACCGAGGGCCCCCAGTGCTCGCTGCGGGCGCCCGCGAGCAGCCGCACGGCACCGGCGCGGGTGTCGATCGCGCAGGCTGCGATCTCCTGCATGAAGAAGTGCGGCCCGTCGAGCTTCCAGCTTCGGCGGTCGTCGTCGCTGTGCGCCAGCCACAGACCCTTGCGAGTGCCGATCATCAGCAACACCGTCATTCCCGCAGTGTGCCCGACCTCTCCGACATCGCAAGCTCCCTGGTGTGAAGATCAGCGCGCCGGTGCGGGCACCACAACGTTGGCCAAGGGCTCGCCGGCCGCGTACCGCTCGAGCTGGTCGCGCACCAGGCGGCGGGCCCGCGGCAGGAAGGCCGACGTGTTGCCGCCGACGTGTGGCGAGATGAGCACGCCAGGAGCCGACCAGAGCGGATGGCCGGCGGGCAGCGGCTCGGGATCGGTCACGTCCAATGCGGCCCGCAGGCGCCCCGATCGCAGTTCGGCGACCAAGGCGTCGGTGTCGACCACGGCACCGCGCGCGACGTTGACGAGCAGGGCGCCGTCGCGCATGCGGGCCAGGAAGGCGGCATCCACCAGGCCGCGTGTCGCCTCGGTGAGAGGGATGGTGAGGACCACCACGTCGGCCCGGCCAAGCAGCGATGGCAGCGCCTCGTAACCCGCCACACCGTCACGGGCCCGCCGCGCCACCCGCAGTACGTCGCACTCGAAGGGCTGCAGCCGCCGTTCCACCGCTGCGCCGACCGAGCCGTATCCCACGACGAGCACCGTCCGGTCGGCGAGCGATCGGTGCTCGCCGTGCGCCCATTCCGACCGGTCCTGGGCCCGGACGAACTCCGGGATGCTCCGCAACGAGGCCAAGACCAGCGTCACTGCGAGCTCGGCCGTGCTCGCGTCGTGGACACCCCGCGCGTTGCACAGCGTGATCCCGTCGCGCAGGAAGGGAGTCACATGCTCGTACCCGGCGGTCAGGGTCTGCACCACGGCGACCCGTGGCATCCGGGTGATGACCTCGCCGGTGATCGGCTCGAACGTGTAGGGCATGACATAGAAGTCGGTGCGTTCCAAGACCTCGGCCGGCGGCTCGCCTGCACCGTCCCAGGTCGAGACGTCGAGTTCCTCGGCGAGCGCACCCAGCGGTCCGTCGAGCGCGAACGGTTGGAGGACGTTGCGTCGATCGACCACCTGCCCGAACCTACCCGTGACTCCGTGACACGATTCGGCCATGCGGCAACCGCGCACCCTCTCCGGATGCCTGGTCCTCGGCCTCCTTCTCCTCCTCGGCGCGTGTTCCGACGACGAACCCGAGCCGTCGAGCGCACCGACAACGGGCAACCCGAGCGAGGCGACATCCGCACCGACGACCACGACGTCGACCCCCACCGCCGAGCCGGGACCCGTGGTGCCCACGGCGTTCGAGGATCTCGTCACGGGTCTGGATGTTCCGTGGGGGCTCGCGTTCCTCCCGGACGGGTCAGCCCTGGTCTCCGAGCGCGACTCCGCCCGGATCCGGCAGGTCACCGCCGCGGGCCAGGTCAGTGAGGTGGGAACGGTGCCGGACGTCGTCGCCGACAACGAAGGCGGCCTGCTCGGACTCGCCATCCCGCCCGGCCAGGCCATTGTGTACGCCTACCTCACCGCGGCCCAGGACAACCGGGTGGTGCGGATGTCCTTCGACGGCGGCGCGCTGGGCCGGCCGGAAATCGTCATCGACGGGATCCCGAAGGCGGGTAACCACAACGGCGGGCGCCTCGCGTTCGGTCCGGACGGCATGCTGTACGTGTCGACGGGCGACGCAGCCCAACCGGACCGGGCACAGGACCGGGAGTCGCTCGGCGGGAAAATCCTCCGGCTGAGCCCGGACGGTTCAGTGCCCTCCGACAACCCCTTCGCCGGATCGCCGGTGTTCTCCTACGGCCACCGCAACGTGCAGGGGCTCGCGTTCGACCAGGACGGACGGCTGTGGGCCAGTGAGTTCGGCCAGAACACCTGGGACGAGCTCAACCTGATCGAAGCCGGCGGCAACTACGGCTGGCCGGTCGTCGAGGGCGTCGGCGACGACGACCGGTTCATCCAGCCGGTGGCGCAATGGTCCACAGACGAAGCCTCCCCAAGTGGGATCGCCTATGTCCGCGACACGGTGTTCCTCGCGTCGCTGCGGGGCCAGCGGCTGTGGCAGGTGCCCGTCCCCGACGGCGTCGCCGGGACACCGACCGATTTCGCCGCCGGCGAGTTCGGTCGGCTGCGCGCGGCGGCGCTGGCGCCGGACGGGTCGCTGTGGGTGTTGACCAACAACACCGACGGCCGCGGCGAACCGCGCGACGGCGACGACCGGATCCTGCGCGTCACGCTCGAACCCGCGTGATCATTCGGAAGCGCGCAGGCGCTCCAGGATCAGCTCCCGTACCCGGGCCGCGTCGCCTTGGCCGCGGGTCGCCCTCATGACGGCCCCGATCAGGGCGCCGACGGCCGCCAGGTTGCCGCCGCGGATCCTCTCGGCCACCTCGGGCATCGACATGATCACCTCGTCGACGGCGGCACCAAGCGCCTCGTCGTCCGAGACCAGCGCGAGCGCACGCGCTTCCACGACCTCGTCGGGCGAGCCCTCTCCTGCCAGGACGCCTTCGATGACCTGGCGGGCCAGTCTGTCGTTGAGGATTCCCTCGGCGATCAGCGCCTGGACCCTGGCCACCTCGGCCGGCGTGATCCCCACAGTGTCGAGGTCGCGGCCCCGCTCGTTGGCCGTCCGGGCGATCTCGCCGAGCCACCACTTCTTGGCGCCCGCCGGGTCCGAGCCCGCCGCCACGGTGTCGGAAACGAGCTCGAGTGCGCCGGAGTTCACGACATCGCGCATCTCGGCATCGGTGAACCCCCACGATGCCTGCAGCCGCGCCCGGCGGGCGCCGGGCGGCTCTGGCAGCGTGGCGCGCAGCGACTCGATCCACTCCAGGGAGGGAGCGACCGGGACGAGGTCGGGCTCGGGGAAGTAGCGGTAGTCCTCCGCCTCCTCCTTGGTCCGCCCTGCGGTCGTCACCCCGGTGTCCTCGTGCCAGTGCCGGGTCTCCTGGACGATGCGGCCACCCTCGGACAGGATCGCCGCCTGACGACGGATCTCGTACCTCACCGCCCGCTCCACCGAACGCAGCGAGTTGACGTTCTTGGTCTCGGTACGGGTGCCCAAGACCGTGGTGCCCGACGGCTTGAGCGACACGTTGGCGTCGCAGCGCAGCTGCCCGAGCTCCATGCGCGCCTGCGACACGCCGAGCGCGAGGATCAACGCCCGGAGCTCGGTGACGTACGCGCGGGCCACGGCGGGTGCTACGGCAGGTGGCACCTCGATCGGCTTGGTGACGATCTCGATCAGCGGGATCCCGGATCGGTTGTAGTCGAGAAGGGAGTGGCTGGCTCCGTGGATGCGACCCGTCGTGCCTCCGACGTGCAGCGACTTGCCGGTGTCTTCCTCCATGTGGGCGCGCTCGATGTCCACCCGGTAGGTCGACCCGTCGTACGCCACGTCCATCCAGCCGTCGTACGCGATGGGCTCGTCGTACTGAGACACCTGGAAGTTCTTCGGCATGTCCGGGTAGAAGTAGTTCTTGCGCGCGAAGCGGCACCACGAGGCGATCGAGCAGTTGAGCGCGAGCCCGATCCGGATCGCGGACTCGACGGCCGTCCGATTCATGACCGGCAACGAGCCGGGCAGTCCCAGGCACACCGGGCAGACCTGCGAGTTGGGCTCTGCACCAAACGCGGTCGAGCACCCGCAGAACATCTTGGTCACGGTGCCGAGCTCGACATGGACCTCGAGCCCGATGACCGGGTCGAAGTGCGTGATCGCCTCCTCGAACGTCGGGAGATCGAGCGCAGTGGTCACTTGAGGTCCTCGTCGAGGAGGCCCTCCCTGCCCCGCCGTTCGCGGATCTCGCGCACGATGATGGCGATCGTGGTCGCAACGGCCAGTGCGTTGACGACCGCGTCGAGCATCCGCAGATTGTCGCCCTCCGCGCGGGCCCGACGGAGGGACCGAACCGTGGCGCCGATGGCCGCGACCTGGCCGCCGAGCATGGCGATGTTCCTGACGTTCACCGGACGACCTCCAGTTCGGGGGCACGGGACAGCAGCGGACCGCCCCAACGGGCTGCATAGGCCTGCTCGACCGCTGCGCCGACACGGTACAGCCGGTCGTCGGCCAGCACCGGCGCCATGACGTGCAACCCGACCGGCAGGTCGTCCTCGTCGGCGAGCCCGCACGGGAACGACGCCGCGGCGTTGCCGGCCAGGTTGGACGGGATCGTGCACAGGTCGGCCATGTACATCGCCAGCGGGTCGTCGACCCGCTCGCCGATCGGGAAGGCCGTCGTCGGCGTCGTCGGTGACACCAGCACGTCGACCTGCTCGAAGGCCTTCTCGAAATCGCGGGCGATCAGAGTGCGCACCTTCTGTGCCTGCCCGTAGTAGGCGTCGTAGTAACCGCTCGAGAGCGCATACGTGCCGAGCATGATCCGCCGCTTGGCCTCCGCGCCGAAGCCGCGGCCCCGGGTCTGCGACATGACCTCCTCGGCGCTGCGGGTGCCGTCGTCACCGACCCGCAGGCCGTAGCGCATCGCGTCGAAGCGGGCCAAATTCGACGAGACCTCGCTCGGCAGGATCAAGTAGTAGGCCGGCAACCCGTACGTGAAGTGGGGACACGAGACCTCGACCACGTCGGCGCCGAGCTCGGACAGCAACTCGACCGCCTCGCGGAAACGCGTCTCGACGCCGGCCTGGTACCCCTCGCCGCCGAGTTCCTTGACCACGCCGACCCGCAGCCCCGACAGGTCAGCGGACGAGCCGCGGCGGGCTGCCTCCACGACCGGGGGGACCGGGGCGTCGATGCTGGTGGAGTCCATCGGATCGTGTCCCCCGATGACCTCGTGCAGCAGCGCGGCGTCGAGCACGGTGCGGGCACACGGACCGGGCTGGTCGAGGCTGGACGCACACGCCACCAGGCCGTAGCGACTCGCGCCGCCGTATGTCGGTTTCACGCCGACGGTGCCCGTCACCGAGGCAGGTTGGCGGATCGAGCCGCCGGTGTCGGTGCCGATTGCGAGCGGGGCCTGGTAGGACGCCAGCGACGCCGACGAGCCGCCACCCGAGCCACCGGGGATTCGCGACAGGTCCCACGGGTTGTGGGTCGGCCCGAACGCGGAGTTCTCCGTCGACGAGCCCATGGCGAACTCGTCGAGGTTGGTCTTGCCGAGGATGACGATGCCCGCCTCGCGAAGCCGCCGGGTAACAGTGGCGTCGTACGGCGGCCGCCATCCGTCCAGGATCTTCGAGCCGCAGGTGGTGGGCATGTCCGCCGTGGTGAAGACGTCTTTGAGCGCGAGCGGGACGCCGGCCAGTGGGCCGAGCTCCTCGCCGGCCGCGCGGCGTTCGTCGACGGCCTTGGCCGCGACCAGCGCTCCCTCGCCATTGACGTGCAAGAAGGCGTGGACGGAGGCGTCGACGGCACCGATCCGGTCGAGGTGAGCCTGGGTGACCTCGACCGCGCTCACATCGCCCGCTGCCACCGCCTCGGCCAGCGCGGCGGCCGTCAACCGGGTGAGGTCGGCCATGGTCAGGCCTCCTCGCCGAGGACTCGTGGCACCCGGAAGCGGCCGTCCTCGGCCTCGGGCGCTGCGGCCAGCGCTGCCTCGGAGGACAGACAGGGCCGTGGCTCGTCGTCGCGGAAGACGTTGGTCATCGGCAGGGCGTGCGATGTCGGTGGGATGTCGTCGGCGGCCACCTCGGACACGCGCGCCACGTAGTCCGCGATGACGTCGAGCTGGCCGGCGAGGTGGTCGAGCTCGTCGGGTGCAAGCTCGAGGCGGGCGAGCCGCGCC
>DAIUDS010000105.1:0-8439 GCA_036845485.1 Jiangellaceae bacterium
TGATCGTCGCAGCCGCCGCCGGGTCGACGGCGGCGAGCCGGGCGTGCATCGCCGCAGCGCCGACCGCCTCAAGGTCGTCCTCGAGACGAGCCCTCAGCGCTGGTTCGGTTCCCGGGAACTCGAACCGGTCGAGCACGGCACGCACGTAGAGGGCGCTGCCTCCGACCAGGATCGGCGTGACGTCGCGGCGTCGGCACTCGTCGATCGCCGCTCTCGCGAACGCCTGGAACTCGGCGACCGTCGCCGGCTCGGTGACGTCGAGAACGTCCAGCACGTGGTGCGGCACACCGCGCCGCTCCGCCACGGTGAGCTTGGCCGTCCCGACGTTCATGCCCCGGTAGATCTGCATCGAGTCGGCATTGACGATCTCGCCTGAAACGCGAAGGGCCAGATCGACCGCGAGATCGCTCTTGCCGGCCGCGGTCGGTCCGACGACCGCGACGACGGGCGGTGCTGGAGGCACAGTGCCAGTCTCCCAGCCGATCACCGGCGGCACCGAACGACTCAGCCGTGCCTCTCCCAGACCGCAACCACATAGCGGACGCCGTAGGGAGCGCTGTCGTAGAGTAGCTCGGCGTCGAGAACGGCCTCTCCGGCCGCGCCCGCGAGCACCTGCCACGACACTCGCCCGGCCACCCTCAGCTCCGCCGCCAGATCCGCCTCGATCGCCAGCAGGGCCGACGGATCCGCGGCCCGCAGCGCTTCCACCACCCTCGCGTCGAAGTCCGCCGCCCTCGGGTCGAGCGAGCCCGGGCCGTCGGCGGAACGGCCCGCCGTGCCGTCTCCATGACGAGCAGCGCCAGCCGGTCCGCACTCTGGGCGAGGGCCAAGCCCAGTTGACGGCACTCCTCCGCCGGAGCGGACGCGGCGACCTCCTGTGCCCGCACGTCGCCCGTCCATGCCGCCTGCTCCAGCAGCCACGCGCCTACCGACAGCGACAGCGGCAGCACCGGCTCCCCGTCGGGCGGAGCCTCCCCGGGAAGGGCGGCTGTCAGGTCGACGCCGTACGGCCGGAATGTTCCGCGAGCACCGGAATGATGCCGCCGGGTGGTCTTACCTGCGCCCACGACGACGAGCATCTCCGGCTCAGTCGCCCGCACCGCCTCGATCGCGCCCGCGCATGCGGCGCGCAGGCCGTCCAGGTCGGCCTGCTTCGCCCCGCCGATCTCCGGCACGAGCAACGGCGGATGGGGACACACCGCGGCGGCGACCAGCACGACCGGAGGCTACCGTCTACCGCCTCTTCGGAGCGATCACGCCGACGACCGATCTGCCTGACGGCGGCTTACGTCCGCACATAGGTGCCGTGGTCGAATGTGCTGCGTGATCGACACGTTCGATGCGCTGCGCATCGCGGCCGCAACCACGGCCGCGTTGGCCGGCGTCGGACTGTCCATCGCCTGGCTGCCGGCCTTCCGGCAGGTGGGAGCGGCTGCCTTCGCGTCGCGTCTGCTCGTGACGGCTGGCCTGGTGGTCGCGGTCCTCGACCTCGGCGGTCTCGGCGGTGTGCTCGGGCTGGCCCTGGCCGCGATGGGCATGGCCGCCATGTGGGAGAGCCAGCCACCTCCGGAGGTTCCGCGCCCTCGCCGCAAGGGTGTCGTGGTCGCGGCCATGGTGACCGGGCTCGTCATCGTGGCAACGATGCGCGGGTGGTGGCTGCCCGACCGCGTGCCCGACGCCGCGAAACCGATCGCGGCCCTGACCGTCGGTTCGGTGGCCGCCTTGGCGACGCTCGCGATCGCCGACCGCGCGAGGGTGCGCATGCGTGACGACGTCGGGGAGCCCAGCGACGGCTGACGCTTGTCAGGGCGCTGTCCGGTGGATGCGAACCAGCCGCCGGCCTCAGGTCGTGCCGGCAGCGCAGGCCGGTGCCGGTTCCTCCTGGGGCACCGGCATGCCGATGGCCGGCATGCCGAGCAGCACGCCGGCTGCGGGCGCACCGGTCCCGTACGCACCGGGCCCAGCACCCGTCGCCCGCTCGTGGGCGTCGCCGGCCCGGGTGCGTCGCACGGCGTACACGCCGCCCGACAGCGCGGAGTCGGCGACCAGGTGGTGGGGCGCGGCGTACGTGACCGTCGCCGTGACCATGTCGCCGGGACGCGGACGGTCCCCACCCGTTGGCACCGAGAAGTGCACCAGCCGGTTGTCGCGCGCCCTCCCGGACAGTCGGTGCGTGTGGCCGTCCTTGCGGCCCTCCCCCTCGGCGACCAAGATCTCGACCTCTCGGTCGAGGAACACCCGATTCTCGGCCCACGCCACGTCGTCGACGGTCTCCACCAGCCGCTGGTAGCGCTCACGCACGACGTCCGCCGGAACCTGGCCGTCCATCGACGCGGCCGGCGTGCCGGGCCGTTTCGAATATTGGAACGTGAACGCCACGGCGAAGCGCGCGTCGCGGACGACGTCGAGGGTCTGCTGGAAGTCGTCCTCGGTCTCGCCGGGGAAGCCGACGATGATGTCGGTGCTGATGGCGGCCTCGGGCATTGACGCGCGGACCTTCTCGATGATCCCCAGGTAGCGGTCGCGGCGGTACGAGCGGCGCATCGCGCGCAGCACCCGGTCCGAGCCCGACTGCAGCGGCATGTGCAAGGCCGGCATGACGGCCGGAGTCTCGGCCATGGCGGCGATGACGTCGTCGGTGAAGTCGCGCGGGTGTGGGCTGGTGAACCGAACCCGCTCGAGGCCGTCGACCGTGCCCACGGTGCGCAGCAGCTTGCCGAACGCGAACCGGTCGCCGAACTCGACGCCGTAGGCATTGACGTTCTGGCCCAGCAGTGTGACCTCGACGACGCCCTCGGCGACCAGGGCCTGGACTTCGGCCAGAATGTCGCCCGGGCGGCGGTCGCGCTCGCGGCCTCGCAAGGCCGGCACGATGCAGAACGTGCAGGTGTTGTTGCACCCGACGCTGACGGCGACCCAGGCGGCGTACGCACTCTCGCGCCGGGCCGGCAACGTGGAGGGGAACACCTCGAGCGACTCGGCGATCTCGACCTGGGCCTCGTGCTCGATCCGGGCCCGCTCGAGCAGTGCCGGGAGCGACCCGACGTTGTGAGTTCCGAAGACGACGTCGACCCACGGCGCACGCCGGACGATCTCGGCCCGGTCCTTCTGGGCGAGGCATCCGCCGACGGCGATCTGCATGCCCGGCGAGCGCTCCTTGACCGGCGCGAGATGCCCGAGGTTTCCGTAGAGCTTGTTGTCGGCGTTCTCACGGACGGCACAGGTGTTGAAGACGACGACGTCGGCCGGCCCGTCCTCGTGCGCACGCGCATAGCCGGCCTGCTCCAGCAGCCCGGCCAGCCGTTCGGAGTCGTGGACGTTCATCTGGCACCCGTAGGTGCGGACCTGGTACGTGCGCATGCTCATCTCGGCACAAGCGTACGCGGGGAGCCGGTGGATCCAGGTCGGCGCCGACGAGCCTGCGGGAGAGTCAGGCGAGCAGTCGTGTCCGGTTCGTGACCGTATCCCGATGCAGACGGCGGCGAGCGTCGATAGGTTTCCTCGCATGACCGAGAGCAATGGCGCCGTCGACGGCACGCCGTTGGTCGTCCTGGACAAGGTCAACAAGCACTTCGGCGCGTTGCACGTCCTGCGGGACATCGACCTCACCATCGACCGCGGCGAGGTCGTCGTGGTCATCGGACCCTCCGGGTCCGGCAAGTCGACGCTGTGCCGGGCCATCAACCGGCTGGAGCCGATCGACTCCGGCGCCATCTCCCTCGACGGCCAACCACTGCCCGACGAGGGCAAGGCCCTTGCCCGGCTGCGAGCGGACGTCGGCATGGTGTTCCAGTCGTTCAACCTGTTCGCCCACAAGACCGTGCTCCAGAACGTCACGCTCGGTCCCACCATGGTGAAGGACGTACCGCGTCGGCAGGCGGAACATGACGCCATGACGTTGCTCGAGCGGGTCGGTGTCGCCAACCAGGCGCCGAAGCTGCCCGCACAACTCTCCGGCGGGCAGCAGCAGCGGGTGGCCATCGCCCGAGCCCTGGCGATGAAGCCCAAGGTCATGCTCTTCGACGAGCCGACGTCGGCTCTCGACCCCGAGATGATCAATGAGGTGCTCGACGTCATGACCGCCCTGGCCAAGGACGGCATGACGATGGTGGTGGTGACGCACGAGATGGGCTTCGCCCGTCGGGCCGCCAACCGGGTGGTCTTCATGGATGAAGGGGAGATCGTCGAGGAGGCAGCGCCCGACGAGTTCTTCACCAACGCACAGAGCAGGCGTGCTCAAGACTTCCTGGGCAAGATCCTTACGCACTGATGTCCAAGCGAGAAGGAAGGACCCACGCAATGCGTCCACGAAAGTTTGCCTTTGCCGCGCTTGCGGCTACGACCGCGCTCGTCCTGGCGGCCTGCGGCGACGACGACGATGGCGCCACGACCGAACCCGAAGAAGAGCCGACCTTCGAATCCGGCACGACCATGGCCGAGCTCTCGGAGGCCGGCTCCATCACCGTCGGAACGAAATTCGACCAGCCGCTGTTCGGCCTGGTCGGTCCCGACGGCAACCCGGTCGGCTTCGACGTCGAGATTGCCAAGATCATCGCCGGCGAGCTCGGCATCGACGAGGACGGCATCGATTGGGTCGAGACCGTCTCGGCCAACCGCGAGCCGTTCATCCAGGACGGCCGCGTCAACATCGTGGTCGCCACGTACACGATCAACGACGAGCGCAAGCAGGTCGTCGACTTCGCCGGACCGTACTACGTGGCCGGTCAGACGCTCATGGTGCTCGAGGAGAACACCGATATCACCGGGCCGGATGACCTGGCCGGCAAGACTGTTTGCTCGGCCGAAGGCTCGACTCCAGCCGAGCGGATCCGTACCGAGTTCCCCGAAACGACACTGCTACCCGCAGCTGCCTACTCCGACTGCCTCGAGCCGCTCCGCAACGGGCAGGTCGACGCCGTGACCACGGACAACGTCATCCTGTCCGGGTTCGTCGACCAGAACCCGGGTGAGTTCAAGTTGGTCGGCGATACGTTCAGCGAAGAGCCCTATGGCGTGGGCCTGGCCAAGGATGACGACGACTTCCGCGACTTCATCAACGACGTCCTCGAGGAGTCATTCGAGGACGGCCGCTGGGAGGAGGCCTGGGAGGCAACGGCCGGCGCGGTGCTCGAGACGCCCGAACCGCCGGAAGTCGACCGGTACTGACCACGGCGACGTCGAGGTGGGCCGCCACGGCGCGGCCCACCTCGGCACGAGCGACGTGCAGGGAGGTGCTCCGACGTGGACGCCGTGCTCGACAACACCTCTCTCTACTGGGAGGGCTTTCGCACCACGCTGGCACTGACCCTGATCTCGGCTGCGATCGCTCTGGTCCTGGGCACGGTTCTGGGCGCGTTTCGCGTCTCGCCGGTGGCTCCGCTGCGCTGGTTCGGCACCACCTATGTCGAGCTGGTCCGTAACACGCCGCTGACCATGGTCTTCATCTTCTTCGTCTTCGTCGGGCCCCAACTCGGCTTCACGCCCAGCAGCTTCTTCGTACCGGCGGTCCTCGCCTTGTCGATCTACACTGCGGCGTTCGTCTGCGAGGCGGTGCGTTCCGGCGTCAACAGTGTCGGTGTCGGTCAGGCCGAGGCGGCGCGCGCCGTCGGGCTGACCTTCACCCAGACACTGCGGGCCGTGGTGATGCCGCAGGCGCTGCGCACGGTGATACCACCGCTGATCAACATCTTCATCGCCCTGACGAAGAACAGCTCTGTCGCCGGTGGGTTCTTCGTCGCCGACCTGTTCGGTACCGGCCGCCGTCTCGCCAACGCCAACCCGGGTGACGTGGTCGCGGTGCTCATCGGAGTGGCCGTCTGCTACCTCGTGATCACGATCCCGGCGGGCATCCTGGCCGGCGTCCTCGAGCGGAGGGTGGCGTTCGCTCGATGAGCGCGGTTCTCTACGACGCACCCGGTCCGCGGGCCCGGCGACGCTCCTTGGTGGCCTCCGTGATCGGCGGGTTCGCCATCCTCGCCGTGCTCTACCTGGCGTACCGGCAGTTGGACAGCCACGACCAGTTCGAGGCGGAGCGGTGGCAGGTGTTCACCGACCCGCCGCTCGGGCAGTCCGCCGGGGTCGTCTGGCGGTCGCTGCTCGTGACCGGGCTCGGCGCGACGTTGCAGGCGGCCGGCGTGGCCGCCGTCATCGCCGTCACCGGCGGACTGCTCCTCGTGGTGGGCAGGATGGCCCGCTCGCCGCTTATCCGGGTGCCGAGCGCCGTCGTCATCGAGCTCTTCCGCGGGCTGCCCGTTGTTCTGCTGATGTTCTTCGGCCTGCTCGCGCTGGGCCTGCCGTTCTTCTGGGGAGTCGTCTTCGGCCTGGCGGTGTACAACAGCGCGGTCATCGCGGAGATCCTGCGCGCCGGCATCGTCTCGCTGCCCAAGGGACAGTCCGAGGCGGCCTACGCGATCGGCCTGAACCGGTCGCAGACGCTGTTCCGGATCCTGCTCCCGCAAGGCGTGCGGCGGATGCTGCCCGCCCTGGTCAGCCAGTTCGTCGTGCTCCTCAAGGACACGTCGCTCGGGTTCATCGTCACGTACGTAGAGCTCTTGCGGCAGATCCAGACCAACACCCAGTTCTTCGGCCAGCGCTATTGGTTCCCGTTCTTCGTCGTGGGTGCGGCGATCTACATCGGGATCAACTTCACGCTCTCCCGCATCGCGGTCTGGCTCGAGCACCGCGGCACGAAGAAGGCTGCCGGCGGTGTGCTGGCCGCCGACCAGGTAGAGATCCAGGGCACCCGAGCCGCCGGTGCCGAGCTCTAACGGCCACACTTCTCATCTGGGACAGCGTCAGCGGGCGAACTCGGTGGCCCTCGACTCGCGGACGACGGTGACCCTGATCTGGCCGGGGTAGGTCAGCTCCTCCTCGACCTGCTTGGCGATGTCGCGCGCGAGCACACCGGCTGCGAGGTCGTCGACGACGTCCGGCAGCACCATGACCCGGACCTCGCGGCCGGCCTGCATGGCGAAGACCTTCTCCACGCCGTCGTGCGCTTTGGCGATCTCCTCCAGTCGCTCCAGCCGCTTGACGTACGCCTCCAGCGACTCGCGACGGGCTCCGGGCCGTCCGCCGGACATGGCATCGGCGGCTTGGGTCAGCACGGCCTCCACGGTGCGGGCCTCGACCTCGTTGTGGTGGGCCTCGATGGCGTGGACGACGTCCTCGTGTTCGCCGTACCGCCGCGCCAGCTCGGCGCCGATGATCGCGTGGCTGCCCTCGACCTCGTGGGTCAGTGCCTTGCCGATGTCGTGCAAGAGGGCACAGCGCTTCATCAGCGTGATGTCCATCTTCAGCTCGGCGGCCATCATGCCGGCGAGATGCGCCGACTCGACCAGGTGCTTGAGGACGTTCTGCCCGTACGAGGTCCGGTACCGGAGCCGGCCGAGCATCTCGACCAGGTCGGGGTGCACGTCCGTGACACCGACCTCGACGAGCGCGTCCTCGCCCGCGCGTACGCAGAGCTTCTCGACCTCGGCTTTGCTCTGGTCGTACTGCTCCTCGATGCGGTGCGGGTGGATGCGCCCGTCGAGCACGAGCTCCTCGAGGGTCAGCCGCGCTACCTCGCGGCGTACGGGGTCGAAGCAGGAGAGCAGAACGGCCTCGGGGGTGTCGTCGATGATCAGGTTGACGCCGGTGACCTGCTCGAACGCCCGGATGTTGCGCCCCTCGCGGCCGATGATGCGGCCCTTCATCTCGTCGGCAGGCAGGTGCAACAGGGACACCACCGACTCGGCCGTCTGCTCGGAGGCGAGCCGCTGGATAGATAGGGTGATGATCTCGCGCGCCCGTGCCTCACCCTGTTCGTTCGCCTCCCGCTCGATCTCCCGGACCAGCAGCGCGGCGTCGCGTTTGGCGTGGGTCTCGACCGCAGCGACCAGCTCCGCCTTGGCCTGCTCGGCGGTCAGCTGCGCCACGCGTTCGAGGATCGCGCGGCGTTCCTGCTCGACGTCGCGCAGGGCGGCGGTCTTCTGGTCGATCGCGGCCTCGAGCTCGACGAGTTCTACGGCCCTCTCCTCGAGTGTCCGGGCCTCGGTGTCGAGGCGCTCCTCGCGCTCCAGGAGTCGACTTTCACGGCGTTCGAGATCCTGCCGCTGCGCCGTCAGGTCGGCCCGAGTGGTTCGTGTCTCGATCTCCACATCGGCACGGGCCTGCTGAGCGTGTTCCTTGATCTCGATCGCGCGCTGCCGGATCTGCTCGGCGTCGGCGTTGGCCTGCGCGCGCAACTCGGCCGCCTCGCGTCTAACCTCGGCCACTGCCGCGTCCGCGTCAGTCGTATCAACGGATGCCTCGACCATCGCACGTCGCATCTCGACCGGTGTGGACTCGGCCGGCGCCGCCCGACCCGCGACGTGAGCCGCCTGCGGAGGCCGGCGGAGCAGGGCGTACGCGACCACCGCGAGCAGGCAAACGATCAGGATCCCGACGACCAGTGCC
>DAIUDS010000106.1:0-8047 GCA_036845485.1 Jiangellaceae bacterium
GGGCTCCATGTCGCGGTCCGGCACGTCGTTGCGGTCGGGTAGCGCCCCTAGCAAGGTCGGCAGCAGCACACCGACCACCAGGCCGCCTACGGCCGCCACGATCGCCGTCATGACGGCGACGCCGGGGACTCCGGCTCGACTCCCGCCGCGGCCAGCGCGGCACGGAATACCCGCACGGGTACGTCGTGACCGGTCATGAGCCGCACCTGGCCCGCCGCTTGGTGCACGAGCAGGTCCAGACCGGTGGCCACGGCTCCGCCACCTGCATGCCAGCGCGCAGCGAGAAGAGTCGGCCACGGCGTGTAGACCGCCTCGAGCAGGACGCGTCCCGTCGTCTCGGCGTCGGTCAGCGGCCCGACGACAAGGTCGACCGCTCCGGCAGGTGCGGTCTGCACCACGAGCTCCGCGACCGAGCACTCCGGCCACGGACGCCACGGGCGGAGCGACACGGCGAGGCCGAGCCGCCTGCCGAGGTCGAGCATCCATGCGCCGCGGGCCGCATCACGGGCATGGACGTGGACGGCGCGACCTTCGAGCAGCGCGACGGCGGCGAGCGCGCTCGCCGCCGTCGCCCCGGCCCCCCACACGCACACCGTGCCCATCTGCGGGATCGCACCGCCCTCGCGCAGGGCGGCGATCATCCCAGGTACGTCGGTGTTGTCTGCGACGACTCGTCCGTCGGGCTCCAGCAGGAGGGTGTTGGTCGACCCGACGGTCCGCGCCAGGTCAGACGCTTCGCCGGCCACCTCCAGGGCCACCCGCTTGAGCGGCATGGTCAGCGAGAGACCGCGCCAGGAGCGATCCAGCGCCGCGACGAACGCGGCCAGTCCTGCCTCCTCGACCTCGTGGGCGGTGTACTCCCAGTCCAGGCCGAGCTCGCGGTATGCGGCCCGGTGCAGCACGGGCGAGAGCGAGTGGGCGATGGGGCTGCCCAGCACCGCGCAGCGGCGGCGTTCCCCCTGCCCGTCGACCATGTCGACTAAGCCCGGCGTGCGATGTGTGATCTCGACATGATCACCGGCGAAACACCGTCAGCACAGGTCGCTGTCGCGGCAATATGCCTGCAGCTCGGCCACGTTCGCCGCATGCTCCAACGCCGTCACGGCGAACCTCGTCTCGCCGGTGTCGAGGTTGACTGCCGAGAAGTAGCAGAAGTCACCGACGGCCGGATTCAGCGCCGCCTGCAACGCGGCCTCTCCGGGGGCCGCGATCGGGCCGGGTGGCAGGCCGGCGTTGAGGTAGGTGTTGTACGGAGACGCGACCTGGCGCTGGGCGTCGTCGGTGAACACGCTGTCGCCGTTGTCGCCGACGGCGTAGTGCACCGTGGAGTCCATCTGAAGCCGACCCGTCGGAATGCCGTTTGCCGTGCAGGCACCCGAGAGCCGGTTGTAGACGACCTGCGCGACGTTCGCCATGTCCTCGTCGCGGCGCACCTCACGCTGGACGATGCTCGCCGCCGTGACGACCTGCCGAGGCGTCAGGTCGAGGTTAGTGGCTCCGGTCTCGAGAGCGACCGTCTCGGCTGCCTCGGTGAACCGGGCGAACATCCCCTCGACCAGCGACGCCGCCGTGGTTTCCGGCGTGACGTCGTACGTAGCTGGGAACAGGAAGCCCTCGGCGTCGCCCTCCGCATAGGTGGGCAACCCGGCGCCGGCGTCGATCGCAGCCTGCACCTCCTCGGCGAGGAAGCCAGTCTCCTCCACGACCCGTTCGACGATCTGGGTCTCGCGGAACCCCTCGGGGATCGTGACCCGACTGACCACCGTGGTGAACTTCACCATCGCTTCGACGGCGTCGGATGCCTTCATCTTCATCAGCAGCACGTACTCGCCCGCCTGGATCGTCGACCCGTTCTCCTCGGCCGCCGCAACGAATGCGTCCTGGCTCGCGACCACGTCGGCGTCCGCCAGAGTCGCGCCGATCTCGCGCAGCGACGCCCCGGACTCGATCGTGACGGTGACCTCGCCAGAGCCCGGCCCGGGGTAGTCCTCGGGCGGCGCAAACACCCCTTCGAGCACGCCGCCGAACAGCGCCCGGCCACCGAAGAACAGCCCGGCGAGAATCGCACCGACGACGACCAGTGAGAGTACGACCGCCAGGGCGGAGCCCCGGCGGCGACGCCGTTTCCGACGTCGTCGGTGACTACGGGTCGTGCGCGGGCCGTCGTCCATGGTCAGCCCGATATGACTCATGCATCCACCTACATGATCTCGCCGGGGGGCCGGCCGCTGGCGCGCTCGACGTCGAGTGCGCCCTGGAGGATCACCACGGCCGCCGCCTGATCGACCGTACCCCGGGCGTCCCGAGCCGACACCCCGCTGGCCCGCATGCTGCGTGTGGCCTCCACGGTCGACAGCCGCTCGTCGACCAGCCGTACGGGGCAGGGTGCCACACGCCGGGCGAGAGACGCGGCGAAGCCGCGGGCGGCAGATGCTGCCGGCCCCTCCTGCCCGGACATCGACCTGGGCAGGCCCACGACGACCTCGACCGCGGCGTGCTCCTGCACGAGCTGAGCGATCCTGGCCAGGTCTCCGGAGCCTCTTCGCAGCGTCTCGACAGGGGTGGCCAGCACCCCGTCAGCGTCGCATGCGGCGATCCCGACCCGCACGCTGCCCACGTCGACCGCAAGCCGAACGCCTGGTCGCACGGTCAGGCGCCACCGGTAACGGTCTGACCGATGGCATGCTCGATCCGGCTCAGCGCGTCGTCCACCCGGCTACCCTCGACGCCACCACCCTGGGCGACGTCGTCCCTTCCGCCGCCGCCCCCACCGAGGACCTGTGCGGCCTCACGGACGAGTGCGCCGGCCCGCAGGTTCCACTCGCGGCCGCGGTCGTTGACCGCCACCACGACCTGCGGCCGTTCGCCCGTGACACCGGAAACGGCGACGACGGCCGGCCGATCCGTAGGCAGGTTGCCGCGAATCTCCAGAGCCAGCCGGCGAAGATCATCGGCGCCGGCACCGTCCGCGGCATGATGCCCGACGTACCAGACACCGAACACGTCGCGCGCGGCCGCAGCCAGCTCTGCTGCGCCAGCCAGTAGGTGACCCTGCCGGACCCGGTCGATCTCCTTCTCCGCCTCGCGCAGCTGGTCGACGATGTGCCCCACCCGATCGGGCAGCTCCTCCGGTCGTACCTTGAGTGCCTCGGTGAGCTGGGCGACGAGTACGTGCTCGCGGGCCAGGAATCGGTACGCGTCGACGCCGACCAGGGCCTCGACCCGCCGCACCCCCTGGCCGATCGAGGACTCCCCGAGCAACTTGACCAGCCCGAGCTGTCCCGAGCGGCGGGCATGCGTGCCGCCGCACAGTTCGCGTGCCCAGTTGCCCACCGACACGACCCGGACCCGCTCGCCGTACTTCTCTCCGAACAGCGCCAAGGCACCGGCGGCGATGGCCTGGTCCTGGCTCATGACCTCGGCATGTACCTGTAGGTCAGCTGCCAGCAGGTCGTTCACCCTCGCCTCGACGTCGGCGAGAACGCTGGGAGGGACGGCGCCGGTCGCCGCGAAGTCGAAGCGGAACCGTCCGGGCGAGTTCTCCGAACCGGCCTGGGTGGCCGTCTCGCCCAGGGCCTCGCGGAACGCCTTGTGGACCATGTGTGTCGCCGTGTGGGAACGCGAGATCGAACGGCGCCGCTCGACGTCGACCACCCCGTGCGCCCCGGCACCGACGATCACCTCGCCGGCGACCACCCGGGCCCGGTGCACGATCAGACCCGCGATGGGCGACTGCACGTCGAGCACCTCGATCCGTCCGCCTCCGGCGACGTCGATCAGCCCCCGGTCGGCGAGCTGTCCGCCACCCTCGGCATAGAACGGCGTGCGATCCAGGACGACATCGACCTCGTCGCCCTCACGGGCCGAGGGCACGGCCGATCCGGCGGACAGCAACCCATGGACGGTCGCCTCGCTCACGACCTCGTCGTAGCCGGTGAAGGTTACCGGGGAACCCAAGGAATCCACGACGCCCCGGTAGACGGACAGGTCGACCTGGCCGATCTTCTTCGCCCTTGCGTCGGCCTTGGCCCGCTCGCGCTGTTCGGCCATGAGCCTGCGGAACTCCGCCTCGTCGACCGACAGACCCTGCTCGGCCGCCATCTCGAGGGTCAGGTCGATCGGGAACCCGAACGTGTCGTGCAGGCGGAAGGCGGTGTCGCCGGCGAGGGTCGGGCTACCCGCCTCCTTGGTCTCGGCGGCCGCGAGGTCGAAGATCTGCGTACCCGTCCGCAGCGTTGCCCGGAACGCCTCCTCCTCGCCGTAGGCCACCTCGGAGATCCGAGCGAAGTCGCGGTGCACTTCCGGGTAGGAGGGCCGCATCGCCTCCATGCTCACCGGCAGCAGTTCCGGAAGGACCCGGTCGTCGATGCCGAGCAACCGCATCGTGCGCACGACGCGGCGCAGTAGGCGGCGTACCACGTATCCGCGGGCCTCGTTCGACGGGCTCACGCCGTCGCCGATCAGCATGAGCGCGCTTCGCACGTGATCGGCGACCACTCGCAGCCGGACGTCGGATTCGTGTTCCCGCCCGTACGGCGTGCCGGAGAGCTCCGACGCCCGGGCGATGACCGGGTAGACCTCGTCGATCTCATACAGGTTGTCGACGCCCTGCAGGAGGTACGCAACCCGCTCCAGACCCATTCCGGTGTCGATGCTCTGGGCGGGCAGGTCGCGGACGATCCTGAAGTCCTCCTTGCTGCGGACGTCGGCGAGCTCGTACTGCATGAAGACCAGGTTCCAGATCTCCAGGAACCTCTCCTCGTCGACGACCGGGCCGCCTTCGGGCCCGTGCTCGGGACCGCGGTCGATGTAGATCTCGCTGCACGGGCCGCCCGGGCCCGGCTGGCCGGTGTGCCAATAGTTGTCCTTGCGGCCGCGGCGCTGGACTCGCTCCTCCGGCAGGCCGGCGATCCGACGCCAGAGCTCGAACGCCTCGTCGTCGTCCTGGTAGACCGTGGTCCAGATCTTGTCCGGGTCGAAGCCGTAACCGCCGTTGCGCTGCTCGCTGGTGACCAGCTCCCAGGCGTAGGAGATCGCGAGCTCCTTGAAGTAATCGCCGAAGGAGAAGTTGCCGTTCATCTGGAAAAACGTGCCGTGCCGGGTGGTCCTGCCCACCTCGTCGATGTCGAGCGTGCGCACGCACTTCTGGACGCTCACCGCCCGCGGGTACGGGGGCGTCTCCCGCCCGGTGAGGTACGGGATGAAGGGCACCATGCCCGCGACCGTGAACAGCAGCGTCGGGTCCGACGACACCAGCGACGCGCTCGGCACGACCGTGTGGTCGCGGCGCGCAAAGTGGTCGAGGAAGCGACGGCGGATCTCGGCCGTCTCCATCAGCGGGCGCCTCTCGGGTGATCGGAGCGGAGCAGGTCGTCCAGCGCGGCCGCGTCGGCCTCGCGTGCTGCACCGTTCTCGGCGATGCCGAGGGCCTCCCTGAGCTCGATGTCACGCTCGGCCATGCCCGCCTTCACGTCGTCGGCAAACTCGCGGACGGCCTGGGTCAACCCGCCGACCGCACCGGACACGCGCTCCGCCGCACCGTCCGGCGTCAGCTGCCTCGCTGCCTTGGTCAGCCGTCGTGCCACCAGCACTCCCGCGGTTGCCCCCAGCGCGATCCAGAACAGGCGTCTCACCGCGACCTCCGGCCGCGCCGGTCTCGGCGGCGGGACAGCGCCCGACGCACGCCGTACGTGAACGCCGCGGTACGCAGGAGCGGACCGCCGAGCGTGGCCGCCAACAGCGAGGACATGGCTGCCGCGTTGCCGGTCAGCGTCTGCGCGTTCGACGTGATCGCATCGACTCGCTGCAGCTGAACATTGGTCGATGCGAGCAGCTGGTTGGTCTCGTCGACAGTTACGCTGGTCTTCGCCACGTGCTCACGACGCAGGTCGCGCACCGTCAACGTGAGCTCGTCGACCGTCTTGCCGAGCTTGATGATCGGCACGGCGATGACTCCGACGAGCAGGACGAACGCGACGGCGGCGATGAGACCCGCGATCTCGCCTGCGGACATGGTCGGGAACCCTCCTGTGGTCGTCCTCGGGACGTCCGACCCTATCGCGCGCGGGCTGCCGACCGTTGCCCGCATTTCCGAGGCCACTCGCCGCGGATGATCTTCCGAAGCTTGGCGTACCGCTCGGCATATTCGGCCTCCGCGCCTCGTGAGCCGGGCTGGTAATAGACCTTGTCCGCCACCGGGTCCGGGGCGTACTGCTGCCGCACGACGCCGCGCGGGTCGTCGTGGGCGTACTCGTACGTCGTGCCGTGCCCCAGCGTCCTGGCGGCCGCATAATGTGCGTCGCGGAGCTGCGGTGGTACGGCGCCGATCAACCCGGCCCGGACGTCGCCTTGCGCCGCGCCGATGGCCCGCACGACGCTGTTCGACTTCGGCGCCAACGAGAGGGCGATGACCGCGTGCGCGAGGGTGATGCTCGCCTCCGGCCAGCCGACGATCTGGACCGCGTGGGCGGCGGCTACGGCTGTCTGCAGCGCGGAGGGATCGGCCAGCCCGATGTCCTCACTGGCGAGGATTACCAGCCGCCGGGCGAGGAACCTCGGATCCTCACCAGCCTCCGCCATCCGGGCGAGATAGTGCAGGGCCGCGTCGGCGTCGCTGCCACGGATCGACTTGATCAGGGCACTGGTGACGTCGTAATGCTGGTCGCCGGCCCGGTCGTAACGCACCGCCGCCCGGTCGACCGCTGCCTCGGCCGTCGTGAGGTCGATCCGCGGGTCGTCGCTATCGCTGACCGCGCCGGCCGCCGCCTCGAGGTAGGTCAGGGCACGCCGCGCGTCGCCACCGGAGAGCCGGACGAGGTGGCCCTTGGCGTCGTCGTCGATGGCGACCGCGCCACCCAGACCGCGTTCGTCGTTGAGCGCAGCGTCGATCACCGTGCCGATGTCGTCGTCACCCAATGGCTGGAGGGTGAGCAGCAGCGAGCGTGAGAGCAGCGGGCTGATCAGGGCGAAGAACGGGTTCTCGGTCGTGGCGGCCACCAGCGACACCCACCGGTTCTCCACACCTGGCAACAGGGCGTCCTGCTGGGTCTTGGAGAAGCGGTGCACCTCGTCGACGAACAGCACAGTGCCGGTTCCGCTGCGCACAAGGTCCTTGCGGGCCCGGTCGACGACGGCGCGCACCTCCTTGACCCCCGCGCTGACCGCCGAGAGCTCGACGAAGTTCCGGCTGGTCGCACGGCTCACGACGTAGGCGATCGTGGTCTTGCCGGTGCCGGGCGGCCCCCACAGCACCAGCGCCATCGGCTGGTCATGCTCGACCAGCAGGCGCAGCGGAGAGCCCGCCGCGAGCAACTGGTCTTGCCCGACGACCTCGTCGAGCGTGCGCGGGCGCATCCGGACCGCCAGAGGCGCACCGGCGTAGTCGGCCTCGGCCCCGGCGATCGCACGTGGTGGTGTCGGCGCGACGCCCGTGACCTCGAAAAGCGCTCCGTCGTCGCTCACGTCGCCGAGGCTAGTCCGTGGTGCCGTCACCGCTGGATGCCGCCGAGCCCCTCAGACCGCACGTAGGAGCGTCCGTTCGGACATGGCACGTTCAGCGGTTCCACAAACCGGGCGAACTGGGCGCGATCGCAACCGTTGAGCGGTGCCACGTGCAACCACACGACGTACCACGTCACCCCGAACGGCTGTCGGGGACTCAGGCCGGCGGCTCGGCCGGCGGCGACGGCCCGGGCGGCGACGCCGGCCTTCGGCGGCAGCGCCGCTCCACGCAACTGCGCGTACGAGATCAACGACGGATCGACTGCGTCGGTCGACGTTGCCCTCTGCCCGCGACGTCGCGAACGCGCACGGATTGACACGCCTGGACTACGTGATTGGCACGTCGGAGTTGCGGTGCGGACGTCGTTTCGCGCCCTTTGTGGAGTGGGCCGGCGTGCCAATCCTGGAAGCATGGGCCAACATCGTCGACCTCGCGACGGCCATCGCAGCCGGCCGGGCGGCCATCGAAGCCAGCCAGTAGGAGTCGCGATCGTCACCCGGCCCGAGGCGAGCGACGTTGCACTGCGCGCGCGACGTTGCGTCGCGC
>DAIUDS010000107.1:0-7967 GCA_036845485.1 Jiangellaceae bacterium
AGGATCGTACTGGAGACCGGGCTGCGCCAGCCCGAGGCCATCGCGCTCTACGAGTCCAGTGGCTACCACCCGATTCCCGACTTCGGCTTCCATGCGGGCATGAAGCTCGTTCGCAGCCTGGGTAGGGAACTCGAGCCGCCCGACTAGCACGGGACGTGCGGACGCATCGGACCCGGTTACCGCAGCGGACCGGCTCAGTCCGGAGGGTGCAGGCTCATCGGGCCATAGACCTCGCGACCGTCCTCGAGAAGTACGACGGCGTCGACTCCGGCCTCGGCAAGTGCCCGCCAGCGCTCGCCCAGCCAGGATTCCGCGTCGGACTGGGTCAGAAATCCGCTGCCGTCACCGCCGCCGGACACCTCCGCTGGCGGCACCTCCGCTCCGCTCTCGTCCAGGTAGCGCCAGATCCAGGCCATGGCCGACTCCTCGCGGTCGCGTGCGAGCGAAGCGTACCGGCCGACGCGGACGGTCGATTCCGACGGCGACCTCCTAGGGTTCGGGTCGTGACCCTCGACCTTCCTGAGCTCGCGTCCGGAGTTCCTCTGCCCGACGACGCAGCGCAACGTCGGGCGCGGGCAGCGTTGGATGAGCTGGGCCCCTCATTCGGCCGGCTCGGTGAGCTGAGTGCCTGGCTGGCGGGTGCTCAGGGCCGGTTTCCCACAACGCCGCTGGACCGGGTCCGGCTCGTTGTCTTCGCCGGCGACCACGGCTTCGCGCAGCAGGCGCCGTCCACCCACGACACGGCGGCGATCGTGCAGGCGACCGTCCGGGGCACCACAACCACGAATGCTCTTGCCGAGCAGACCAGGGCGAGCGTACGTGTCGTCGACGTCGCAGTCGATGCCGAAGCGAAGGGACTGCCGGAAGTGGTCACTCGCCACAAGGTCCGGCGAGGATCTGGACGCGTCGATGTCGAGGACGCCCTCACCCGGGCCGAAGCCGAGGCGGCCTTCGTAGCCGGGGTTGCCGTCGCCGACGAGGAGGTCGACAGCGGAGCCGACCTCCTGGTCGTCGGCGGACTGGGCGTCCGCGGCGACGTCTCGGCCGCGACGATAGCCGCGCTACTGACAGGCAAGGATGTCCCGTCGGTCGTCGGCCACGGCTCTCGGCCCGACGACCGGGCGTGGATGCGCCGATGCGCCGCCGTGCGCGACGCGGCCCGCCGTGGTCGTCGAGTCATGGGCCAGGGCAGCGACATGGTCGACCTGCTCGCGACGGTCGGCGGAGCCGACCTCGCCGCCTTGACCGGCTTCGTCGTCCAGAGCGCGGTGCGACGCACACCGGTCGTGCTCGACGGCCTGGTCACCTGTGCCGCAGCCGTCGTCGCCCGGCAGGTCAACGGTCGCGTTCTGCGCTGGCTCGTCGCCGGGCACCGCTCTCCCGATCCGGGCCAGTCCGCCCTGTTGGATCGGCTGCGCTTGACGCCGGTCGTCGACTTCGGCATCGGCCTGGACGATGGCTTCGGAGCACTGCTAGCCGTGCCGCCCCTGCGCGCCGCAGCCGATCTGCCGACCAGCCTCGGCGCGGAGGAGACCGTTGCGGGGAGCACCTCATCGTGACGATGACCGAGCCGACCACGCCGCTGTTGCGCGATGCCGACCTGCGTCGTTACCTCGCCGCTCGGGTCGTGTCGGTAGCCGGCTCCGCAGTGACCTACGTCGCGATGCCGGTGCTGGTCTACGCCATCACCGGCTCCGCGGCCTGGACCTCCCTGGTCGTCGTTGCCCAGGGCCTTCCCTACCTGCTGTTCGGACTCTGGGCGGGCGCAGTGGCCGACCACGTCGCCCGTAAGCGGATGATGGTCGTCGCCGACCTCACCGCCGCCCTTGTTCTGGCGACGATCCCGGCGGCCTGGTGGAACGGTCAGCTCACCGCGGCGCACGTCATCGCCGTTGCCTTCACCGTACAAACGGTCTTCGTCTTCTTCGACGCAGCCAACTTCGCAGCCCTTCCCAGCCTGGTGCCGCGACTACGGCTACCTGCCGCGAACTCGCTCGTCCTCGGCAGCGCCATGGTGGTCGAGAGCGTCGTACCGGGCCTGACCGGAGCGCTCCTCGTGGTGAGTGCCCCGGCGACACTGGTGGCGGTCGACGCCGTCAGCTTCCTGGCCTCGGCGTTGTTGATCCGCTCGATCGTCCGCCCGCTCAGCGGCGCCCGTGAGCACAGAACCGGTTCGCCCTCGAGCCTCTCCGCGATCGGTGAGGGCCTCAGGTTCATCCGGCGGCATGCGCTCGTGCGTTCGATGACCGTCGTCAGCGGCCTGCAGGCATTCGGGGGCGGCGCCTTCGTCGCCGTGGTCGTCGTCTGGGCCGACGACTCCTTTGGGATCCGGGAAGGCGACGCGAGGCTCGGCCTCTTCTATGGCAGCTGGGGCTGTGGAGCGCTCCTCGGGGCGATGCTGATGCCCAAGGTCGTCGCCCGGTTCGGCGGGCCGCGCACCGCGCTGTACGTCGTGCCACTGTCGGCTGCGGCCGGGCTGGCGGTGGCCGTCATGCCGAACTGGTGGAGTGCAGTGCTCGCCCTGGTCTGCTGGGGTGCAACGTTCGTCCTGATCGCCATCAACGCGGTTACGGTCCGACAGCAGGTGACGCCGGAGCCGATGATGAGCCGTGTGATGACCACCGGGCGCATGCTGACGTTCGGCGCGGGCTTTCCGCTAGGCGCCTTCACCGCAGGCGTGCTCGCCGAGAGGTACGGCGCCGTGACCTCCATGCTGGTGTGCATGCTCTCGCTGGTGGCGTCCGCGTTCTACGCGTGGTCGTCACCACTGCGCACCGCGCCGCGCACGCTGGCACTCCCGCCGGAGCCGGTGACGCCGTAGCCGGTGGCGAGCTACGCCTCGCGGGTCGACGGTTCGACGAAGGGCGGGCGGACGACCTCGAAAGGCTCTGCCCGCCCCCGGACGTCGACGTCGACGCGTTCGCCGTCGGCAACGTCCGGCGGCAGCAGAGCGAGCCCGATACCCATGCGCAGCGACGGCGAGAACGTTCCAGAGGTCACCTTGCCGGTCTGGCCATCGACCGCGACCGTCATGCCGGGCCGCGGGATGCCGCGTCCGAGCGCCCTGATCCCCCGCAGCAGGCGCACGGGTCCGGACTCCTTCTCCTCGAGCAGGGCATCCCGGCCCCAGAATGCCGGCTTCTTCCAGCCGACCGCCCACCCGGCCCGGGCCTGTACGGGGGTTATCTCCAGCGACAGATCCTGCCCGTGTAGCGGGTATCCCATCTCGGTCCGGAGGGTGTCCCGGGCGGCCAGCCCACAGGGCAGGATCCCGTGCGGCTCACCGGCGGCCAGCAGGGCGTCCCACAGGCGTCCGGCGTCGTTCCAGGGAACGACCAGCTCGTAGCCACGCTCGCCGGTGTAGCCCGTCCGGCACACGGTCAGTGCCACACCTTCCCAGCTCGCATCGGCGAAGGCCATGTAGTCGTGACCAGTCGGAAGGCCGATCGCGTCGAGCGTCTCGTCGCTGCGGGTGCCTTGGACGGCGAGCACCGCGAGCTCGCGGTGCGCGTCGCGTACCTCGACGCCGTACGGTGCGGCCTCGGCGAGGCGGCGCACCACCTCGGCACAGTTCGCGGCGTTGGGGACCAAGACGAGCTCGTCGTCCGAACGCAGGTAGACGATGAGGTCGTCGACGACACCTCCGGTCGGTTCGTCGCAGCACAGTGTGTACTGCGCTTTGCCGGGCACGATCTTGTCCAGCGCATTGGTCAGGCAGCTGTCGACGAAGGCGCGCGCACCCGGCCCGGCGACGGTCGCCTTCCCCAGGTGGCTGACGTCGAAGATCCCGACGCGTTCGCGGACGGCCGTGTGCTCGTCCACGACCCCGGAGTACTGCAGCGGCATCTCCCAACCGCTGAACTCGGCAAACCTGGCGCCCAGCGCCACGTGCCGGTCGTGCAGCGGTGAGCGGTCGAGGCTGGTCACGTCCGAACTCTACGGTCGCCCGCGTAGCATCACGCCCGAACCTGTCAGCCGATGTCTTGGAGAACCGTGACCACCATCGCCCTGTCCACTGCCGATCCGACCAGCATCAAGGTCGACGCGATCGTCATCGCGGTAGGAAGCGAGGACGGCGACGGCATCCGCCTTCTCGAAGGCGCTCATGCTGTCGACGCCGCGCTCGGCGGATCGCTCCCGACAACACTTGCCCAGCTCGGAGCTACCGGTAAGGCCGACGAGGTGACCAAGCTGCCGGCCGGTGGTGCCACGAAGGCACCCGTGGTCGTCGCCATCGGGACCGGGCAGGCGCGCGACGACGCGACCCGGCACCGCGAGATCCTGCGCCGCGCGGCGGGTGCGGGCGCGCGGGCCCTGGCTGGCACGGAGTCGGCGGCGTTCGCGCTGCCGGTCAGCGGGCCCGAGGACGCTGCCGCCGTGGCCGAAGGTGTCCTGCTCGGCACGTACACATTCGACGAGTACAAGACCAAAGACGGCAAGGCGCCTCTGGCCGTGGCCACGATCGTGGGCCCCGGCGTGAAGGCCAGGGCGGTCAGAGACGCCGTCGCGCGTGCCGAGGTGGTGGCCGAGGCGGTCAACCAGACCCGGAGCTGGATCAACACGCCGCCACGCGACCTCACGCCCAAGGCGTTCGCAGACGCGGCAGCGCAGTATGCCAAGGGCCTCAAGCTCGACGTGGAGGTTCTCGACGAGAAGGCACTGGCCAAGGGCGGCTACGGGGGCGTCCTGGGCGTCGGCCAGGGGTCGGCGAACCCACCGCGCCTGGTACGCATCTCCTACCGGCCGAGCCGCGCGAAGAAGCACGTCGCCCTCGTCGGCAAGGGCATCACGTTCGACTCCGGCGGCCTGTCCCTCAAGCCGAACGAGGCGATGACGACGATGAAATGCGACATGAGCGGCGCCGCAGCCGTGATCGCCGCGGTCGTCGCCGTGGCCAAGCTGGCCCCCCGCATCGCGGTGAGCGCCTACGCACCGATGGCAGAGAACATGCCCTCGGGCAGTGCCCAACGCCCGTCCGACGTGCTGACGATGTACGGCGGCAAGACCGTCGAGGTGCTCAACACCGACGCCGAAGGGCGGCTCGTCCTGGCGGACGCGCTCGTGCGGGCCGGCCAGGACAAGGCCGACCTCATCGTCGATGTCGCGACCCTCACCGGCGCCTGTGTGGTCGCGCTCGGCACCCGGGTCTCCGGGATCATGGCCAACGACGACGCCCTCCTGGACAAGATCCACGACGCGTCCGGTCGTGCCGGCGAACAGATGTGGCCGCTCCCCCTTCCCGAGGAGCTGCGCGAGAAGCTCGACTCCCCGGTCGCCGACATCGCCAACATCGGCGAGCGGTGGGGCGGGGCACTGTCGGCCGGCATCTTCCTCAAGGAGTTCGTCCCGGATGGCGTCGACTGGGCCCACCTGGACATCGCCGGGCCGGCGTTCAACGACAAGCCGTTCGGTTACACCCCCAAGGGAGGCACCGGCGCCGGGGTGCGAACGCTGATCCAGATCGTGGAGGATGCCGCCGCCGGAGTGCTCTGACGCCGGGCTCGAGTAGTCAGCGGGCGCCCGGGCGGCGGTTCCAGTCGCGCATGCGCTGCGGATACCCGACGACCTGAGCGTCGTAGGCGGGAATGCCGAGCTTCCGGGCAAGGTCGTGGGCAGCCTGGGCATCGTGAACCCGTCTGCGTGTCCACTCCCCGTCGTGTGCGACGAGGACGACCGTGGTCGCCGTCATGGTCGTGGGCGGTTCGACGAAAGCCTCGACGCCGCGTCTGGTCCGCGCAAACTCCTCCAGGTGTGACACGTCGGAACCGACGGCCGCCCGGTCCAGGCTGCCCACGGCGCTCTTCCGGCGCCGGCCGAACCACCGCATCTCCACCTCCGTCACGGGGTCCGCGCGAACCCGATCCGCGAAGTCTGCCATCCCAACCGGTTGGTTCCGGCTCAGCGAGGGGTGGAAGGATGTCGACCAGACGTGGCCGCGATCCGGCCGTGACGAGCTTCCAGGAGCGTCCCGTGGCGAACAACTTCGACATCGTGATCCTCGGCGGCGGAAGCGGCGGCTACGCGTGCGCCTTCCGAGCCGCGGAGCTTGGCATGTCCGTGGCGCTGGTCGAGAAGGACAAGGTCGGCGGCACCTGCCTGCATTACGGGTGTATCCCGACCAAGGCGCTGCTCCACGCCGCCGAGGTCGCCGACTACGCACGCGAGAGCGCCCAGTTCGGCATCTCCGCGTCCCTCGACGGCATCGACATGGCGGCGGTCAACTCCTACAAGGACGGCGTGGTCGCGCGTCTCTACAAGGGCGTTCAGGGCCTGGTCAAGGCCCGTGGTGTGACCTTGGTCGAGGGCGCGGGCCGACTGGTCGCCCCCGGCGCGGTCGAGGTCGACGGCAACCGGTACGAGGGCAAGCACGTCGTGCTCGCCACCGGCTCGTACGCGAAGACGCTTCCCGGCCTCGAGATCGACGGCCAGCGGGTCATCACCAGCTACGAGGCGCTCACGCTCGACCGCGTTCCCTCCTCGACGGTCGTCCTTGGTGGCGGGGTCATCGGCGTCGAGTTCGCGAGCGTCTGGCGCTCCTTCGGCGTCGAAGTCACGATCATCGAGGCGCTCCCCCGCCTAGTTCCCACCGAGGACGAAGCCTGCTCCAAGGCGGTCGAGCGCGCCTTCCGCAAGCGCGGCATCGCCTTCCGGACCAGCACGCCGTTCAAGTCGGTGGACCACAGCGACTCCGGTGTCCGGGTCACGGTCGAGTCCGGTGAGCCGATCGAGGCCGAGCTCCTGCTGGTCGCGGTCGGCCGCGGAGGGGTCACGGACGGGCTCGGGTTCGACGAGGTCGGCGTCGCCATGGACCGCGGCTTCGTCACGACGGACGAGCGCCTGCGCACCAACGTCGCCGGCGTGTACGCCCTCGGCGACCTGGTACCCGGCCTCCAGCTCGCCCACCGCGGGTTCGCCCAGGGCATCTTCCTGGCCGAGGATCTCGCCGGACTCAACCCGGTGCCGGTCGACGACGCCGGTATCCCGAGGGTTACCTACTGCGACCCGGAGATCGCCTCCGTCGGGCTCACCGAGGCACAGGCCAAGGAGCAGTTGGGCGACGACAAGGTCGAGACCCTGGAGTACAACCTCGGCGGCAACGGCAAGAGTCAGATCCTCAAGACGCAGGGCTTCGTCAAGCTGGTCCGGGAGAAGGACGGCCCCGTCCGGGGAGTGCACATGGTGGGTGCCCGGGTCGGTGAGCTGGTGGCCGAGGCGCAGCTCATCTACAACTGGGAGGCCCTGCCGGCCGAGGTCGCCCAACTGATCCACGCGCATCCCACTCAGAGCGAGGCGCTCGGCGAGGCGCACCTCGCGCTGGCCGGCAAGCCGCTACACGTACACGGCTGATCCGACCCCGTAGGCTCGGTGGTCAACACCCTTGAGAGGACTTGACGATGGCGACCTCCGTCACCTTGCCCGCGCTCGGTGAGAGCGTCACCGAGGGCACCGTGACCCGCTGGCTCAAGCAGCCCGGTGAGGAGGTCCAGGCCGACGAGCCACTGCTCGAGGTGTCCACCGACAAGGTCGACACCGAGATTCCGTCCCCCACATCGGGCACGCTGCTCGAGATCAAGGTCGCCGAGGACGAGACCGTCGAGGTCGGCACCGAGCTCGCCGTCATCGGAGACCCGTCGGAAGGGAACGGCAGTGGCCAGCCCGAGCAGCCTGCCAGGGAGCAGGCTGCGGCGTCGGCCGGAGCCACATCGGCCGGTGACGAGGCTCAGCCGGCCCAGCCACCCGCCGATGCACCGCAGCCGGCCGACTCGTCGCAAACCGCGGGTGCCGCAACGCCACCCGCCCAGTCCGGGCCGCCGGCAGCAGACGGCGGCTCTGCCGGCGGCACGCCGGTCACCCTTCCCGCACTCGGCGAGAGCGTCACCGAGGGCACCGTCACCCGCTGGCTCAAGCAGGTCGGTGAGGAGGTCCAGGCCGACGAGCCACTGCTCGAGGTGTCCACCGACAAGGTC
>DAIUDS010000108.1:0-2085 GCA_036845485.1 Jiangellaceae bacterium
GACTCACGCTCCAGCGCCTCGTACACGTCGGTCGCGGTGGTGGGCGTCACGGCAGCTCCTCGGTGTCGAATGTGGCACACGGTGCGGCCCCGGCCGGCGCAAGATCTGCGCCAACCGGGGCCGGACCGGGTCAGGCCGCCGGCGCTGTCAGCCGGCGGCACCTTTCAGGGCATCTCCGAGCGCGTTGGCCTCGTCGGCCGAGAGCTCGACGACCAGTCGCCCCCCACCCTCGAGCGGGACACGCATGACGATGCCCCGCCCCTCCTTGGTGACCTCGAGCGGCCCATCGCCAGTCCGCGGCTTCATCGCCGCCATCCGCGCACCCCTTTCATCTCAGGCGCGCACACGGGCCCTCTGGATCGCCAGGAGACGAACCCCGCGTGCAACACGATGGCGGCCATTATCCCGCATGGCGGTTGGTGGCGGGAGGGCACTCCTGTGCGGGTACCGGAGCCACAGTCCCCGGCACCAGGCAGGATGACTGGGGTGAACGCCAGGTCCGCCCTCTTCGACCTCTACGGCGACCACCTGCGGTCGCGTGGCGGCCGGGCACGAATCGCCTCGCTGGTTGCCCTGCTCGCTCCGCTCGGCATCGCGCCGCCCGCCGTCCGCACCGCGGTCTCGCGCATGGTCAAGCAGGGCTGGTTGCAGCCCGGCCGGATCGACGGGTCCCCGGGGTATGCGTTGACGGCGCGTGCGGAGCGTCGTCTCGAGGACGCCGCCGCCCGTATCTACCGCACCCGAGCGGTCGACGGCTGGGACGGCCGCTGGCATCTGCTGATCCCCGAGCGCCCGGCGGATCGCGCCGCACGCGACCGCTTGCGCAGCGGCCTGGCCTTCCTGGGCTACGCACCGGTGGGCGACTCCGCCTGGGTCGCCGCGCGACCCTCGCCCGAGCTCGATGCGCTGCTCGACTCCGAGCAGGTCCATGCCGAACGGTTCGCGGCGGCGCACGAGTTCGACGACGCCGACCTGGTGCGGCGGGCCTGGGACCTCGAAGCCGTCGGACGCGCGTACGAGCGGTGGCTCGACGATGCCCGAGCACTGGTCGCCGCCATGCCGCCGGAGCCGTCCGACGAGGACGCCTTCGCCGTGCGTAGCCAGCTAGTCCATGAATGGCGCAAGTTCCTGTTCACCGACCCCGGCCTTCCGCGCCCACTGCTGCCGGATCATTGGCCCGGCGACGCTGCAGCGTCCTTCTTCGACCAGCAGGCCACACGGCTGCTCCCCGCCAGCGGCCGTTTCGTCGACCGCTGCCTGTCCGCCCAGTCCCGTCCGAACGGAGCCGCCCGGTGAACTCCCCCGTTCTCTATACCGTCGACGACGGCGTCGCCACCATCACGCTCAACCGCCCGGACACGATGAACAGCCTGGACACGGCCACCAAGGTTGCGCTCCGCGAACACGTCCTCGATGCGGCGGCGGCCACCGGGGTCCGGGCCGTCTTGCTCACCGGTTCGGGCCGGGCGTTCTGTGTCGGACAGGATCTCAATGAGCACGCGGAGAGCCTGGCGGAGGACGACGCCGATCTCGGTGCGACGGTTCAGGACCACTACAGCCCTGTCGCGTTCACCCTCGCGACGATGAGCAAGCCCGTGATCGCGGCCGTCAACGGCGTCGCCGCGGGCGCGGGTGCGGCGTTCGCGTTCGCCTGTGACGTCCGCATCATGGCCGACACGGCCGGTTACAACCTGGCGTTCGCGGCCATCGGGCTGTCCTGCGACTCCGGCTCGTCGTGGACGCTCCCGCGCCTGGTCGGATGGGCGCGGGCCCGGGAGCTGCTGCTGATGCCGCGGACCGTGAAGGCCGACGAGGCGCTGGCCCTGGGCCTCGCGACCGAGGTCGTGCCGGCCGACACCGTCCTGGCCCGTGCCGGGGAGCTCGCCCGGCAGCTGGCCGCCGGCCCCACGCTGGCCTATGGGGCAATCAGACAGGCGCTCGCCTTCTCCGCGGCGAACGGACTGGCCGAGTCGCTGGCCAACGAGGGCGACCTGATGCGGTTCACCGGCTCGACCGAGGACCATCGGGCCGCCGTAACGGCATTCCTGGGCAAGCAGACACCCGAATTCCACGCCCGATGAGCAA
>DAIUDS010000108.1:2185-7332 GCA_036845485.1 Jiangellaceae bacterium
CGAGGCGCCCGAGCGAGGAACGAGCGAGGGCCCGAGTGCGACCAACAGCTCGAGCAACGAGGCGCCCGAGCGAGGAACGAGCGAGGGCCCGAGTGCGACCAACAGCTCGAGCGCTGTCGCCGGGCCGGATGGTGCACTGCGCTGCCCCTGGGCGCTGGGCACGCCCGAGTACCTTGCCTACCACGACGACGAGTGGGGCCGCCCGGTCCACGGCGACACAGACCTCTACGAGCGGCTCACCCTCGAGGCGTTCCAGTCGGGTTTGTCCTGGCTGACGATCCTTCGCAAGCGCCAGGGCTTCCGGCGGGCCTTCGGCGGGTTCGACCCGGACGTGGTGGCGGCTTACGACGACACCGACGTCACACGGCTACTGTCCGATCCGGGCATAGTCCGCAACCGGGCCAAGGTGTCCGCCGCCATCACCAACGCGCGGGCTCTGGTGCGTCTGCGCGAAGCCGACGGTGACGGTGCCCTCGACCGGCTCGTCTGGGCACATGCATCCGAACCGCGGCCGGCGCCCGAGACCCTCGACGACGTGCCGGCCACGACGCCGGAGTCCGTCGCGTTGGCCAAGGCTCTCAAGAGCCGCGGCTTCGTCTTCGTGGGTCCAACCACCGCGTACGCCACGATGCAGGCCGCAGGGGTGGTCGACGACCACCTCGCCGACTGTGTCGCCAGGCAGACATAGCCGCCGTCCGTCACGGCACCAGGCCGCCTGGGACACCCGCCGTTGGCTCATGTGAACGCGATGCGGATCAGCCATCGGCGGGACGACGGTCACGGGACGTTCCAGAGCAGGTAGACCGCGATGGCGGAACCGACTGCCGCCGAGCCGTAACAGAGCCCGGCGACGAGCCCGGCCCGGTGCTTGATCTGCAGGCCGTCGTAGAGGGTGTAGCGGAACCGGTGCGCCCAGTGGAACAACGCGAGGAACACCAGCAGCCACAGGCCGACGCGTACGAAGGGATGTCCCAGTACGTCGAGCACGTGGCCGTATTCCGGCGGTGATATCCACCCCAGCGGAAACGCGAGAGCGAACAGGAACAGCAGGACCGGCAGGAAAAGCGCTGCCAGAACTCCACCGGCGCTGAAGAGGAGCCACACGAAAGGCTCGGCAGCACGTGCGCGCACCTATGCCCCCACGAGAATCCAGGCCACCACGACCGACACGAGCGCCCACGACACGTACCCGCCGGCCGCGATCATCCAGGTCGGCACCCGTCGCCCACCGCGCCGTACGACGGTCGCCCGCGCCGTCAGATCGAACCAGGTCACCGCATGGAGCAGCACGAACACCACAGCGATCACGTTGAGCACGAGCACCCACGGGCTGGCCGCCCAGTCCAGGAACGCGGCGTACTCATCGGATCCCTGACTCACCGCTCGTACCAGCAGGAGCAGGAAGACCGCGGACCACGCGACGAAGACGCTGCTCAGTTCGCGCAGGATGAAGACCAGGTACGTCCGGCGCTCGGTCCACCAGAACAGCGAGATCCTGCGGCGGTAGGGACGGGGCTCGTATGTGTCCTGCGTCATCGCGCGCCCCTCGGCAGGAGGAACGACCTCAGCGACTCCGTCGCCGCAGTCAGCTTGTAGCGCTGGATGGCTCCGGCGGGGTCGACGTCCTTCGGGCACGCCCGGGTGCACTCGCCGACGAAGGTGCACCCCCACACCCCGTCGGGATGGATGAGCACGTCGAGGCGGTCGCGAGCCCCCTGGTCCCGCGAGTCCAGGTTGTAACGCTGTGCGAGGGCGATCGCAGCGGGCCCGACGAACTGCTCGTCGAGCCCGTAGACCGGACAGGCCGCGTAGCAGATCATGCAGTTGATGCACATGCTGTACTGCTGGTACTCGTCCATCTGAGCCGGCGTCTGGAGGTACTCCCCCTCGCTCACCGGCTTGTCGTCGTCCTCGCGGACGATCCAGGGCTTGACCCGCACCAGCTTGTGCATGAAGTCGTCGATGTCGACCACGAGATCGCGGATCACCGGAAAGTTGCGCAACGGCCCGACCTGCACCGGGCCGGGTGAGTGGTCGGTCAACAGCTCGGCACAGGTCAGGGTGGGATCTCCGTCGACGGTCATGCCACAACTGCCGCAGATGCCCATCCGGCACGACCAGCGGTAGGACAGCGTGCCGTCGAGGTGATCCTTGACGTAGTTCAGGCCGTCCAGCACCGACCAGTCCTCGCGCAGTGGGACCTCGTAGGACTGCCAGGTCGGCTCGGTCTCCTGTTCGGGCCGGTATCGCTCCACCTGTAGCGTGATGCGATCCGTCATCGGTTACCTCCCGTAGACGCGCTCCCCCGGTGGCCAGCGAGTGATCGTCACCGGCAGGTACTCGACCCGGCTGGTCTCGTCGGCCTCGCGATGCACCAGGGAGTGCGCGAGGAACCGTTCGTCGTCGCGAGCCGGGAAGTCGGTGCGCTGGTGCGCACCGCGGGACTCCTCCCTCCGGAGTGCGCACGCAACGATGCTCTCGGCCACGTCGAGCATGAACGACAGTTCGAGCACCGCGGTCCGCTCGGTGTTGAACGTGCGGCTGTGATCCTCCACGACCGCCGAGCCGAGCCGCTCCCGGATCTCCGCCAGGGTGCTGGCGGCCTTGCCCAGGTCGTCCGCGTTGCGGTAGATGCCGGCGGCCTGCTCCATCGTGGCGTGCATCTCCTGCCGGAGGTCTGCCAGTGCTTCGCCTCCGTCGGGCCGCTCGAACAGCTCGTGCTCCAGCCGGCGTCGCTCGTCGTCCGCCTGGGTGGGCACGACCCGGTCGGGCTCGGGCGCAGCCGATGCATACTCGGCCGCCGCACGGCCGGCGCGGGCGCCGAAGACCAGCAGCTCCGGCAGCGAGTTCGAACCCAGCCGGTTGGCCCCGTTGATGCTGACGCACGCAACTTCGCCGGCCGCGTAGAGGCCGTCGAGCGAGGTGGCGCCGTTCGTGTCGGTGTGGACCCCACCCATCGCGTAGTGCACGACCGGCCGGACCGGGATCATCTCGTGCACCGGATCGATGTTCTCGTACTTGAGACAAAGCTCCCGGACGAACGGTAGCTTCGCGTCGATCAGGTCGGCGCCGAGGTGCCGCAGGTCGAGATGGACGACTGGGCCGTACGGCGTGTCCACCGTACGGCCCTTCTCCACTTCGTGGACGAAGGCCTGCGAGACCCGGTCGCGCGGGCCGAGTTCCATACTGCGCAGCACCGGCTTCGGCTCTGGTGTGCCGAGGTCGTAGTCCTGCAGGTAGCGGTAGCCGTCCTTGTTGACCAGCCAGCCACCCTCGGCCCGGGCCGCCTCCGTCATCAGGATGCCCGTGAACGGCAGGCCCGTGGGGTGGTACTGGACGAACTCCATGTCCTTCAGCGGGGCGCCGGCGCGCAGGGCCAGCGCCATCCCGTCGCCGTTCTTGATGTTGGCGTTGGTCGTGAACGGGAAGACCCGGCCGCACCCGCCCGTGCAGAGGATCACCGCCTTGGCCGTGACCGCCTCGATCCGGCCCGACCTCAGGTCGAGCGCGACGACGCCCTGGACCCGCCCGTCGCCGACGAGCAACCGGGTCACGAACCACTCGTCGTACCGGGTGACGCTGCCGTATTTCAAGGATGTCTGGAACAGCGTGTGCAACATGTGGAAGCCGGTCTTGTCGGCGGCGAACCAGGTTCGCATCTTCTTCATCCCGCCGAAGGCGCGGACCGCGATTCGACCATCGGGCTGCCGACTCCACGGACAGCCCCAGTGCTCGAGCTGCAGGAGCTCCCGCTGCGCCTCGACGACGAACGCCTCGACGGCATCCTGGTCGCAGAGCCAGTCACCACCGGACACGGTGTCGTACGCGTGCTCGTCGAGGCTGTCGTCCGGCGCAATGACACCGGCCGCACCGCCCTCGGCGGAGACCGTGTGGCTGCGCATGGGATAGACCTTCGACACGACCGCCACGTCGAGCTGTGGGTTGGTCTCGGCGACCGCGATGGCCGCGCGCAAGCCGGCTCCGCCCCCACCGACTACCACGATGTCGTGGGACGCGGTCATCGGTTCACTCAGGCGCCGTGCTCGCCGATGATCTGGTCTTCCAGCACTTTCCCATGGTGATCGACGATTCGGTGGTAGACGCTGCCGTCGTGGTACTCCTGGCGTAGCCACTGGCATCCGCAGCTGTACCGCCTCTGCTCGGTGGTTAGCCCTTGCGCGTCCTCGGACTCGAAGACATCACCGTCGCGGAGGTCCCCGCACGGAGCCAGCCGTTCGGTGAACCGGGATGTGGTGGCGACCATCTCACCCGTCCTCAGTTGACGTCTCCGGCGGCGATCCACGGCATGATCCGCCGGGTTCCCCTAATGTCCTACGATCCGCCGCCCGATGGAAGACGCCCTCATGCCTCAATGCAGGCCGCAGGGTCGGCGTCACCAACGTCCAGCCCTCCTACAGCTGGGTCTGCCAGGCGACACAATCGACGAGATGGTCGTCGACCACAGTTGTAGTGGATGTTCCAGACCGCGATCGCAGCCATTCCTGCGTCCTCGTTGGTGAACTCGCGGGCGTAGAGCAGTTCTTCGGCCAGGATGCGCTGGTAGCGCTCTACTTTCCCGTTGTGTCGAGGGGTGTAGGGCTAGGTCCTCTGATGCCGCATCTTGTTTCCGACGATGCGGGCGAAGTCGCCTGATCGGTAGCAGGCACCGTTGTCGGTGACGATCCGGTGGATTTGTGCCGTGAGCCGCGAACCAGACTTTGGCTCGCGCGAGGAACGCACCGGCGGTGGCACCCTTCTCATCGCTGAGGGGCTCGGTGTAGGCGAGTCGGGAGAAGCCGTCGATGGAGTGGCACACGCTCTGCGCTGCCTCGGTGTAGGCAGGTCGGGCCCGCAGAGGCCAGTGACCTCGCTTATCTGGCCATCAATCGCGGCATGCCGGAGACCGCCGTGTTGGTTGGATTCGACCTGGTTGGACCGCGATACTCATCGGTCAGTCTCGGCGTCGACGGCTTCGGCCATGTTCCCCGTCTCCGGGGGGCCCTCGAGGCGCCGGTAGCGCATCACCATCACTCCTGCGGGATACGACTTCGGCGGCTCGACCTGCTCGAACCGGGTGGCTGCTGTGCCTTCAGGAAAGAGCTTCTTGCCCTGCCCGAGCACAACCGGATAGACCCACATGTTCACCT
>DAIUDS010000109.1:0-7331 GCA_036845485.1 Jiangellaceae bacterium
CAGCTTGTAGACGCCGGTCACGGGGTGGACGCGCATGCCGTACGGCGAGGTGATGTACGGGTTCGCCACCGGGTACCCCAGCGTTGACGACGAGCGACTGCTGGAGCCACTGCTCGATCCGCCCGATGACGAGCCGCCCGAGGAGGTGGTGGACGACTTCCGGGCCGCGTCCTCCCGGGCCTTCTGCTCGCGCTCCGCGCGGGCCTTGCGCGCGATCTCCGCGATCTCGGCGTCGATCCGGTCGCGCTCGACCTCGAGTGCCGCGTACTGCGCGGCGTCGTCCGCCTGAGCTTGCTCTGCGGCCTGCACGGCCGACGACCGCTGGCCGACGAGGCCGTCCACGGCAGCCTTGGCCGCCCGCGCCTGCCCTTCCATCTCGGCCGCCTGGGCCGCGGCGTCACGGGCCGCCGCCTCGAGCATCTTGGTCTCTTCCAGACGCCGGGCGGCCTCTTCACGCAGCCGTCGCGCCTCTTCGCGCAGGTCCTCGAGAATCACCCGCTCGTTGGCCAGCCCGGCCCGGTCGTCCTTGAGGTCGGTGAGGATCGTGCCTTCGGCGTTGATCACCGACTGGGCGTAGGCCATCCGGGACGTGAACTCCTGCAGATTCTCGGCCTCGAACACCGACACGAGGCTGACCAGCTGCCCCATGGCGCCCTGCTGATAGGCCTGAACAGCCACCTGGCTCATCGACGCGCGTTTGCCCTCGATGCGGCTCGTGACCTCCGCGATCTTGGCTTCCTGGTCGCGCACGCGTTGTTCTGCAGCCGCGAGTTTTTCGGCCGCCGCGGCGTCCGCCGCCTTGGCCGCGGCCAGCTCCCCCTGAGCCTGGGCAAGCCGGTCCTGTGCGGCCGCCAGCGCCTGCTGGGCGGCGGCGAGCGCCTGCTCGGCGGCCGGCAGCTGCGCCTGCGCGGCCTCGAAGGACTGGGTCGCCTCGTTCAGGGCCTCGGTGGACTGGTGCAGTTCGGCCTGGACATGTTCGAGCTGTCGCTCGACCTCACGTTTGCGGTCGTCGGGGTCGGCCGCCCACGCAGGAGTGAGCGCCGTCAGGACAAGCCCAGCGGCGATCACCAGCACGAGCATGCGCTGGCGCGGCGACGGCGTCGTCACATTAGTCACAACAGTCCCCTGCGTACCACCACGAACAGGACGGTACACCTACCACAGCTGTGTGTGGAGAGTTTGCCGGTATTTCGACGGCCCCGAGGCGCTACACGCGCAGGTACCGGCGCAACGTCACGAACGCGGCAACGGCGGTCAGCAGTACACCGGCCACCAACAGCCAGGGAATGATCCGGAACGTGTCACTCCAGTCCACCCAGGCCACGAACTGCAGAGCGGACGCCAGCCGGCCGTCGATGAACAGCGCCTTCACGAGCAGGACCCCCCCGGCGGCCAGGATCGCGCCGATGAGGCCCGCGATCGCTGCCTCGAGGATGAACGGCAGCTGGATGTAGAAGTTCGAGGCACCGACCAGTCGCATGATTCCCGTCTCCCGACGGCGGCTGAACGCAGCCAGCCGGATCGTGTTGGCAATCAGCAACACGGCGGCCACCACCATGATGATCGTCACCACGACCGCGGCCCACTGCAGGCCGTTGAGCACGTCGAAGAACGGCTGGAGCAGGTCCTTCTGGTCGACGACCTGGTGCACACCGGGCAGCCCGGCCACGGCCGACACCACTCCCTCGAACTCCTCCGGGTTGCGCAGCTCGACCCGGTAGGACTCCTGGAGCTGCTCAGGAGTGATCGTGTCCGCGATCGAGTCGTCGAACCGCTCGCCGAAGCGCTCGTACGCCTCCTCCTGTGTCTCGAAGAAGACCTGCTGCACCTCGGGATGTGTCTGCAGGGTCTGCTCGATGGTGGCCTTCTGCTCGTCGGTCACCTGCCCGCCCGCGCAGCTGGCGCCCGTGTCGAACTCATTGCACATGAAGACCGAGATCTCGATCTTGTCGTACCAGAAGTCCTTCATGGTGTCGGCCTGCGCCCGCGCCAGCAGGACCGTTCCGAGGAAGCCCATTGAGATCGCCACCGTGATGACGACCGCGAGGGTCATCGTCAGGTTGCGCCGGAGACCGGTCGCGATCTCGGAGAAGACGTAATGGAAGCGCATCGCTCTCTTCGCAGGTCGGGGTGCGGGGCGGCTAGCGGGTATACCCGTAGACGCCGCGCGACTGGTCGCGGACCAGGTGTCCGCCGTCGAGCTCGATGACGCGCTTGCGCATCTGGTCGACGATCGACTGGTCGTGCGTGGCCATGACCACGGTGGTCCCCGTCCGGTTGATCCGGTCGAGGAGTTTCATGATTCCCACGCTGGTGCCGGGGTCGAGGTTGCCCGTCGGCTCGTCGGCCAGCAGGATCAGCGGCCGGTTGACGAAGGCACGGGCGATCGCGACCCGCTGCTGCTCGCCGCCGGAGAGTTGGTCGGGTAGGCGGTCTTCTTTGCCGTCCAAGCCGACCAGTTCGAGAACGGCGGGAACGTCTCGGTGGATCTGCCGACGGGACTTTCCGATCACCTGCAGCGCGAAGGCGACGTTCTCGAACAGGGTCTTGTTCGGCAGCAGCCGGAAGTCCTGGAAGACGGTGCCGATGCGACGACGCAGCTGCGGGACCTTCCAGTTCGAGAGCCGGTGGAGGTCCTTGCCGGCCACCCGGATTCGGCCCGAGCTGGGCCGGTCCTCCTTGAGCACGAGCCGCAGGAACGTCGACTTGCCCGAGCCGGATGGGCCCACCAGGAAGACGAACTCGCCCTTCTCGACCTCGACGGACAGGTCATGCAGGGCTGCGGCCGTCTGGCTGGGATAGAGCTTGGTGACGCGGTCGAATTGGATCACTGTGCCTCGCCGGCGAGTCTCGGTTTCCGTGCCGCGGACCCGTAGACCTCCCGCGGACAGCGCCAGAGTCTACGTGGCCACTCCCGATGTCCATGCGACGACCGGCCGTCGACGGCCTATCGCGCCGGTTCCTGCTGCCGGCGCCAGCGGATGGCCGACTCGAGAAAGTCGTCGATCTCGCCGTCGAGCACGGCCTGCGGGTTGCCCACCTCGTGTTCGGTGCGAAGATCCTTGACCATCTGGTACGGATGCAGCACGTACGAGCGCATCTGATTGCCCCACGACGAGCCCGCGTCACCCTTCAGGGCGTCCATCGCGGCACGTTCCTCATGGCGTTTGCGCTCGAGCAGCTTGGCCTGCAGGACCCGCATCGCCGATGCCTTGTTCTGCAACTGCGACTTCTCGTTCTGGCAGGACACGACGATCCCGGTCGGCAGGTGGGTGATGCGCACCGCGGAGTCGGTCGTGTTGACGCTCTGGCCGCCCGGGCCGGATGAGCGGAAGACGTCGACCCGGATGTCGGACTCCGGGATCTCGATGTGGTCGGTCTGCTCGACGACCGGCAGCACCTCGACGCCGGCGAACGAGGTCTGGCGCCGGCCCTGGTTGTCGAACGGGCTGATCCGGACCAGCCGGTGGGTGCCCTGCTCGACCGACAGCGTGCCGTAGGCGTACGGGGCGTGGACGACGAACGTGGCCGACTTGATGCCGGCCTCCTCGGCGTAGGAGGTGTCGTAGACCTCGGTCTTGTAGCCGTGCCGCTCGGCCCATCGCATGTACATCCGCAGGAGCATCTCGGCCCAGTCGGCAGCGTCGACGCCGCCGGCCTCGGCCCGGATTGTCAGGACGGCTTCGCGCGGGTCGTACTCCCCCGCGAGCAGCGTTCTCACCTCGAGCTCGGAGACCAGTCGCCCGACCTCGTCGAGCTCTCGCTCCGCCTCCGTGGCATCGCTCTCGTCGCCCTCCTCGTCGGCCAGTTCGAACATCACCGGCAGGTCGTCGACCCGCTGGCGCAGCTCGGTCAGCCGGCGAAGGTCCGCCTGGAGATAGGACAGCCTGCTCGTGACCTGCTGGGCGCGGTCGAGGTCGTCCCACAGGTCGGGGGCAGCCGCCTCCTTCTCCAGCTCGGCCACCTGCTCGCGCATCCGGTCCGGGTCGAGGACCTGTTCGATCGACGCGAGGGTCTGGTCCAGCGCGCCGATCTCGGCGCTGACGTCACGGGTGGCCACGTCCGTCAAGGTTACGCGGTCGCGCGGCCCCGGCGGATGCGTCACGACAGCGGGGACGTGGAAGAGGAGATCATCTTCACCGTTCGGTCGTGCCGTGCCCCGAGCCGCACAGCGACGAGGTATTCGCCCTCGTATAGGGAATCGATGCTCGACCTATGGACGCCCTTCGAAGGACGCGACGTGTGTGCTGGTCCACTGTGACGTCCACCATCGCGAGAGGGGGCTTGATCGCCGGCGACCGGCTCGACATCGTCGCTATCCGTCTCACGAAGGAATGCCAGCACCGGAGCCCGATCTTCGGCTCGGTGAGTGAGCCGATCATCCTGTGCTCCGTCCCTGCGTAACGGACACGCGTCCGCCGGCGGCGGCCGGGTCTCGCATGTTCATCAGGGAGACGCCGACGCCATAGGTCACGAACGTGCCCTCGGGGACGATCTCGATCACCGAACCGGACGCCCGTCTGTCGGGCGGCAGCAGGGATTTCAGCTCCTCGAGGAGCGGATGAAGCCGTGGCGAGTCGGCCACGTGCACAATCGCGGTCCCGTGGAGGCTGATGGTTGCGGGCGGGATGGGCACGACGAGGGACAGGATCCCGCCCCGGCGCACCGGCACCGTGACCGCGACCCGACCGCTCGCCACGACATGCTTTGCCTTCCAGCTCTCGGCTGCGACCACCACGTAAAGATGACGTCCTACGGTCTTGTACACCACGCCACTGGATCGGGGCTCCCCTCTCGGGGTGACGTAGCTGAGGACGGCGAACGACGCCTTGGCTAGCGCTTGCCAGACCTGCTCGCTGGTCAGGACGAGCGCCGACCCCTCGTCTTGGTCGCCGGCGACCGCCCCGGGAACCGCGGCATCTCCGATACGGACGTTCAGCCTCTCGTCATCAATCTTCGTGGCCATGGCCGTTCCTCCTTGCTGGACGCCGTACCGCGGAGGCATTCCTCACCTCTTGGACCCAGTAGAGGCGAACCGCCGGTTACGAGGTAGGGGCGAACGGCCCTCCGGGTCGGGACCCCTGGCGGTCTCAGGTCCGGTGGGACTTGCTCCGTATACCGCCGGAATCTGGATGCTGGCCAACAGCTGGGAATGACCGGGTGCGGCTTCCGGCGGCACGGTCTTCAAGCACTGTCATGCGGATCGGCCGCGGTGGCTCGACCACTTCTCGAGAACCGTCCAGGATGGTCGCATGGGTGGTGCTCACGACGATTCCGCGCGGATCCATCCGGACACCCGCGGGGCATGGCGCGAATGGCTCGCAGCCAACCATGAGTCGTCGACCGGAGTCTGGTTCGTCTCATGGCGCAAACACGCCGGGAGGGACGGACCTGGTTACGAGGATGCTGTCGAGGAGGCGCTGTGTTTCGGCTGGATCGACAGCATTGCGCGCAAGCTCGACGACGACCGGACGATGCTGTGGTTCTCGCCGCGGAAGTCGGGCGGCGGGTGGGCACGGCCGAACAAGCAACGTGTCGAGCGGCTCACGGCGGCTGGCCTGATGACCCCGGCCGGTGAGCGGGTGATCGACGCAGCCCAGGCTGACGGGTCGTGGTCGCGTCTGGATGCCGTCGAGGACATGATCGTCCCCGACGATCTTGCCGCCGCATTCGACGACCGTCCGCCGGCCCGCCGGAACTGGGATGGGTTCCCTCGGTCCGTGCGCAAGACCATCCTCGGGTGGATCGTCCAGGCGAAACGAGATAGGACCCGAGCCGCCAGGATCGAGGAGACCGCCCGACTGGCGCAGGTCAACGAGCGCGCGAACCAGTGGCGGCCCAGAGCGCCTGGCAGCGGCCACAGCCCTTAACAACCCGGTTCGGCCCGAGCAGGTGCCTGTTCGGGCAGTGCGAGGGGGTCACGCTCGACGACGACGGCCATGCGTCCGACGGTGCTATGAGCCGCCGACACCGGCCGGGCGAGCAGCCACCGCCAGGTCGATCCGGCGGGTCGAGCCCTTGTGTTCCTTGACGATCCGGTGTCCGCGGGAGTCGTTCTTCACAACGGCGTTACCGACGTGCCGGGCCAGGTCCGGATCTCCACTGTGAGTCAACGTCCGGTTCAGAACCGCTTCTCCAAACCGCTGCGTTGCCGGCGTCATCCGCTGCGGCGACCGCCGAAACTGCTCCTCCGGCAGGCCCTCATCGGCCAACAGTTGCAGCGACCGCGCCCACCGGAACGGGTCGGCCACGATGTGACGGTGCCGTTCCAGGACGGGAAGTGTGCAAGGTTGGGGAACCGGGTGATGTCGCCGACCTCGACCAGCAGCCGGGCCGCGCCGGAGGGACCGATGCCGTGCAGTTCCATCAGCGTGGTGCCGATGGCGGCGACCAGCTCCTTCAGTTCCTTGTCGGCGGCCTTCTTGCGCTGGTAGACCCGCTCGAGGTCGGCGATCAGTTCCGCGGCCACCCGGCTGCGTGTTTTGCCGGCGGCGTCGCGCGGTCGGACCTTTGCCAGCAGCGCCTTCGCCTGGGCGGCGGACAGATCTTTCTTGGCTCCACCAGGGACCAGTTCCAGCATCAGCTGGTGCAGCTGGGAGACCATCCGGGTGTGGTCATCGCCCAGCGACCGGCGGCGATCGACGGAGGATGCGCAACACCGCGAGCTGCTCGTCGTCGATCACTCGTCGCAGGCCGCTCATCCCAGTCCCGACCAGCGCGACGGAGTGGGCGTCGGTGGCGTCGGTCTTGCGGCCCTGCCCGGTAGCGAACACCCGGGCGCGTGCGGACAGCTTCGGTGGCACGTCGACGACCTGTTCGCCGTCGGCCAGCAGTCGGTTGGCGATGTGGCGGCCGATGCCTTGGCATCCTTCGATCGCCCAGACCCGGTCCGGCCACTGCTTGGCGTAGGCCTTCATCGCCGGGTAGCCGGCGCGGTCTGTTCCGAACCGGCCGCCGCCAACGATCGTCTCATCGCCGGTCATCACCTCGATCGTGGCGGAGCGCTTGTGCGGGTCCATGCCGATCACCACGCACTCTGATGTGGAGCTCAACGAGTCCTCCGATGCTCGATCCAACTGGTTCATCGAGCCGGGAGGGCAACGCCACTTCGAGCCGAGCAAACCCCTTGAGCCTCTCCCCGCCATAGAGTGACGCCCGGGCAGCGCAGGCCAGATGAGAGCCACACAACCTCGTGGGCAGCCGATATCAGAGCGACAACCCGGACGCCTAGACCGAAGCCTGGCCGGGCACCGATCCAAAGGCAATGAAACAAGTAGCCGATGTGAGTGACATTGCTTGGTGCCTTAGTAGGCTGCTGGCATTGCTCGAAG
>DAIUDS010000110.1:0-7279 GCA_036845485.1 Jiangellaceae bacterium
CGTCAGGTGCTGGCTCACCTCACCGGCGAGGCCGTCGGGCTCCTTCCCGGCGACCAGATAGTGACGACACGCCTCCGTGGAGATCGTGAAGCCCGGCGGCACGGGCAGCCCGAGATTCGTCATCTCGGCAAGGTTCGCGCCCTTGCCTCCGAGGAGATCTTTGTCGTCCTTGCTTCCTTGCGAGAAATCGAAGACGAACTGCGGCACCGATCGGCCCTCCGTGCACATGCGGTTGGCCGGAGCCTAGCCGGTCGGCAGCAGGACGGGACCGCCGGCTCAGCCGCCGGAGATGCCGAGCTCCGCGCCGGCCAGATCGCCCGCAACCTCCCGCGGGTCGTCCAGCCACCCCTCCGGGAGCGCCACCCGCCGTGGGCTGCCCTGACGGCCGCGCGGTGTCCCGATCTCCTGGTCCGGGAACGGCTGCGTCCCGTCCAGGCGCGCCAGCAACTCGTCCAGCTCCGCCATCGACGAGACCATCCCGAGTGCGGCCCGCACCTCCTGTCCCACGACGAAGCCCTTGAGGTACCAGGCCATGTGCTTGCGCATGTCGCGTAGACCACGGTCCTCGCCCAGGAGCTCGGCCAGGAGCTCGGCGTGCCGGCGGATCATCGCCGCCACCTCGGCGAGCTGCGGCAACGGCGGTGCGGGCAGGCCGGCGAAGGCCGCGGCCAGGTCGCGGAACAGCCACGGCCGCCCCAAGCAGCCGCGCCCTATTACGACGCCGTCGGCACCGGTCCGTTGCACGAGACCCAGGGCATCGGCGGCCTCCCAGATGTCGCCGTTGCCCAGGACCGGGATGCCGACCTCCCTCTTCAGCCGGGCGATCGAGCCCCAGTCGGCACAGCCCGAATAGTGCTGGGCGGCGGTCCGGCCGTGCAGTGCGATCGCGGCACACCCCGCATCCTCGGCGATCCGGCCGGCGTCGAGATAGGTGAGGTTCTCGTCGTCGATGCCCTTGCGCGTCTTCATGGTGACCGGGACGCCGTACGGCTCGGCGCCTGCCACCGCCGCCCGCAGGATCCGATCGAGCAGGCCGCGCTTGTACGGAAGCGCCGCACCGCCGCCCTTGCGCGTGACCTTGGGCACCGGACAACCGAAGTTGAGGTCCACGTGCCCTACTCCGTGGTCTCCGGCCAGGATGCGCACCGCTTCACCGACGTAGAACGGATCGACACCGTAGAGCTGGACGGACCGGACGACCTCGGCGTCGTCGAAGACGAGCATGGAATGCGTTTTAGCGTCATGCTCGACGACGCCGCGCGACGTGATCATCTCGCAGACGTAGAGTCCGGCTCCCTGCTCCGCACACAGCCGACGGAAGGCCGCATTGGTGATGCCCGCCATCGGGGCCAGCACCACCGGCGGGCTCACCTCGAGCCGCCCGAGTCGCAGCGGGTGGGCGAGCGTCGCGGGGACGGTCATCCGTCCATTGTCGCCCGCCCATCCAGCCGGTAGCCCCGGCGGGTCAGCGAACGAAGCGAGCGACGATGCCTCCGATCAATAGGTATGCCAGCGCGGCCAGGCCCCAGTTGACCAGGACGTTCATCTCCGCGTTGCGCTGCGGGAACATGTCGTGGAACGGCGTGGAGAAGAAGCTGCCGATCTCGACGATCGCGTTGACGATCATGTTGCCCTGGTTGGCGTCCAGGATCACGAGCAGGATGGCGAGGGCGATGAAGGCGGCGATGATGCCAGTGATCACGAGTACCACGGTCGCGGTGGTGTAGCGGGACATTGTGCGGACCATGACTCACGTCGTCCTCTCGGGAGGCCACGGCTCGATGCCGTGACGTCTGATCCGCCTTTGCCCATCACGAACCGGTCTCGAAACGCCGGTACGGCCCGGTAGGGCCGTCGTCAGAACCGCGAATGGCACGCGGGCAATGCGTCTCGCCAGCGACGGCGCATCTGCTCGAGCGCTGCCCGCTCGAGCTCGCCATGGATGTTGAGCCGGGAAAGGCCGCCGTCGGGGAAGACGTCGAGGCGAACGTGGGTCACGGGCGGCCCGCCTTCGACGAGAAACCGGTGCCGGGTGTCCGGCTGGACCCTGGTTGGCGGCACGATCTCGGCCCAGGACGCCGTATCGTCGCCCGGAGCGGACCCGGCCTCGGCGGCCGAGAGCCGCACCCGTCCAGGGGCGTTGCCGACGAAGTAGGACGTGTCGACGACGACGTCGCGGACCCGGCCCGCCGCGGCCAGCCGGATCGTCACGTGGTCGTTCCCTTCGTCGCGCCGCCGCGCGTTCTCCCAGCCGTCGGCCATGCTGCGCGCCCTGCCGGGAAGGATGAGATTGACCGGTGACGAGTAGAACATGTTCGAGCAGTCCACGATGGTCCCGCCGTTCTCCAAGGCCGCCAGGTCGATCGTGCTCTCCAGAAAGCGCAGGTCGGGCACGACCTCGCCGTGTGCCCTGAACCGCGCCACCCCGCCATCGGGGTAGATGGACAGGCGCAGGTGCGTCCATCGCCGGTCGGAGTCGACGACGTACCGGTTCGCCGTGTCGCCCTGCGCCGCGGATCTGGCGACGATCGTCTCCCAGCCGGTCGCCTGCAACTCGGCCGGCGACGGGTAGCCCTCCACCGACGTCGCCTCCACCGAGACGAACGGTGGGAAATTGCCCCGGAAGAACGCGGTGTCGACGACCACACCACGCACGATGCCCGGCGCACCGAGCCGCACGACGGCTGCGTCGTTACCCGGCTCGCGGCGGCGTCGCGTCTCCCAGCCGTCGTAGACCTTTCCACGGTTGCCGAACGTGTCCGCGGCGAAGACCGGCGGCTCGGGCCGGATCAGGTTCTCGCGTTCGGCGAAGAGGTCGTCGGTGGCGTGGACGACGCTGGCACCGAGCGCACGCGACGCCAGGTCCGGGAGGGCGGCGAAGTCGTCGGTCACGCTGCCGCCCGGCTCAGGAGCCGCCCGCGGGGCTCGACGCCGTCGGTTCGCACACCGCGCAGCCAGGTTTCACGCACGACACCCGTCAACGTCCGCCCCTCGTACGGAGTGATGGCGTGACGGTGATGCAGTGAGGCCGGCTCGACGACCCTGGCCTCATCGGGAGCGAAGACCACGAGGTCGGCGTCGTAGCCGGGTGCGATGCGCCCCTTGCGGTCCACACCCGCGAGGTTCGCCGGCCCCTCGGCTGCCCAGCGCGCGAGGTCGGCGAGTGTGTGTCCACGCCGGCCCGCCTGCGTCCATACGGCCGGCAGCCCGACCTCCAGTGACGAGATCCCTCCCCAGGCGAGGCCGAAGTCCCCCACGTCGAGGCGCTTGAGTTCCGGCGGGCACGGCGAGTGGTCCGACACGATCGCGTCGATGGTGCCGTCGGCGAGGCCGTCCCACAGCGACTCGCGATTGTCGGCTTCGCGGATCGGCGGGCAGCACGCGAACTGCGTCGCACCGTCCGGGACGTCGTCGGCCGTGAAGTACAGATAGTGCGGGCACGTCTCGACCGTCACGGCGACTCCCTGGTCCCGCGCGCGTCCGATCGTCGTGAGCGCGCCGGCGCTCGACAGATGCAGGACGTGAACACGGGCTCCGGTCCGGCGGGCTGCCTCCACCACCCGGGCGATCGCGACGTTCTCCGCCTCCGGCGGGCGGGAGCGCAGAAAGGCTCGGTAGGCGCGTCCGTGCGGTAGCGGTGCCTGCGCGATCGTCGCGGCATCCTCGGCGTGGACGATCACCAGCGCGCCGAACGTGCGCGAGATTGCGAGCACCTCCTCGAACTGGTCGGGCTCCAGCGGCGGAAACTCCTCGACCCCGGAGGGCACCAGGAAGCACTTGAATCCGAACACACCGGCATCGTGCAGGCCACGCATCGCCGACCGGTTGCCCGGGACCGCGCCTCCCCAGAATCCGACGTCGACGAAGCACTTACCGGCGGCCGCCTCTCGCTTCAGTGCCAGCGCACCCGCGTCCACGGTCGGCGGAACGCTGTTGAGCGGCATGTCCAGGATGGTCGTGACGCCGCCGGCGGCAGCGGCCCGGGTCGCGGTTGCGAAGCCCTCCCATTCGGTCCGGCCCGGTTCGTTGACGTGGACGTGAGTGTCGACGAGACCAGGCAGCAGCGCGACGTCGCCGCCGAGCTCGACGACCTGGTCGGCCGTCAGTCCGGCGGACAAGGGCTCGACCGCCGCGATCCGGCCCGCCCTGACGCCGACGCACCCTGCCATCTCGCCGTCGGCCGTCACGACCCGCGGGGCACGGAAGACCAGGTCCAGCTCCGGCACGTCAGCTCACCCTTCGTCGCCCGCGGTCATCGTGCGGCCCCCGTTCCGACCGAGCCGATCAGTCGATCGACTCGTACGCCGGCAGGGTCAGAAACTCGACGAAGTCGTCGTCCAGTGCCACCTGCTCGAACAGCGCCCTGGCGCGGCCGTACCGGCTCGCCCGGAATGCCTGCTCTCCCATCTCGTCACGGATCGCGGCAACCACGTCATCGGCCACCGTGCGGACGAGTTCCGGTGTGACGGTCTCGCCGTTGTCCAGCACGACGTCGTTGTGGACCCACTGCCAGATCTGCGAGCGGGAGATCTCCGCGGTGGCGGCATCCTCCATCAGGTTGTGGATGCCCACCGCGCCGTTTCCGCCCAGCCACGCCTCGAGGTACCGGAGCCCGACGTCGATGTTGGTGCGCAACCCGGCCGCAGAGGGCGCTCCCGGCACCGAGGAGACGTCGAGAAGCTGGTCCGCGCTCACCCGGACGTCGTCCCGGCGCCGTTCGAGCTGGTTCGGACGGTCGGCCAGGATCTTGTCGAAGATCTCCGTGCACACCGGCACCAGGTCCGGATGCGCCACCCAGGACCCGTCGAACCCGTCGCCGGACTCACGTTCCTTGTCCTCGCGCACCTTGGCGAGTGCTCGCTCGTTGATCTGCGGGTCCCGACGGCTCGGGATGAACGCGGCCATCCCACCGATCGCGAAGGCGCCGCGCCGGTGACACGTCGCAACGAGCAGGTCTGTGTAGGCCCGCATCATCGGCGCCGTCATGGTGACATCGCCACGGTCCGGCAGGACGAAGGCCGGGCCGGCATCACGGAAGTTCTTGATGATGCTGAACAAGTAGTCCCAGCGGCCCGCATTGAGACCCGAGGCATGCTCGCGCAACTCGTAGAGGATCTCGTCCATCTCGAATGCTGCCGGGATCGTCTCGATCAGCACCGTCGCGCGGACGGAGCCATGTGATATTCCGAGCCGCTGCTCAGCGAAGGTGAAGACGTCGTCCCACAGCCGCGCCTCGAGGTGACTCTCCATCTTCGGCAGGTAGAAGTACGGCCCGCTTCCGCGTGCCAGCAACTCGGCGGCGTTGTGGAAGAAGTGCAGACCGAAGTCGACCAACGCGCCGACGACCGGTTGGCCGTCGACCAGGAGGTGCCGCTCGTCCAGGTGCCACCCACGCGGGCGTACGACGATCGTCGCCGCACGGACGTCGTCGCGCAGCACGTACTGCTTGCCCTCAACCGCCGTGAAGGCGATCTCGCCGCGTACGGCGTCGTAGAGGTTCACCTGGCCGCTCACCACGTTGGACCAATGGGGCGTGTTGGCGTCTTCGAGGTCGGCCAGCCACACCCTGGCACCGGAGTTCAGCGCGTTGATCGCCATCTTGCGCTCCGTCGGACCGGTGATCTCCGTCCGCCGGTCGGTGAGGTCGGCCGGCGCGGCGGCGACGGTCCATTCGGCTTCTCGGATGTCCCCGGTGTGGGGCAGGAAGTCGAGTCCGCCGGTGCGGGCGACCTCGTCGCGGCGACGGGCCCGCATGCCGAGGAGCTCGGTCCGGCGGGCACCGAACCGGCTCTGCAACTCCCCGACGAATGCCAGCGCCTCGGGTGTGAGGATCTCGTCGCCACGCTCGACTGGGTAGCCGTCCACTCGGACATCGGTCACGACGTCTCTCCTCGGGCGAAGTCACTCTCTGAAGAAGGGGCCATCAGCGCTCAGCTTCCGGGCAGGCGTTCCACCAGGTAGGTCTCGACCCGGTCGATGGCGATTCGGTCCTGGCTCATCGAGTCGCGCTCACGAACGGTCACGGCGTCGTCGTCGAGGGTGTCGAAGTCGACGGTGACACAGAACGGCGTGCCGATCTCGTCTTGGCGCCGGTAGCGGCGGCCGATCGCGCCGGCGTCGTCGAACTCGACGTTCCAGCGCGCGCGGAGCTGGCCAGCGAGATCACGCGCCTTCGGTGACAGGTCGGCGTTGCGTGACAGGGGGAGCACCGCGGCCTTGACCGGAGCCAGCCGCGGGTCGAACCGCAGCACGGTGCGGGTGTCGACACCACCCTTGGCGTTCGGTGCCTCGTCGGCGTCGTACGCATCGAGCATGAATGCCAGCACCGAGCGGGTCAGGCCGGCCGAGGGCTCGATGACGTACGGCGTCCATCGCTCGCCCTTGTCCTGGTCGAAGTACGTCAGGTCGGCGCCCGAGTGCCGCGCATGAGTCGAGAGGTCGAAGTCGGTGCGGTTGGCGATGCCCTCGAGCTCGGAGAACTCCGTGCCGCCGAGCCGGAAGCGGTACTCCAGGTCCACGGTCCGCTTCGAGTAGTGCGAGAGCTTGTCCTTGGGGTGCTCGAAATAGCGCAGGTTGTCCTTGGCGATGCCGAGATCGACGTACCAGTCCCAGCGTTCCTTGAGCCAGTACTCGTGCCACTCCTCGTCCGTCCCGGGCTCGACGAAGAACTCCAGCTCCATCTGCTCGAACTCACGGGTCCGGAAGATGAAGTTGCCCGGCGTGATCTCGTTACGGAACGCCTTGCCAACTTGGGCGATGCCGAACGGAGGTTTGCGCCGCGACGAGCTCATCACCGAGAGGAAGTCGGTGAAGATGCCTTGCGCGGTCTCCGGGCGCAGATAGTGCAGGCCTTCCTCGGACTCGACCGGGCCGAGGTAGGTCTTGAGCAGGCCGTTGAACATCCTCGGCTCGGTGAACGAGCCCTTCGCGCCACAGTTCGGGCAGTTGACGTCGGCCAGGCCGTTCTGCGGAAGCCGGCCGTGCCGGGCTTCGTACGCATCTTCCAGGTCATCGGCGCGGAAGCGATGGTGGCAGGACTGGCACTCGGTCAGCGGGTCTACGAACGCGTCGACGTGACCCGAGGCCACCCACACCTCACGCGGCAGGATCACCGCGGAGTCCAGGCCGACGACGTCGTCACGCATCTGCACGACCGAGCGCCACCATTGGCGACGGATGTTCTCCTTGAGCTCGACGCCCAGCGGGCCGTAGTCCCACGCGGAACGGGTGCCGCCGTAGATCTCGCCCGACGGGAAGACGAAGCCCCGGCGCTTGCAGA
>DAIUDS010000111.1:0-7259 GCA_036845485.1 Jiangellaceae bacterium
GGGGACATGGCGGCTGGAGGTCGGGCCGGCGCCGTTCGCCGAGACCGTCGACGCCGACGCCGTCGTCCTCGCCGTGCCCGCAGCGCCGGCGGCCCGCCTGCTCGGTGACGCCGTCCCTGCCGCTGCGGCGGATCTGGCCCGGGTCGAGTACGCCAGCATGGCGATCGTCACCCTGGCGCTGCGCAGGTCCGCGTTTCCGCGATTCCCGGACTCGTCGGGCTTTCTGGTACCTCCGGTCGAGGGCCGGGCCGTCAAGGCGGTCACGCTCTCGTCGGTCAAGTGGCCCTGGTTGGCCGCCGACGCCCGCGACCTGGTCCTGTTGCGTGCGTCCCTCGGTCGCCACCGGGACGAGGCGGAGCTGCAGCACGACGACGCCGAGCTCGTACAGAGCGTGATGGTCGAGCTCGGCGAGGCGGTCGGCGTCAGGGGTCGGCCCGTGGACTCCCGGGTCACCCGGTGGGGAGGGGCATTGCCGCAGTACCCCGTCGGTCATGCAGACCGGATGGCGCGGGTTTTTGCCGCCGTCGAGGCCGTGCCCGGGCTCGCGGTCTGCGGCGCGGCCTACGACGGCATCGGCGTCGTCGCGTGTATCGCGGCTGCACGGCGAGCGGCCACCAGGGTCCTCGACGGGCTCGGCCTCGTGCCAGTATCGACGGCATGAGCGAGGCGTCGCGCCCGAAGGCCCGCGAGATCAATCAGCAGGTCCGCTACACGATGTGGTCGGTCTTCAGGCTGCGCGAGCTGCTGGGCGACACCGATCGGGCACCGCTGGCCGGCGAGGTGTCGGACCTGTTCGGCGAGCTGGACGGCAAGGATGTCGTCGTCCGCGGCACGTACGACGTCGGCGGGTTGCGCGCCGACGCCGACCTCCTGGTCTGGTGGCATGCGCCATCCGCGGACGACCTACAGGAGGCCTACCACCGGTTCCGGAGCACCGCATTCGGCACGCGACTGGACCCGGTGTGGTCGCAGGCAGCGCTGCACCGGCCCGCGGAGTTCAACAAGAGCCACATTCCTGCTTTCCTGGCCCAGGAGGAGCCGCGCTCCTACGTGTGCGTGTACCCGTTCGTGCGCTCGTACGAGTGGTATCTGATCCCGGACGAAGAGCGCCGCGCCATGCTCGCCGAGCACGGCATGATGGCGCGTGACTATCCCGACGTCAGGGCCAACACCGTCGCGTCGTTCGCACTGGGCGACTACGAGTGGATCCTGGCCTTCGAGGCCGACGAGCTGCACCGCATCGTCGACCTGATGCGCCACCTGCGTGGGTCGACCGCGCGTCGCCACGTCCGCGAAGAGGTGCCGTTCTACACGGGCCGTCGCAAGCCGGTCGAGGAACTTCTGGCGGCGCTGCCCTGACCGGCCGTGCGACGTGCGTCCGGTGCCACAGCCGGTGGTTCGCGGCGCATGGGAACGTGCGGTATGCCGTCCTCGACGAACTCCGGCCCGGTGGCGACGAAGCCGAACCGCTCGTAGAAGCCGACGAGGTGGCTCTGGGCGTCGAGGACACAGGGCCGGTGGCCAATCCGGTTCAGCGCCGCCTCCACCAGCCGGGCGGCGAGCCCGGACCCCCGCGCGTCGCGTGCGACGGCGACGCGACCGATCCGTGCACTCCCCTCGGGCTCGTCCAGAACTCGCAGGTAGGCGACCGGCTGGTCCGGGCCGTCGCCCTCGAGCCACATGTGGACGGTCGTCGGGTCGGAGTCGCGCCCGTCCAGTTCGGCATATCGGCACGCCTGCTCGACGACGAATACGTCGACACGCAGCCGTAGCAGCCCGTAGAGCGTGGGAGCGTCCATGTCCCCGAGGGCTGCTGCGCGCGGTGTGAGCTCCGTCGAGGTCATGCACCCATCATTTCCCCCTGGCGCGCGCCGAGGGGCCGACCGTCAGCCGGCCTCGACCCGCCGCAGGGCGATCCCGTTGATGCAGTAGCGCAGGTCGGTAGGGGTACCGAAGCCCTCACCGGAGAACATGTGGCCGAGGTGGGATCCGCACCGGGCGCATCGGACCTCGGTACGCACCGCGCCCAGAGAGCGGTCCTCGACATACTCGACCCTGTCCTCGGCGAGCGGCGCATAGAACGACGGCCAACCGCAGTGCGCGTCGAACTTGGTCTCGCTGCGGAACAGGTCTGCACCGCAGGCCCGACAGGAATATGTGTACGGACGGTCGTCGGCAGCCTCCAGCGGGCTGGAACCCGGGCGCTCGGTGCCGGCCTCACGGAGTACGTGGTACTCGGCGCGCGACAGCTCGGCTCGCCATTCCTCGTCGGTCTTCTGGACGTCATGCGTCACGACACGACCGTACAACGCAAATGCAGGCCCTCGACAGTGAAGGGGTGAGCCCGGCAAGTCACCGGATTGCGCATCCTCCGGCATATCGACGGAACACCAAGATCGCTATATGTTTCCCGTGTCAACGGCCCGGCGGCTGCTGCCGGGTGTGATGCGGGAGGCATCGTGGACGTCCTGTACTTGATCGGTCGGATCCTGTTCTGCCTGCTATTCCTCGGCAGTGCTTTCGCCCATCTCACCGACAAGGGAGCCATGGCGGGATACGCCGAGAGCCGCGGCGTCAAGCCCGGGAGGCCGTTGGTCCTGCTCACCGGATTGCAGATGCTCGTCGGCGCGGTACTCGTGCTGTTCGGGATCTGGACCGACCTTGGCGCGATCCTGCTAGGCCTGTTCACGTTGTCGGCGGCCACCCTGATGCACGCATTCTGGCGCGAAAGAGACCCTACGTCGCGCTACATGGAGATGATCCAGTTCCAGAAGGACACCGCGCTGACGGGCGCTGCCCTGATCCTGCTCTACCTCGCCTGGGAGCTGGAGGGCGATCTGGGGTTCACGATCACCGACCCGCTGTTCGGCGTCTGATCGTGGGCCCCTACGGCTAGCGTTGCGCCCGTGGCAGCGCCGAATATCGAGATCGAGGTCGACGGGCATCCGGTACGGATCACCAACCCGGACAAGGTGTACTTCCCCGCCGCCGCCGTGACGAAGCGCGAGCTCGTCGAGCACTACGTCGCGGTCGGACCGGCGATCACGCACGCCCTGCGCGAGCGGCCGACCTACCTGCAGCGCTTCCCGGAGGGCATCAACGGCGAGCAGATCTACCAGAAGCGGTTCCCCGCATACGCCCCGGACTGGATGCGCCGGGTCCAGGTCACCTTCCCCTCCGGCCGGTCGGCCGACGCGTTGTGCGTGACCTCACCAGCCGACGTCGCTTGGGCTGCGAACCTGGGGACGGTCACGTTCCACCCATGGCATGCCCGCGCCGCCGACGTCGACCATCCGGACGAGCTGCGCATCGACCTCGACCCCCAGCCGGGGACGGGATACGAGGAAGCGCGCCGGGTGGCGCTCGACGGAGTCCGGCCGCTGCTCGACGATCTGGGCTACGTCGGCTTCCCCAAGACAAGCGGTGGTCGTGGCATCCACATCTACGTACGGATAGAGCCGCGCTGGTCCTTCATCGAGGTGCGACGGGCCGCGATCGCCTTTGCCCGCGAGGTCGAGCGCCGTTCGCCGGGCCTGGTCACGACGGCCTGGTGGAAGGAGCAGCGAGGCGAGGCGGTGTTCGTCGACTACAACCAGAACGCGCGCGACCGCACGATCGCGTCGGCCTGGTCAATCCGGCGCACGCCCATCGCAACCGTCTCGACGCCGCTGACATGGGACGAACTTCCGCACGTCTCACCCGACGACTTCACGGTTCGGACCGTGGCCACCCGCTACGCGGAGCGCGGTGATCCGCACGCCGCGATCGACGAGGTCCACCACTCCCTCGAACCGCTCCTGGAGATGGCCGCAAAGGACGAATCCGGAGGCCTCGGCGACCTGCCGTATCCGCCGAACTATCCGAAGATGCCCGGCGAGCCGAAACGGGTTCAACCCTCCCGCGCAAGGCCTGTGACCAGCGACGACACGGGTTCGTAAGCGGCGCCACTAGGTAGCATGCCACACGTTCGCCAGATAACCGACCCTCGTGGCCGACCCCCTTTCGCCGCACATCGACGACCTCGTCTCCGCAGTTCGGCGCTCGCTGAGGAGCGCGAAGAAGGCCGAGCGCACGGTCACCCTCTACACGGCCGCGGTGCGCTACCTCACCGAGTGGCTGGCCGAGCAGGGCCGCACACCGACGCTGGACAACCTCACCCGGACCGCCATCCGGGCGTGGCTGGCCGACCTGGCCGAGCGCAGTGAGGCGTCGACAGTCAAGACCCGGCTGGCTGGCATGCGCCGGTTCTGCCGCTGGCTGGAGACGGAGGGCAGGTCGAGCGTGCGCCGACGTACGGGGTCGAGATACCCGAACTGGTCGACAAGCCGGTGCGGGTGCTCGACGATGACGAGCTGCGCCGGGTGCTGCGGGCATGCCAGGTTCCGCGCGTTCGGGCCGGGGTCTATGACCGGGCCGTGTTCGACGGCCGGCGCGACGAGGTCATCGTGCGGGTGCTGCTCGACTGCGGGCTGCGCGCATCGGAGCTGACCGGGCTCACTCTCGACACCGTCGACCTGGAGGCCGAGGCCGTGTACGTGGTCGGCAAGGGCAACCGTCCGCGGGCCGTGCCGTTCTCGGCGTCCACCGGCACGGCGCTCGACCGCTACCTGCGAGCCCGGCGCGTGCACCCGTACGCGCGGCGCACCGACAAGCTGCTGCTCGGGCAGCGTGGTGCCATCTCCGCGGACGGCGTCCGCTGGCGCCTCGAGCTGCTCGGTGCGGCGGCAGACGTGCCCGACCTTCACCCGCATGCGTTCCGGCACACGTTCGCGCACCGGTTCCTCACTGCGGGCGGACAGGAGCGCGACCTGATGATGCTGGCCGCGTGGCGCTCGCCGGCGATGCTGGCCGTCTACGCGCGGTCAACGGCCGTCGTGCGCGCGCATGCGGCGCACCGTCGGCTCGGGCTGGGGGATATCTAGAGCGGCAGCCGGACCGCCCGCTGCGGCCGGGCCGTTGCAACGCCGCCATCCAGGCGGTCGTGAACGGTTGCTTGGCCGGTCGGTACTCGGCGTGGCAACGGTCGCAGACGAACCGCAGCCATAGCCCGCCCGGCTTCAGGTCGTGCTGGTACTCCCACGGCGAGCCCTGACCGTGGCCGACGACAACTGAAGATTCGGTGTCAACGGCGGCGGCCTCATGTCCCGCCGAAGGTAGCGAGGGGTCCTTTGGCACGCCCCGGCGTGCCCCACAGACCTGCATGCGCCGACCGTCGCCCCGCCCGTCCGCACCCCCCGCGGCCGGACCGGGCGCTGTCCGTGCTTTCGGTGTCGGTGGCTCGTGCGACCGTCGCCGCATGGCCGTCGTCGTCGAGGCCGACCCCGAGCGCGCCCGAACGGGCACGCCCTTCGTCGCTGGCAACGGTGACGCTCTCTGGAGCCGACCTCAGGGAGCTAGCGACTGGGCGCGCTTGGCCCGGGAGTGACGGACGATGGCAATCACAATCGCGCCACCGATCGCCGCCACCGTTGCTATGGCGCTGGGCAGTCCGATGCGCGCGAAGTCCCCGGCGATGCTGGAGCCGACCGCGAGCGACCTGCCGCCGGCGACATCGGGTGCGTCGGTCGTCGCCTCGATCAGGAACCTGCCGGGTTGGGCAACCTCCAGGGTCAGGACGGCCTGCCCTTCCCGGGCGCCGAAGGTGTAGGACAACCCAACACCGGAATAGGTATCGAGGCTTTGCACCGCGGCCGGCGCCGCAGCCGGGTTCACGGTGACGTTGAAGGGGGCGACGTTGCCTTCGGCGGCCCCGAGTCCTTCGTAATAGATCACGTAATCCCCGCTGTGATCCAGGCTGATCTCGCCGCTGCCGGGCACTGCCACCCGCTCAAACGAGTCGATCCGACCGTTGAGCAGGAGCAGGCCGAGCCCCAGCCAGGCCATCCCGGCAACAAAGACCAGCAGGGCCACCCAGTACCACACCCGACCCGGTCGCAGCCTTGCCGGTGGCGCCTCCGACGCAGCCGCCGGATGCGCCTCGTCCCCACCATCCGGGCCTGCGGGACTTGCCATGACCAACACTCCCGCCAGATACGTCGATGGGATCCGATGACTCAACAACCTCGGTAAACACCCAAACGCGCCCACTGTCAAGGACCCGTCGAAACCCGAGTCAGACTTCCGCGGCAGACGAAGCGGGGAACTGCTGACACGAGTCCCTGGCCGTGCCCGTGCACCGAAGGTCACACCGGTCACCGTACGTACCGCTGCAACACCTGCGGGGCGACCATGTACGAGCCGCCACACACCCCGTAGACGCCGAACGGCCCGCCCCCGGCGTGAAGGCGGGCCGTCGTGGTGTGTGGGTCGGGCCGGGGTGGTGCCGCTCCCCTCGTCGTAGTCGCGGAAGGCGTCCCGGATTCGGCGCATCTGGTCGTCGGGTTCCATCGTGATGTCATGGGCGATGTGGCGAATCGCGCCGACCAACCGGAGTAGTTCGGCCCAAGTGTGCTGCTGGGCGGGCAAGATGGGTTCCACGGCGGGGTTCCCTCCCGTCGAGGCCCCGGCCGACGGTTCAGTCGTCGTGTCGGGGCCGCCTGAATCGGACGTGGATTCGCCCGATAACTTGGCTCCGACGCTGCATCACGACCTGGTGTTTTCCCTGGTCAGCACGCCGCTAGCGGGTGGACTATCCGAAGATGCCCGGCGAGCCGAAACGGGTTCAACCCTCCCGCGCAAGGCCTGTGACCAGCGAAAACACCAGTGACTAACCTGGGCGCGTGTTGAGCAAGCGCACACTCCCGCGGCAGGGCCCCGTCCCGCTTACGAGACACCTATGTTTAGCTCGCGGCTCACGCTGGTGACCTGGCCGGTTTACGACTCGGCGCGCGTGTCGAGCCTGTCAAAGCGGACCGCCGCCGGCCAGCGGGCGCACGAGGAATCTCGACGGCTCATCAACGAGTGGGACCGCGAACGTATCCAGCGGGAGGCGCTGCAACGAGCGCGGTGACCTGGCGCGTAGACGCCGGCCGCTCGTTGCCGTAGACCTGGATAGAGGCCGAACAAGAACGGCTCACCGGGCTGGCGGAAAAGATGGAACGGGTGCAGCGGGCCGAGCAGGTGCGGGACGTGCGACGGGACCGGGAATCGGCGGACGTCGGTGCGGCGGCTGGAACCGGGCGGTTCGGCCCGGCGTCCAAGCGGCATGAGTAGTGCGGCCGGTGGATGCCGGACAGTTTGGCTCGCCGTGGCGTGTCTGGCGCTCACGGCGTGCGGGGACTTGCCTGCCGGCACGGCAGCTGATCCAACGGCCGAACCGG
>DAIUDS010000112.1:0-7249 GCA_036845485.1 Jiangellaceae bacterium
AAGGTCGTTCCCACCGAGCCGGCGGGACCGGGCGGCCCCGCCGGGGTTAAGTTTCCGATCACCGGCGGGAAGGTGAACTCCGAGACCCTGGCTCAATCGAGCACAGCGGCGGCCTGAGATTCAGCATCGGCCGCGAGACCGCCTATGAGGTGATCAAGCAACACGCGCTCGACGTGGCTCTGGACCAGCGCAGCGGTTCCGTCGGCAACGACCTGCTCGACCGGCTGGCCCGCGATCCGCGCCTCGCCCTGGGCCGCTCCGACCTCGACGATCTCGTCCGCAGCCCGATGGAGTTCACCGGCGCCGCCGGCGCCCAGACGGCCGAGGTCATCCGCCGCGTCCAAGGCGTCGTCGCAAAGCACCCCGATGCGGCCGCGTACAGCCCGGCTCCGATCCTGTAGCTACGCTGCCGGCGTGTCCGCACCCGAGTTGGCCGGCTACCGGCACGTGTACTCGGGGAAGGTCCGGGATCTCTACGAGCCGGAGGGTGATGCCGGCGCACTGCTCATCGTGGCGACAGACCGGATCTCGGCCTACGACCATGTGCTGGCCTCGACGATCCCGGACAAGGGACGGGTGTTGACCGCCCTGTCGGTGTGGTGGTTCGAGCGGCTCGGTGACCTGGTACCGAACCACCTGCTGTCCACCGACGTCCCCGGTCCGGTCACCGGGCGCGCACTCTTGTGCGAGCGCCTGGACATGGTGCCTGTCGAGTGTGTCGCCCGTGGCTACCTCACCGGATCCGGGCTGGAGGACTACCGCACCGGCGGGTCGGTGTGCGGTATGCCGCTCCCGGCCGGACTGGTCGACGGGTCCCGGCTGCCGTCGCCGATCTTCACACCGGCCACGAAGGCTGAGCTCGGCGAGCACGACGTCAACGTCGACCTCGGTTACGTCGAACGGCTCGTGGGCGCGGATGTGGCCGCCCGCCTGCGGAGGCTGACGCTCGACGTCTACGCGCGGGGCGAGGCGTTAACGCGGGAACGCGGGATCGTGCTCGCCGACACCAAGCTCGAGTTCGGCCGCCGGTCCAACGGGACGCTCGTGCTCGCCGACGAGGTCGTGACGCCGGACTCGTCGCGATTCTGGCCCCTCGACGCGTGGCAGCCGGGTCGTGCGCAGCCGTCGTTCGACAAGCAGTACGTCCGGGACTGGCTCACGTCCCCCGAGTCGGGATGGGAGCGTTCGTCGGGCTCGCCTCCTCCACCGCTGCCCGACGAGGTCGTCGCCCGGACCCGCGATCGGTACGTCGAGGCGTACGAGCGCATCACCGGGCTCGCCTTCAGCTGACGCCTCCTCCGTTCGACGTGGGAGAGTTCGGGCCGCGTGCCGTGACCACCCGGAGTCGGTCCGCCGCCGGAGTCGCTAGGCTGGCTGGGCGCCGTCGCTGGCGCCAGTCCCGTCCGCCGTCACGCGAGGAGCGTGTCCGTGGCCCGCGTCGTCGTCGACGTCATGCTCAAACCGGAGATTCTCGACCCTCAGGGCAAGGCCGTGCACGGCGCACTCGGCCGCCTCGGCTTCGACGGAGTGGCCTCCGTGCGGCAGGGCAAACGCTTCGAGATCGAGCTCGCCGGCGAAGTGACCCCGGAGGCCGTGTCCGATATCGAGCGCGCGGCGGGAACGCTGCTGTCCAATCCCGTGATCGAGGACTACGCACTGCGAGTGGAACCGTGAGAGTCGGCGTCGTCACCTTCCCCGGATCGTTGGACGATCGTGACGCCGCCCGGGCGGTCCGGGCCTCCGGTGGCGAAGCCGTCACGCTCTGGCACGGCGACGCGGACCTTCGTGGGGTCGACGCCGTCGTGCTCCCTGGCGGGTTCTCGTACGGCGACTACCTGCGGTGTGGTGCGATCGCCCGATTTGCGCCAGTCATGCAACCGCTCGCCGACGCCGCACGGGGCGGGCTGCCCGTGTTGGGCATCTGCAACGGCTTCCAGGTGCTGTGCGAGTCGCACCTGCTGCCGGGCGCGCTGATCCGCAACGACCATCGCAAGTTCGTCTGCCGCGACCAACGGCTGCGAGTCGAGAATGCCACCACGGCCTGGACCGCCGACTACGAGGCCGGGTCCGAGATCGTCATCCCGCTGAAGAACGGCGAGGGCGGGTTCGTCGCCGACGAGCGGACCTTGGACGAGCTCGAGGGGGAGGGCCGGGTCGTCGTGCGCTATGTCGGCGACAACCCGAACGGGTCGTACCGCGACATCGCCGGTGTCAGCAACGCGCGCGGCAACGTCGTAGGACTCATGCCGCATCCTGAGCACGCCGTCGACCCACTCACCGGACCGGGCACCGAGGGCCTGGGCTTCTTCGCCTCGTTGGTGGCCGGCCTCGCCGGACAACCCGCGTGATCGCCGGCAGCTTCGGGCCGCAGAGGTGAGAGGGATGACGATCGACACCGTCACGCGCGCGGCCGAGACTCCCGACCAGCCGCAGCCGTGGTCCGAACTGGGCCTGACCGAGGACGAGTACCGCCGTATCCACGAGATCCTCGGCCGCCGGCCCACCTCGTCCGAGCTCGCCATGTACTCGGTCATGTGGTCCGAGCACTGCTCGTACAAGAGCTCCAAGGTGCACCTGCACCGGTTCGGCGAGCTGGTCCAGGAGACCCCGGTCGGCAAGCTGCTGGCCGGGATCGGTGAGAACGCGGGGGTCGTCGACGTCGGTCAGGGCTACGCCGTCACGTTCAAGATCGAGTCGCACAACCATCCGTCCTACGTCGAGCCGTACCAGGGCGCGGCCACCGGAGTCGGCGGGATCGTCCGCGACATCCTCGCCATGGGTGCGCGCCCCGTCGGGGTCATGGACCCGCTGCGCTTCGGACCCGCCGACGCACTGGACACGAAGCGCGTGCTACCCGGAGTCGTCGCGGGGATCGGCGGCTACGGCAACTGCCTCGGGCTGCCCAACGTCGGCGGCGAGCTCGTCTTCGACGACTCGTATGCCGGCAACCCGCTGGTCAACGCTCTGTGCGTCGGCGTGATGCGCCACGAGGAGCTTCATCTGGCGCACGCCTCCGGCGTCGGCAACCTGGTGGTGCTCTACGGCGCCAGGACGGGAGGCGACGGTATCGGCGGCGTCTCGGTGCTGGCGTCGGAGACCTTCGGCGAGGGCGGGAGCAGCAAGCGGCCGAGCGTCCAGGTCGGCGATCCGTTCATGGAGAAGCTGCTCGTCGAGTGCACGCTCGAGCTTTTCGCGGAAGGGCTCGTCGTCGGCATCCAGGACCTCGGCGGCGCCGGGCTCTCCTGCGCGACGTCGGAGCTGGCCTCGGCGGGTGAGGGTGGCATGCACGTCGTGCTCGACCGGGTGCCGTTGCGCGATCCGACGCTCGCTGCCGAGGAGATCCTCATGAGCGAGTCGCAGGAGCGGATGATGGCGGTCGTCACGCCGGACGCGATCGACCGGGTACTCGAGATCTGTGAGAAGTGGGACGTCGACGCCAACGTGGTCGGTGAGGTGACGGACTCGGGGCGGCTCACGATCCAGTGGCAAGGTGAGACAGTCGTCGACGTGCCGCCGCGGACCGTTGCGCACGAGGGGCCGGTGTACGAGCGGCCGTACGCGCGACCGTCCTGGCAGGACGACCTCCAGGCGGCGGGTCCGACCGGCCTGCCACGTCCGTCCACGGGCGACGAGCTCCGCGCGACGCTGCTGCGGCTGGCCGCCTCGCCCAACCTGTGTTCGCGGTCGTGGGTGACCGACCAGTACGACCGGTACGTGCTCGGCAACACCGTGCTGGCGCAGCCGGAGGACGCCGGCATCGTGCGGATCGACGAGGCGACGGGACTCGGCGTGGCGCTGGCGACGGATGCGAACGGGCGTTACACGAAGCTCGACCCGTACGCTGGCGCCCAGCTCGCGCTGGCCGAGGCGTATCGGAACGTCGCGTCAGTCGGCGCCCGGCCGCTGGCAGTCACCAACTGCCTGAACTTCGGCTCCCCGGAGGACCCGGACGTGATGTGGCAGTTCGCCGAGGCGGTGCGGGGGCTGGCCGACGGCTGCCGCACCCTCGGCGTCCCGGTCACCGGGGGCAACGTGTCGCTGTACAACCAGACCGGCCCGACCGCGATCCTGCCGACCCCCGTGGTGGGCATCCTGGGTGTCGTCGACCACGTCGCGCGACGGACGCCGTCCGGTTTCCGGACGCCCGGCCACCCGATCTACCTGCTGGGGACGACCCTCGACGAGTTCGGCGGCTCCGAGTGGGCGCACGTCGAACACGGCCACCTCGGTGGGCTACCACCCTCCGTCGACCTCGAGGCGGAGCGCGGGCTGGCCGGGATACTTGTCGACGCCTCCCGGGACGGCCTGATCGCCGCCGCGCACGACATCTCCGACGGTGGGCTGGCACAGGCGCTCGCGGAGTCGTGCCTGCGCTACGGCGTCGGTGCACGGATCCGGGTGCCGGACGACCTCGACCCCTTCGTGTTCCTGTTCTCCGAGTCGACGGCCCGCGTGATCGTCGCCGTGCCTCCCGCCGAGGAGGCACGTTTCGCCGAGCTGTGCGCGGCCGCTCGATACCCACACCAGCGGATCGGGGTCGTCGACGGGGGAGCAGGCACCCCGGCGCTCGACGTCGTGGGGCAGTTCAGCCTGCCTCTCGCTGAGCTACGCGGCGCTTTCGAGGCGACGTTCCCCGGACTGTACGAGAGCACAAATCCCTAGTTACTACGCGGGTGCGGGTGTTGATCGAGCACAGGATCCAACACTGGTCCGTCCAGGAGCAGTGCGACGTCCGCTCTTGCCGGCGGTCTTAAGGGGTCGGCGCAACCCTTCCTTGGTTCGATGTCGAGGAGTGTTGTTGTGGGGCATGGCGATTACGAGCGGTTGACGCCGGAGGCGATTGACCGGGTGTGGGAGCGGTTACGGGCCGGGCAGGCGGCCAAGCCCACCGCGCGGGAGCTGGGTCTGTGCACCGGTACCGTCCGGGCCTATTTGCTGCGGTGTGGCGGGATCAGACCACAACCGCGACGGCGTGCGGCGGTGCGGTTGAGTGTGGAGGAGCGGGAGGAGATCTCTCGCGGCCTGGCCGCCGGCCTGTCGGTTCGGGTGATCGCCGCCCGCCTGGGTCGCGACCCGTCGACGGTGAGCAGGGAGGTCGCCGGCAACGGTGGCCGCAGGAACCGGGCGGCGGGGGGCGGACGTCCGCTCATCCGGGTTCTGCCGGTGATCCTGCGGACATGGCCTATGTGCGGGCGCGCTCTATCCCGGCGTCGGTGCGTGCGGGGTCGGGTACTCCGTCTGCTACCGGTCGCTTTCGAGAAGCCTCTTGAGGTTCCGGTAGCTGTCCGGAGCGCCCTTTTGTGCCTGCCGGCGTACCAGCGGTACCAGGGGTAAGCCGAGTCCGTGACCTTCGAAGTCGAGGGTGAAGGTAACTCGTGACCGCGTACCGTTGTTGACGGGCTCGATGGTGATCGTGGCGTGCGGTCGGATAGGGCCGTCGATGCCTTGGGCGGCAAACCCGCGAGGGGGATCGTTGCGGGTGATCTGTTGGGTGATCGTGCGCTCGGCGCCGCTGATCCGCCGGGTCGTGGTGAACCGTGAATCTCCGAGCATGTGCACGCTCACTACGTCGTCCTGCCAGTCGGCGAAGTGCAGCGGATCGGTCGCGAAGGCAAAAACCTCCTCCGGCGGGCGCGCGATCTCGATGGTGGAAACCAGCGGTTCCATCGCTCCTCCTTGTTACCTCTGCTTGCCTTCACTCGTCAGAGTCATGACGGAGAGCGGGGCGGAAAGGTAACCCGTGGACGAATTCGAGGCGCACCGAAGCCACCTGCGCGCGGTGGCCTACCGCATGCTCGGGTCGCGAAGCGAAGCCGACGACGCGGTCCAAGAGGCATGGCTGCGGGTGGCCCGCGCCGACACGAACGGCATCCACAACACCCGAGCCTGGCTCACCACCGTCGTGGCGCGCGTGTGCCTGGACATGCTGCGCTCGCGCAAGGCGCGGCATGAGGTTTCCCTTGACACACCGCTACCCGCGGACAGCCCCGACCCGGAGCAGGAGGCGATGCTGGCCGACTCGGTCGGGCTCGCCCTGCTGGTCGTGCTTGACACGCTGACCCCGGCGGAACGGCTGGCGTTTGTCCTGCACGACATGTTCGCGGTGCCCTTCCACGAGATCGCACCCATCGTTGGCCGTTCGACCCAGGCGAGCAAGATGCTGGCCAGCCGCGCACGCCACCGGGCGCGCGCCGCGGGCCAACCCAGCACCGATCTACACCTGCAGCGGGAGGTCGTGAACGCTTTCCTCGCCGCATCACGCAACGGCGATTTCGCCGCGCTACTCGACCTCCTCGACCCGGACGTCACAGTTCGCGCCGACGCCTCAGCAGCACCCCCCGGGACCCCCACTCGCCTGCGCGGTGCCCGTGCAGTCGCGCGGCAGGCGCTTGCGTTCTCGCACCGGGCCAAGCATGCCCACGCCGGGCTCGTCAACGGGTATCCGGCGATCCTAGTGACACGCCACGGGCGTCTCGCCACGGTCATGACCTTCACGATCACCAACGGTAAGATCGTCGCGATCGAAGTGATCGCAGACTCACAGCGCCTCGGCCAGCTCACCATCGAATCGCCCCAGCCAGGTGCTTCCTAATCGGACGGTTTGGTCTGTGCCGGTCGCCGAGGCGGGACGCCACGTAGGAGTTCCAGTCGCAACTACCCACCTTCCGCTCACGCGTGAGGAGGTTCGGTCGATGACCATGACAAACCACATGGCTGCAGTGATGCGCACGGCGGTAACTGGCATGGGACGGCTACGCATTCGCCGCGCCGCGCGCTTCGCTCGCGCCGTCGATCTTGGCCGCGGGCCTTGCTCTCTTGGCTCCCGTCTGTGGCAACGCGCTCTTTGAAGTGGGGTCGTAGGCTGGCTGGTGGCGGGTCTGGGAAGTGACTTGTCCGAAGAGCCAGCATGGGGATGTGAGCTGGACACGCTGGTGTGAATTGACGTTCCCCGGTGTCCTCCCGGGCCCGTCTGTGCTGCGGTGAGGGGCGTCGTCGATCATCTGGCGGTAGACGAGGTCGGACAGCCTTCGCTTGAGGCATCGCAGGGCTTCCATCGACGTCTTGCCGGATGCTTTCTTGTGGTCGTAGTAGGCGCGTCCTTGGGTCGGGTTGCGTAGTTGGACGGTAGTCATGAGGTGCAGCGCCCGGTTGATCTGCCGGTTCCAGGCCCGGGACAGCCGATGCCGGATCTGGTCGCCGGAGGAGGCGTCGATGGGTGCGGTGCAGTTCCAGGAGGCGAAGTGCGCCT
>DAIUDS010000113.1:0-7227 GCA_036845485.1 Jiangellaceae bacterium
GGCCAGCGTGCTGACGACACCGGGTGTTCCGCCTTCGGAGACGGGCGTGGCACCCACTGCCGCCGCGACCGAACCCGCCGCAGTCCCCGGGAGCACGTCGGTGACCGGCTGCAGCCAGTCGAGCAGACTGCCCACGCCGCGAAGAAGGTTCTCCACGGCCAGCACCCAGACCAGGCCGAGGCCGGGAGCGAGGGCGGGGCCACGGGCCAGCGTGCCGACCGCAACGCCCGCGAGCATCCACATCGCGAAGATGAGTACGCCGCCCCCGATCGCGCGTGCCACGTCATCGACCGCCGGCCAGACGATCGTCCGGGACTCGGCCGTCGCCAGGGCGGAGGCGATGCCGAGGTCGACGACAAACGTGGCGGCGACCAGTGCGACGACGATCCCCAGGAGGGCGACGAGCGTGCCACCGCTCGCGGTCAGCCGGCCCGGTCCCTGCGTGAACACGGTCTTCCAGGTGCCCCAGCCGTAGCCGCTGCCGGCGGCGAGCGCCCCGAGCGTGAGCATGAGGGCGCCGCCGAACATCGGCATCCCCTGGGTCAACGCCGTCGGAACCGCGTCCGGCATGATCTCGGCGAGCAGCTGCTCAGCGGGAATGCCCTCGGTGGAGAAGCTGCTGGCACCGCTGCGGTACGACAGGTAGTTGAACACATAGACGAAGCTGATGTTCAGCACCAGAAAGGTGCCGAGCGTCACCCACAAGGCCGGCCACCGCCGCAGGCGGAGCACCTCGGCGTGGGCGCTGGCGATCTTCGAGGGAGCGTTCGGACGGACGGACCTCGTGTACGTCGGCTCCCGCCTGCACCAGGGCACGGGTGAGCTCGGCCGCGCGGTGCGGGTCGAGCCGCACCTGCAGCAGGTCGCCCGCGACCGTGACGGCGTCGTCTCCGGCGAGGCTCATGGCGACGGCCAGTGCCGCGTCCGTCGGATCTGCCCTGACCAGTAGGCCGCTGCCGCCAGGAAGCTCGCTGACCGGAGCCTCGATGATCAGCCGGCCGCGCGAGATGACGCCGACCCGGTCGCAGATCTCCTGCACCTCGGTGAGCAGGTGGCTGGACAGCAGAACGGTCTGGCCGGCGGCAGACAGGTCCGCGACGAGCTGCCGCATGTCGTTGACGCCGGCCGGGTCGAGACCGTTGGTCGGCTCGTCCAGGATGAGAAGCTGCGGGTCACCCAGGAGCGCGGCGGCTACGCCCAGGCGCTGCTTCATGCCCATGGAGTACGACTTGAACCTGTCACGTCCGCGGGCCGCGAGGTCGACCCGCTCCAGCACACGGTCGACGTCACCGTCGGCGAGTCCGCGGTAGCGGGCCAGTACACGCAGGTTGTCCCGGCCGCTGAGGTAGGGGAAGAAGCCCGGGCCCTCGACGAGGGCGCCGATTGCCGCGGTGGCAGCCGGCGTGCCCGGCGGCTGTCCCAGCACGGTGGCCGCTCCGCTGGTGGGGCGTACCAGACCGAGCAGCATTCGAAGGGTGGTGGTCTTGCCCGCGCCGTTGGGGCCGAGGAACCCGTAGACCTCGCCCCGCCGCACGGTCAGCCCGATGGCGTCGACGGCCGCGTGCTCGCCGTACATCTTGGTCAGGCCCTGGGTTCGGACGACCGTCCGCTCGGCCGGCACTGCCGTCGGGTATCGACGTTCACTCATGATCACGAGGCTCCCGGTTTCCCAGCGCTCAGACGCTCGTCCGGCGTGGCGACAGGTTTGCGGCCACCAGCAACGCACCAGCGATCAGTACGAGGTTCTTGACGACGAACTCGCCCTCCGTCGTGAGCAGGAGCGGGTTGCCGTCCTGGAATGCCACCTGCGGCTGTAGGACCAGCAGCAGGAAGGTGCCGGCGAGGTGGGCCACCATTGCGGCCAGCACCGGGCGTAGCCACCATCCGGTGACCAGGGCCAACCCGGCGACGATTTCGAAGACACCCAGTGCCGGGACCAGCACCGACGTCGGGACGGGGACGAAGGCCAGAGTGTCGGCGACCAACTGCGCAACCGGCGTCACGTTGGCGACCTTCAACACCCCGAACCATACGAACACCATGCCCAGTGCTCCGCGCATGAGGGTCGGGGCATGACGGCGCAGGGCGGCGATCACCCGCTCCTCGGTCGATCCGGCGGTGGCAGGTGCAGGTTCGGGGTCGGGCACGGGCGGGCGGGCTCGGGTCCCGGTTGGCATGGCTCTTCCTTTCCGGTCGGTCGGCTCGGCGAAGTTCGGAGCGGTTCTCATGGCTTCGAGACTGGCCGCACACGGTGTGTTGAGTCGTCACCGCTGGCGCGGCATCGCCCTGCGCAGGCCTGCGTACGTCGGATACGCCCGTGGGCGGGTGACCCGATCGCCTTGGCCCGGCTACGGTCGGCCGCATGGAGGGCCGAGCGCAAAGAGCAGGGCGCGTGCTGCTCGAGGCGTGGCCCAGTCTCGCCTTGCTCGTGTTCGGACTCATCGCCACCGCGCCGGCCGGCGAGAACCAACCTGACACGGCGCGACCTCCCGACCTCGGGGGGTACGCGCTGGTGGCGATCGCCGCCCTGGCCCTCGCGCCGCGGCGCCGTCTCGGTTCGACCCTGGCGGTCAACGGGGCGGCGGTCGCCATCTACCTTGCGGCCGGATACCCGTACGGGCCGATCCTCTTCACCATCCCCGTGACGATCTTCCGAGTCGCCGCACAGTGGCCCGCACGCCGTGCGACTGCCTCGGCGGCCGTCTACTTCGGCGTGATCCTCGCGGCTGCCGTCGTCAAGGAATGGCGGGGACCGGCCGGTCTGCAGGGTGACCAGCTGCTGTGGCTCTCCGTCGCATGGTCCGCGGTCGCAGCTGCCGCGCTCGCGGTCGGGATGTCGGTGAAGGTCCGCCGCGAGGCCGCCGCCGGGGTGCGTGCCGAGCAGGCCCGCCGGGCGGTGTCCGAGGAGCGGCTGCGGATGGCGCAGGAGCTCCACGACACGGTGGGTCACGGGCTCGCGGTGATCGCCATGCAGGCGGGCGTGGCGCTGCACGTACTCGACCGCGACCTCGAGCAGGCTCGCAGGTCGATGCAGGCCGTGCGGTCGACCAGCCACGAGTCGCTGGAGAGCCTCCGCGCCGAGCTGGACGCATTGCGCAGCCCTGACGCCGTCGTGGCCCGCCGCCCCGCACCCGGCCTGGACGATGTCGAACGGCTGGCCGAGCGGGTCAGGGCCGGTGGCGTAGCCGTTCAGGTCGACATCGATCCCGACCTGCGGGCCGTGCCGCCGGCCGTCGACACCGCCGCCTACCGGATCCTGCGGGAGTCCCTGACCAACGTGCTGCGGCACGCGGGTGCGGCGACGGCTCGGATCCGGGTGCGTGACGAGGGCGGGCTGCTGCTGCTCGACGTCACCGACACCGGTGGCGGTGTCCCGGCGATCGGCCCCGGCATCGGCGACGGCACAGGCACCGGTATCCCCGCGATGCGCGCCCAGGCCGAGACGCTGGGCGGCACGCTCGACGCTGGCCCACGCCCCAGCGGCGGGTTCGCGGTCACGGCCCGGCTGCCGTTGCCCGGCTCGGCGGACGGGTCGGACCGGTGATCCGCGTCGTCATCGTTGACGACCAGGCGCTCGTGCGTATGGGGGTTCGCACCCTGCTCGCATCCGAGCCGGACACCGAACTTGTCGGCGAGGGTGTCGACGGACACTCCGGCCTACGCGTGGTCCGGACGACCGTCCCCGACGTGGTGCTCATGGACATCCGGATGCCGGGACTGGACGGGCTCGCCGCACTGCGCCAGATCACCGAGGATCCGGCACTGTCCGGCGTCCGGGTTGTCATGCTCACCACCTTCGGACTCGACGAGTACGTGTTCGAGGCGCTTCGCCACGGCGCAAGCGGATTCGTGCTCAAGGACGCCGAACCAACCGAGCTGCTGCGGGCGGTACGGGTCGTCGCCGACGGCGGGTCGCTGCTCTCGCCGTCGGTCACACGCAGCGTCATCAGCCGATTCGTGCAACCCCGCCGGGCCGGAGCTCAGCCCGAGGTCGAACGTCTCACCGAAAGGGAACGCGAAGTCGTGGGTTGGGTGGCAACCGGAATTTCCAACGACGAGATCGCGGCAGAGCTGGTCGTCAGCCGCGACACGGTCCGGACCCACGTCAGCCGGGCCATGCTCAAGCTCGGGGCCCGCGACCGTGCACAGCTCGTGGTCTTCGCCATCCAGGCCGGCCTCACGCCGCCGTGATCGTCCGCGGTTTCGGTCGCAGCCACAGGCCGCGGCGGGGGCGGAGGGTGATCAACGGCTCCAGCTGCAGCGGCCGTTCGGGAACCGGGCACAGGCGCCAGCGGCGGGCGATGACGGCCAGCGCGAGGACGCCCTCGGTCCAGGCGAAGCCCTCGCCGATGCACATCCGCACGCCGGCCCCGAACGGGAAGTACGCCCACCGTGGTCGCCCCTGAGCGGTGCCCGCGGACCACCGGTCCGGGTCGAATCGGTGCGGTTCCGGCCACCAGCGGGGATCACGATGCACGACCCATTGAGGCAGCACGACCAGGTCCCCGGCAGGAATGGCATGGCCTCCGACGTGATGGTCTTCGACGGCCTGCCGGCCCATCGCCCACGATGGAGGAAAGAGCCGCAGCGCCTCCGCGAGCACGGCACGGCAGGTCGGCAGCCGCGCAAGGTCGCCCGGCCCCGGAAGCGGGCCGCGCACGACGTCGTCGACCTCCGCATGGACCCGTGCCTGTGCTTCGGGATGGTGGGCCAGCAGGTGCAACGCAAATGCCAGCGCGTTTGCGGTGGTTTCGTGTCCGGCCAGGAGGAGCGTCACAGCGTGGTCCGTGATCTGCTGCTCGGTGAGTCGGTCGGCGCCGTCGGGTCCGGCGAGCGCGGAAAGCAGGTCCGTGCCACCGCCGTCGCCGTCGCGCCGCTGCGCGATCGCACGGTCGACGAGCTCACGCAGGCTGGTCCGGCCGCGCCGGAGGCGCCGTGCTGGGCCGACCGGGATGCGTTGCAGCCGCCAGCCGAACGGGACGAACGCGAGCTTGTAGGCGCTGAGCAGGTCGGCGACGGCCCGCTCGACCGTTGCGACGTCCGCGTCGACATCGGTACCCAGCAGCGTCACACCGGCGGTCGTGAGTGTCATGCGGACCGTCGCGGCGTGGACGTCGACGGGTGCGTCGGCGGTCCACCGTCCGGCCACGGCGGCGGCCTGTACGGCCATCACCGCGGCGTACGCCGTGATCCGGTCGGGATGGAAAGCAGACTGCAGCAGCCGGCGGTGGTGACGGTGCACGTCACCCTCGGCGGTGAGCAGGCCGTCACCGAGCACCAACCGGGCGCGTTGCAGGACGGGACCCTTGCGGAACCGGCCGGCGTGGGTCACCAGGACGTCGCGTACGTCGTCCGGGTGAGCCAGCTGCCAGGCGCGGAACGGCCCGATCCGGAATGCCGCGACATCGCCCTGTTCGCGGGCCAGCCCGCTCAGAAAGCCGAGCCGATCCGCCTGGAACGCCAGTAGGTCGCCCACCAGTGGAAGCGAGCGGCGGTTCATCGGTCGGCCGTCTCGGGTCCGGCGAACTGGGTGTTGTAGAGCTCGAAGTATGCACCTCGGCGGGCGAGCAGTTCGGCATGCGTACCCTGCTCGACGATCGTTCCAGACTCCATGACGAGGATCAGGTCGGCGTCACGGATCGTCGAGAGGCGGTGCGCGATCACAAAGCTCGTCCGATCGCTGCGTAGGGCCGCCATGGCGTGCTGGACCAGCACCTCGGTTCGGGTGTCGACGGAGCTGGTCGCCTCGTCCAGGATCAGGATCGTGGGGTCGGACAGGAACGCCCGGGCGATGGTGACCAACTGCTTCTCGCCGGCGCTGATGTTGTCGCCCTCCTCGTCGATCACGGTGTCGTACCCGTCGGGGAGCGAGTGGACGAACCTGTCGACGTAGGTGGCACGCGCCGCCGCGACGATCTGTTCCTCCGAGACCGACGGATTGCCGTACGCGATGTTGTCGCGGATCGTCCCGCCGAAGAGCCAGGTGTCCTGCAGGACCATGCCCAGCTGCGAGCGCAGGTCATCCCGGGGCATCGTCGCGATGTCCATGCCGTCCAGCGTGATCCGGCCCCCGTCCAGCTCGTAGAACCTCATGAGGAGGTTCACCAGCGTCGTCTTGCCCGCGCCGGTGGGGCCGACGATCGCGACCGTCTTGCCCGGTTCGGCGACCAACGAGAGGTCCTCGATCAGCGGATTCTCGGGGTCGTAGCTGAACGACACGTGATCGAATTCGACCCGCCCCCGGGGTTCGCCGATCCCATCGGTTGCGAGCGGAATCGGTTCCTGCTCCGGCTCGTCGAGGAGCTGAAAGACGCGTTCGGCAGAGGCGACGCCCGACTGCAGCAGGTTCGCCATCGATGCCAGCTGGGTGAGTGGCTGGGTGAACTGCTGTGAGTACTGGATGAACGCCTGCACTTCGCCGAGGCTCATCGAGCCGGACGCGACCCGCAGGCCTCCGACGACGGCGATCGCCACGTAGTTCAGGCTGCCAATGAACATCATCACCGGTCGGAGGCTGCCCGAGATGTACTGCGCGCCAAAACTCGCCTGGTACAGCTCTTCGTTCTTCGCCCGGAATGTCTCCCGCAGCTCGTCCTGGCGGCCGAAGACGGAGACAACGGCGTGGCCGGTGTAGGCCTCCTCGACCTGAGCGTTCAGTGCGCCGGTATGCGCCCATTGGGCAACGAAGTGCTTCTGTGAGCGCTTGGCGATGAACGTCGTGACGACGATCGACAGCGGGATCGTGACGAGCGCGATCAACGCCAGCCATGGCGAGATCCACAACATCATGGCGAGCACGCCGACAACGGTCAGCAACGAGGTGAGCAGCTGGCTCAGGGTCTGCTGAAGACTCTGCGAGACGTTGTCGATGTCGTTGGTGACCCGGCTCAGGACGTCGCCGCGCGCGCTGTGGTCGAAGTAGGCCAGCGGCATCCGATGAAGCTTGTCCTCCACGTCGGAACGCAGCTGGTACATCGTCCGCTGGACGATTCCGGCGAGCAGGTACCCCTGCGCCCACGCGAACAGCGACGCACTGGCGTACAGGGCAAGCACACCGATCAGGACCCAACCAAGTGCCCGGAAGTCGATGCCCTGGCCGGGCGTGACGTCCATGGTCGCGACCAGGTCGGCGAACGTCCCCTCCCCCGATGCACGCAGCTGGTCGACCGCCTGGTCCCTGGTGGCACCGGCAGGCAGCTGCCGACCGATGAATCCAGAGAAGATCAG
>DAIUDS010000114.1:0-7059 GCA_036845485.1 Jiangellaceae bacterium
GCCTTGTCGATGTCGTTCGCGGCGCCCGTGGTGGGGTCGTGGAAGACCAGTTCCTCGGCGGCCCGGCCGCCCATCATGTAGGTCAGCTGGTCGAGGATCTCGTTGCGGGTCGTCGAGTACTTGTCCTCGTCGGGCAGCACCATCGTGTACCCGAGCGCGCCACCACGGGGCAGGATCGTGACCTTGTGCACCGGGTCGGTGTGGTGCAGTGCCGCCGCCACCAGGGCGTGGCCGCCCTCGTGGTACGCGGTGATCTTCTTCTCCTTGTCGTTCATCAGCCGGGACCGCTTCTGCGGGCCGGCGACGACACGGTCGATGGCCTCGTCCAGGGCCTTCGCATCGACGACCTTGCTGTTGCTGCGTGCGGTCAGCAGTGCCGCCTCGTTGAGGACGTTGGCCAGGTCGGCGCCGGTGAAGCCCGGCGTACGGCGCGCAACAGCGAGCAGATCGACGTCGTCGGCCAGCGGCTTGCCTCGCGCGTGGACCTGAAGGATCTTCTGCCGACCCTCGAGGTCGGGCGGCTCGACCGCGATCTGACGGTCGAACCGGCCCGGGCGCAACAGCGCCGGGTCGAGGATGTCCGGCCGGTTGGTGGCAGCGATGAGGATGACGTTGGTCTTGATGTCGAAGCCGTCCATCTCGACAAGGAGCTGGTTCAGCGTCTGCTCCCGCTCGTCGTGGCCGCCGCCCAGGCCGGCGCCACGGTGGCGTCCGACCGCGTCGATCTCGTCGACGAACACGATGGCCGGTGCGTTCTCCTTGGCTTCCTTGAACAGGTCGCGGACCCGGGAGGCACCGACGCCGACGAACATCTCGACGAAGTCGGACCCGGAGATGGTGTAGAACGGCACACCTGCCTCGCCGGCGACGGCGCGAGCCAGCAGCGTCTTACCCGTGCCCGGTGCGCCGTACAGCAGCACGCCCTTGGGGATCTTCGCCCCAACGGCCTGGAACTTGGCCGGCTCCTGCAGGAACTCCTTGATCTCCTGGAGCTCCTCGATCGCCTCGTCGCACCCGGCGACGTCGGCGAACGTCGTCTTCGGGGTGTCCTTGCTCTGCAGCTTGGCGCGCGACTTGCCGAAGTTCATGACCCGGCTGCCGCCACCCTGCATCTGGGTCATGAAGAACCAGATCAACCCGGCCAGCAGGATGAAGGGCAGCAGTGCACCGAGCAGGCTCCACAGCACGCTGGCCTGAGGCACCTCGACGTCGTAGCCCTCGGTGAGCGTGCCGGCGGCCTGCTGCTCCTGCAGCTCACGCTGCAGCTCGATGCCCTGGCCTTCCACGTACTGAGCGCTGATCGGTTCATCGTTCTTCAGGGTGAGCTGGATCTCCTGCGTCTCACCACCGATGATCTTCGCAGACTGGACGTTGCCGTCGTCGATCTCGGACACGACACGAGCCGTGTCGACGCGTTCGAACCCGCTGGTCGAGTCCAGCAGCCTCGTCAGCACGAGGGCTGCGAGCACGAAGATGAGAACCCAGAACAACGGGCCCCGAAGCAGTCGCCTTCTGTCCATGATGCGGAGCCGGTCGGCCCCGTTCCTCCTGCCTTTCGGTTCACCCGGTGAACGGGGGTTCCCGGCGGCCGGCCCGCCGGAGAAGTCGGATCACACCGACGGTACACCGGGCCAGCCCGCGACGCCCATGCACATCACGGCTGACGATTTGCCAACGACACAGGCGTTTCGGGTGTTCCCGACGCGATGCATGCGGGTGTACCCACGCGCCCTTTCACGAGTACACGTGCGCCGCCAGTGTCGCGACGACTCGAAGGTTCCGGTATCTCTCACCGTAGTCGAGGCCGTAGCCCACCACGAACTCGTTCGGGATGTCGAACCCCACGTACTGCACCTCGACCGCAGTCCTCGCCGCCTGTGGCTTGCGCAGCAATGTGAAGATCTCAACCGAGGCCGGGCCTCGCGAGCGCAGGTTCGCGACCAGCCAGGACAGCGTCAACCCGGTGTCGATGATGTCCTCGACCACAAGCACGTGCCGCCCGGTCAGGTCCGTGTCGAGGTCTTTGAGAATGCGGACGACGCCGCTGGACTTGGTCCCCGAGCCGTAGGAGGAAACGGCCATCCAGTCGGATTCGACATGGCGGCTCAATGCTCGGGAAAGATCGGCCATGACCATGACGGCACCCTTGAGCACGCCCACGAGCAACAGGTCTCGACCTTCGTAGTCGCGCTCGATGTCACCGGCGATCTCGTACAGGCGGCTCTGGATCTCCGAGTCGGAGAGCAGAACCTTCTCGAGATCGGCTTCGATGTCCTCGGCATCCACGCTCCGCAGCCTGCCACACGCCCGGCCGCGGGCAGGCGGGTTGCGACCGCTGCGGATCAGTCCCGGGGGGCGATCCTGAGCGCTCCGCCGGATCGGGATGCCCGCAGCTTGCCGGGCAGGTCGACGCCGACCTGGCCCCGCCAGCGCGTCACCAGCGCGTCGACGGCCTCGACATGCGCCGCGGTCAGATCTGTGGGCGGGCTTCCAGCGGCGATCGCCGCGCGACGGAGGACGCGCCACCGGACCGCCTTAGGGAGTCCAGTGAGGGCGCCCACGTCCAACGCGGTCGACGCATCCAGCCGGTGATCGGTAAGTGCATGCTCCGCCCACTCGTCGAGGGCATCAGCGTCCGCGCGCAGGAGGTCGGCGGTCCGGGCGAGCGCGGCGCCGACTCCTGGTCCGAGCTCGGACTCGAGGGCCGGCAGAACACGGTGCCGGACCCTGGCCCGTGCATACGCCGGATCGGCGTTGTGCGGGTCGTCCCAGGGAACCAGGCCGGTCGGAACGGCGGCCCGCACGGTCGCACGCGGGAGACGCAACAGCGGACGCCGGTACAGCCCGGCCGACTCCGTCATCCCGGACATCGACCGCGCACCGGATCCCCTGGCCAGTCCGAGCAGGACGGTCTCTGCCTGGTCGTCTCGGGTGTGACCCAACAGGACGGTGGCGGCGTGGCATCGTGCCGCCGCCGCGTCCAGCGCGGCGTACCGGGCGCGTCGGGCGTCGCCCTCGGGGCCGTCCGCACCTACGTCGACCCGGACGTGCACCACATCCACCGGGTCGAGACCCAAGGCAACCAGGGACGCCGCCACGTTCCGGGCCCGCGCCGCCGATCCTGGCTGCAGACCGTGGTCGACGGTCACCGCCCCCGCAGGCCGTCCGGCCCGGGACGCCACATGCCCGAGCGCTGCCGCCAAAGCCAGCGAGTCGGCACCTCCCGAACATGCGACCAGCACCGGGCGGTCCGCAGGAAGGCTGGCAATCACGTCGCCGACGGCCTTGCGGACCGCCAGTCCCTGACTGCTGATCATGTCGGCCTTGCCACGGAGATGGGTGGCGAGGTCGACATGCTCACCGGGTGGCGAGAGCCGCCTGGCCATGGACCCGGCGGATCCACGCCACCGGGTCGGCGATCTCGTCGAGACTGGGCAATGTCTCGACCGAGTCCCAGACCCGGTTGAAGCCATCCATGCCGACCTTGTCGACGACCGCGTGGGTGAACTTGGCGCCGTCGCGGTACTGGCGCATCTTGGCCTCCAGCCCGAGTAGCCGGCGCACCGTCCGGTCCAGGCTGCCCGCACCGGCCCGTCGGCGCTGGAACCGCTCGCGGATCGTCGCCACGCTCGGGACGACCTCGGGCCCGACGCCGTCCATGACGACGTCGGCGTGGCCCTCCAGAAGCGACATCACGGCCGTGACGCGGTCGACGACGGCCTTCTGTGCCGGGGACTGGACGATGTCGAGCACAGACGGCCCATCTTCGCCGCCCTGCGCACTCTCGAGCACCGACCTGATGACCTCACGCAGCCGGGACACCAGCACCGAGGGATCAACCTCGGTGGCGGCGACGAACGACTCGATCTCCGCCCGGAGGTGGTCGCGCAGCCACGGGACGGCCGTGAACTGCACCCGGTGGGTCTCCTCGTGCAGGCAGACCCACATCCGGAAGTCACGCGGCTCGACCTTCAGTTCCCGCTCGACGTGGACGACGTTTGGTGCGACGAGGAGCAGCCGTCCGGCGGCGCTGGTCCCGTCCGACCAGAACGGGTCGAACTGGCCGAGCACCTTGCCGGAAAGAAAGGCGAGCAACGCACCGGTCTCGACGCCGGTCACCTTCGGTCCGACCTGGTCGAACAGACCGCTCCCACCAGAGCGGCGCTGGCGGAGCTTGTCGGTCAACGGCGCGATGATCTGCCGCATGCCGTCGGCATTGGCCTGTGCCCAGCCGCCCCGGTCCACTACCACGACCGGGGCCGCGTCTGCCGAGCTGTCGAGGCCGGTGTACGCCCGCACCGGACCGGTCGCGGCCGTGGCGAACGCCTTCAGATCCGTCACGACGACGCGGGCCTCCTCGGCGGTCACGATCGGACCGGGCTTGGCCAGCCTCCGGGCCGTCGCGACCGCGAGGTCCCAGTCGACCATGTCGGGTGCCCGAGCTCCGGTGCTCTCGTACGACGTCATGCGGCCACGCTACGTGAGGCTGGTCGGCACCGACCCCACCGGCCGAACCGTAACCTGGTCGTCGGCCCGGCGGTTCACGAGGTCGACGGCGTCGAGGCGGCGGGGTCCGGCGTCAGATCCGGGGCCGGCACGCTGCACCCGCAGCCCGCCAGCGCGGTTGCGACGTCGTCGAGCGCGGAACGTGCCGCCAAGGTGTTCGTGACGTCGTCTGCGAGCAGCGCGAACGCATAGGCCGTGCCGTCCCTGGCAACGACGATGCCGGCCAATGAGCTCACCCCGGTCAACGTCCCGGTCTTCGCCCGGACGACGCCGGCGCTTCCTGTAGCCGAGGGCGACTCGAACCGGTCGCCGAGCGTGCCGGTGAAACCGGCGACCGGAAGGCCGGTCAGCACGGTCCGTAGCTCGGGGTGCCCGGGCTCGGCTGCCAACGCCAGCGTGGCCGCCAGCGTCGATGCCGGCACGGCGTTGTTACGGGCGAGTCCGCTTCCGTCGGTGACCACTGCGGCCGAGACCTCGACACCCAACCCGGCGATGGCCCCGAGAACGGCCGGGCCGGCGGCTGCCGACGTCGCCTGCTGCCCCATGCCCCGGGCGACGTGCCGCGCGAGCACCTCGGCTCCGTCGTTGTCGCTCGTCGAGAGGATGTGCTCCACGATCGTCGACAGCGGCGGCGACTCCATGGACGCCAGCTCGGCGGCGCCGGCCACCGCGTCACCCCGGCTCGGCTCGCCGCTGACCGTGATCCCCCGTCCGGACAGCATCGCGGCAAAGCTCGCGGCAGCGGCCAGCGTCGGGTCCGCCGAGCGGCGATCGGCGTCGGGATTCCGACGGCCACCGTCGACCGCCAGCGCTGTGACCGGCGCGACCACACCGGCCGGGATGTACGTCGACCGCCAGTCCGGGTCGACGGCCGGGCCGGTGAAAAGGTCGTCGTCCGCAGCCAGCCGAACCGTGGTCGTGCCTGCGGTCAACAGTGCCGCCGCAGTCGCATCGGCGAGCGTGGCGAGCCGCGTCGCGCTGGGTAGTGCCGGCTGGTCGTCGACCGTGAGCGTCGGATCGCCTCCGCCGACAAGAACGAGGTCACCCGTCGCGGCGTCACCGACCACACGGGTGGTGAACGTGTGGTCCGGCCCCAGGACCTCGAGCCCGGCGGCCGCCGTGAGGATCTTCAGCGTGCTGGCCGGAACCATGGCCACGCCGGCGTTGTCCTCGTACCGGACGGCGCCCGTGGAGAGGTCGACCACCGAGACGCCGAGCCGGTCCCCCAGCGCACGGGCGGCCAGCGACGGTCCGAGTGCCTCGGCGAGCGAGGGCGCACCCGGAGCGGGGTTGGACGACGCCGCCGGCAACACGGTCGGGATCGGTTCGGGAGTCGGTGTGAAGGTGTCGCTTGCGGTCGGAGACGGCCGCGGGTCGGCCGACGGATCCGTCCCGACGTCGAACACGAACAGGCCTGCGACGGCTCCGCCGAACAGCAGCAAGGCCGCGGCGACGGTCGCGAGCGAGCGGCGGGACACGACCGGCCACGGTACGGGACACTCGTTCCCAGACGCCCACAGGGAGGTAACCGTGGAGTTCGACGTCACCATCGAGATTCCGGCCGGAAGCCGCAACAAGTACGAGGTCGACCACAAGACCGGTCGGCTCAAACTAGATCGGCGGCTGTTCACGTCGACGCGGTACCCGGCCGACTACGGGTTCATCGAGCAGACGCTCGGCGAAGACGGCGACCCACTCGACGCGCTTGTGCTCATCGAGGAGCCGACATTCCCCGGCTGCCTGATCCGATGCCGTGCGCTGGGCATGTACCGGATGAAGGACGAGGCCGGCGGCGACGACAAGGTAATGTGCGTGCCGGCCGGCGACGTCCGCAAGGACCCGATGCGCGACCTCGAGGACATTCCAAAGTTCGAGCGGATGGAGATCCAGCACTTCTTCGAGGTCTACAAGGAGCTCGAACCCGGCAAGTCGGTCGAAGGCGCGACGTGGGCCGGACGGGCTGATGCCGAGGCCGAGATCGAGCTGTCGTACCGGCGGGCCCGCGATACCGGCTACTACGACCACTGAGCAGGCGCCGGCAGACGCGAGCCTGGCCCCCGGCGGACGCGGGGAGCTGTGCGAACTCTTCGTCAGACCCGCCCGTAGAAGGACGGCGTCCGCCAGTAGAAGACCGACTGCACCTCGACGACCTTGCCCGGCCGCGGAGCGTGGATCATCTTGCTGCCGCCGATGTAGAGGCCGACGTGGTATGTCCCCGAGGCCTGGCCGTTGTCGGACCAGAAGATCAGGTCACCCGGTCGGATGTTGGCGTACGAGACCCGCGTGACGGCGCGCGCCTGAGCAACGCTCCAGTGCGGCAGGCTCTCGCCGCCGGCCTGCCACGCCCGCATGGTGAGCCCTGAACAGTCGAATGCATCTGGTCCTGCGGCACCCCACTGATACGGCTTGCCGAGCTGAGCCCGCGCATAGTCGATGGCACGCTGGGCCGCCGAGGCGGTGGGTGCTGGAGGCGGAGCGGGCTCGGGTGCAGGCGCCGGAGCAGGAGCGACTGCCGGAGCCGGCACGGGCCCCGGGGCAGCGGTCGGATCTGGA
>DAIUDS010000115.1:0-6891 GCA_036845485.1 Jiangellaceae bacterium
CGCTCGCGCGCCGAGCCTGCCGCCGCGAACGCCGACGAACAGCGCCGGTCCGGCCCCGGCGACCGCGAGGCGTGGACGGCCGTACACCAGCCAGTCCCGCATGGCTTCCTCCGCCGGGCGGCCGTACGGGACGCTGCGCTCCCGGCGACCCTTTCCCAGGACCCGCACAACACGCCTGCCCTCGTCCAGGTCGTCGATATCGAGACCGACGAGCTCGCTGACCCGGATCCCGGTCGCGTACAGCAACTCGAGCAGCGCCCGGTCTCGAAGCGCGATGGGTTCCCGGCTCGTCGCGTCGTCGGCCACGGCGTCGAGCATGGTCGATGCCTCGTCGACCCGAAGCACATCGGGGAGGGTCCGCCGCCCCTTCGGCGTCGCGAGCTGCCCACCCGGGTCCGATTCGAGCAACCCACTCCGGTAGGCCCAGGCAGTGAAGATCCGCGCGGCCGACGCCCGCCGGGCCAGGGTGGTGCGGGCCCGGCCCTGGGTCCGCTGGCGGGCGAGCCAGCTGCGCAGGACATCCACGTCGAGCCCGCTCAGCTCCGTGCGGCCGAGCCGGATCATGTGGTCCAGGAGGCTGGTCAGGTCACCGGCGTATGCGCGAACCGTGTGCGCTGACCTGTCGTGCTCCGAACGCAGATGCGCGGCGAACTCGTCGACAACCCCCTGCAACGCGGCTGGCAGCTCGATAGCTGCGTTCGCGTTGTCCGGCACGGCACCACCGTCCGCCGTGCCGGTAGCCGGGTCAAGGACCGCCGCGCTGCCGCGCCGGCCAGGGCTACGAGTCGACGGACCGCAGGCCGGCGGCGCCGGAGCCGGAACCGAGCCGCCACCCGTCCGCATCGGCGACGACCAGGCCGGCGAGCGCCAGCTCTCCCAGCGCCGCCACACAGGTCGCGGCCGTGACTCCCGTGTCACGGCACAGTCGGTCGACCGTGACCGTGCGCCGCGCCGGCAGTGCCTCCAGGACGTCGCGGACCACAGGACCCAGGCGATCCCAGGGGCGATCGTCTCCGTGTGCCTCCATCACCGCGTCGGTGCCGAGGTCACCCACCATCTCGACCACCTCGGTCGCGTCCGTGACCAGGACGGCGGCGGCCCGACGCACCAGGTCGTGGCAACCCGCCGACAGCGACGAGGTCACCGGGCCCGGCATGGCGAGCACCTCGCGGCCGAGGTCACCTGCCCATCCCGCCGTGCTCAGGGCCCCGGAACGCAGCGCGGCCTCGACCACGACGGTGCCGCGCGTAATCGCGGCGATCAACCGGTTCCGCGCGAGGAAACGCGGGCGGGTCGGCGTCGCGCCCGGCGGGAGCTCGCTGACGAGCAGCCCCTCGCCTGCGATCCGATGCAGCAGCCCGGCGTTTCCCCGCGGATACACGACGTCGACCCCGCACGCGAGGATGGCCACCGTGGTGCCGCCGACCGCCAGTGCACCGCGATGGGCCGCCGCGTCGATCCCGTACGCCGCACCCGAGACCACGGTCCAACCGGCTGTGGCCAGATCGGCCGCCACGTCGGCCGCGACCCGCACGCCGTACTCCGTCGCCGCCCGCGACCCCACGACGGCGACCGATCGGCGGGATGTCTCGGCAAGGTGGGGCTCACCGCGCACCCACAGCCCGAGGGGCGGCGGGACGACTCGCGGCGCGGCGTCCAAGGTCAGCTCGAGGCCGTCGAGGCCTGCGGGCCAGTCCGGATCGCCGGGACAGATGAACCGAGCTCCGGCCGCCGCTCCGCGTTCGAGCGTCGCGGCACCGTCGACCGTGCGTGCCAGCCGGTGCAGGCGCCCGTCCGGATCCAGCCCGGCATCGCCGTGCCGCAGCGCGCCCAAAACGGAACCGGCCCCCTCGGTCAGCACCCGGCGCACCACCCGGACGCCGGTGCCCGGCTCGACGAGAGCCGTGAGCGCTGCGCGTGCTTCGCGGTCACCCGAAGTCGGCATCGTCATCCCGGTCTCCCGATCCGCAGGCCGACGGCTTCGAGCATGTCGGCCCGCGTGGGTGTGTCGTTGCCGGCGAGGTCGCCGATGGTCCATGCCACGCGCAGCACACGGTCGGCACCCCGCGCGGTCAGCTGTCCCTTGCCCAACGACTCGTGCAGAGGTCCCAGCGATCTCGCCGGCGGGCGCAGATCACGTCGAAGGACTGGGCCGGGTACCTCGCCGTTGACCCGCCACGGCGTATCGGCCAGCCGCCTTCGTTGCCGTTCGCGGGCCTCGTTTACGCGTTCTGCGACGATCTTGCTCGGCTCCGCAGACCCGAGCCCTTCGTCCAGGGTGGCGCGCGTCGGAGCCTCGACGGCGATCCGCAGGTCTATTCGGTCACGAACAGGCCCGGAGATGCGCTGCCCGTAACGGCGGATTGCCTCCGGTGTGCACGTGCAATCGCGGCTCCGGCTGCGGTGGTTGCCGCATCGGCACGGGTTGGCCGCCAGCACCAGCAGGAACCGGGCCGGGAAGGTCATGGTCGCCTCGGCACGCGACACCACGATTTCTCCGTGCTCCAGGGGTTGCCGCAGCGCATCGAGGATGTGGGCGCCGAACTCGGGTGCCTCGTCCATGAACAGGACGCCCAGATGGGCCCGGCTCGCCGCGCCGGGCCGCACCAACCGACTGCCGCCACCGACGATCGACACTACCGACGCCGTGTGGTGCGGATCGGCGAACGGAGGACGGGTGACGAGCGGCCGGTCGGCCGGGAGCGAACCGGCGACGGAATGGATCGCGGTGACCTCGAGCGACTCGTCGGTGGTCAGGTCCGGTAGAAGCCCAGGCAACCGGCGGGCGAGCATGGTCTTCCCGGCACCCGGCGGCCCGGTGAGCATTAGGTGGTGATGCCCGGCGGCGGCAATCTCGACGGCCCGCTTCGCCGCCTGCTGACCGGCCACGTCGGCCAGATCGACCGGGATCTCCAGCGGGTCGGGAGCCGGGGCCTGAGCGACGGGTTCCGCGGGCTCGTCCGGTACCGGCTCGTCCCGCAGCACAGCCAGCACCTGGCGCAACGAGCGCGCTCCGAGCACGGAAACGCCCGGCACCAGCCTGGCCTCGTCCACATTCGCCTCCGGCACGACGACCTGGCTCGATCCGGACGACGCGGCCGCCAGCACGGCTGGCAGCACGCCGGGCACCGGCCGCAGCCGCCCGTCCAGGGCGAGCTCGCCCAGGAAGACGACGGCGGCCGTGCTGCCCGCGGGCAGCTGCTCCGCTGCAGCGATGATCGCCACGGCGACACCGAGGTCGAAGTGGCTGCCCCTCTTGGGTAGCGCCGCCGGCGAGAGGCTGACCGTGATGCGCTGCAACGGCCATTGCTCCGCACTGGAGAGAACCGCGGCCCGGACCCGGTCGCGGGCCTCCGCCAACGAGGCGTCCGGCAGGCCGACGAGGGTGAAGCCCGGCATGCCGCCGATGTGGACCTCGATGTCGACGACCGTTCCGCGAACTCCCACCAGCGCGACGCTGCGGCAGCGAGCGAGCCGCATCAGAACGCTCCGCGTACATGCTCTACTGTGGCCGAACCGCGCGACGGCCGGTGAACGGCGAGCACGTCGAAGCGGAGACCGTCGCCTCTGGGGCCGTTCTCGACCAACCACCGGTGCCCGAGCCGGCGCAGCCGGGCTGCCTTGGCGCGGGTGACGGCCTCGAGTCCGGACCCGTACTCGAGCCCGCTGCGCGTCTTGACCTCGCAGACGACGACCGTCGACCCGTCGAGCGCGACGACGTCGATCTCACCGAGGTCGCAGCGCCAGTTTCGGGCAACGATGGTGAACCCGGCGGCCTCGAGGTGGCGCACCGCCACGCGCTCGCCGTACCACCCGACGCCGTCCTTGGCTCGCACCGGCACCACCTCCGAGACGGAGCCTGGCGGCGGGCCGGGAAGCCCGCGATGCTGCGTCGCGCCGCTGTGGAAAACGACCGGCGCGGGCGCTTCCTGTGGATGACGGCGTGTGAACTCCGCTACAGCGGGTGAGCTCGACCGGAAAGCGACCCGACTCAGGTACCGAGCCCGCTCTTGGGAATCTCGAGGTCGCTCTTGGCCAGTTCCTCGACGTTGACGTCCTTCCAGGTCACGACCTTGACGTTCTTGACGAACCGGGCAGGGCGGTACATGTCCCACACCCAGGCGTCGCTCATCGTCACCTCGAAGTAGACCTCGCCGCCCTCACTGCGAACCTGCAGGTCCACGTTGTTGGTGAGGTAGAACCGCCGCTCCGTCTCGACGACATAGGAGAACAGCCCGACGACGTCGCGATACTCCCGGTAGAGCGACAGCTCCATCTCGGTCTCGTACTTGTCGAGATCCTCGGTGCTCATCCGGCTTCCTCCAGAACGACGGGCTCATTCTCGCCCATGACACGTGCGACGTTGACGTACGACCGACGGTGGACAGGGCATGGACCGTACCTGCTGAGCGCCTGCTGATGCTCGGGAGTGACGTAGCCCTTGTGCGCGGCGAAGTCGTACTGCGGCCACCGATCGTGCATCTGGACCATGATCCGGTCCCGAGTCACCTTTGCGATGACCGACGCCGCGGCGATGCACGCGGCCACCTGATCGCCCTTCCACATGGCCAGCCCCGGCACGCCCAGACCGGTCACCGGGAATCCGTCGGTCAGGACATAGCCGGGCGTCAGCTCCAGCCTGGCCAGGGCACGCCGCATCGCCTCGACGTTGGCGACGTGGAGGCCTCGCCGATCGACCTCGACCGACGGGACGACGACGACCGACCAGGCTGCGACCCGAGCCATCACCGACTCGTAGACCCGCTCCCGGACCGGAGGCGTCAGCAGCTTCGAGTCCGCGAGGTCAGGGACCTCGCCCCTGCGACCATCGGGCAGCACGGCTGCGGCCACGACGAGCGGGCCCGCACATGCTCCCCGGCCGGCCTCGTCGGCACCTGCCACCGGAGCGAGCCCGAGCCGGGTCAGGGCGCGCTCGTAGCCGTACAGCCCGGCGTCGCGACGGATCGCGGCCGGTCTCGGCGGGATCACGTGTCCACCTCGACCGGTTCGGCCGGCACACCGTCGCGCAGCAGCCCGCCCATCAACTCCGCGAGCGCACGCGGCACCAGCGGCTCGGTCGCCCTCCGGAGCTCGTCGACCGACCACCACCGGTGCTCGGTGATGTCCTCGCGCTCCTCGGGAGTCCAGCCGGTGACGTCGATGTCGACCGGCTCCGGCAGCCACGCGAGAAACCAGCGCTCCCGCAACTCGAGCAGACGACCCCGCCACTCGAACGTGTCCCGCCGGTTCCAGATGTGCGGGCCGAGAGCGATGCCGGTCATCCCGGTCTCCTCGGCGAGCTCGCGGTGGGCCGCCTGCACGTAGGTCTCGTCGCCTTCCAGCCCGCCACCGGGGGGAAACCAGTAACTGTCCCTAGCCCGGAAGAGCAGGACCCTGGCCTCGGCTCCGGCACGGGCGACCAACAGCACCCGGACGGTCGGGCGGACGACGGCGGTAGTCATGACACTGCAGAGCGTACGAGAATCCCGCCGACCGGTCCGCGGTCGACCCGCCGCCCGTGGTCGGAGCCGGCCACGGCTCCCCGCCGTTACGGATCGGGGACGGCTTCGAACGCCTCCGGCCGGGACAGGGACTCCCATCGCGAGACGGGCCACACGACGGCAAAGGCCCGGCCGGTGACACGGTCCTCCGGGACCGTGCCGTTGACCCGGGAGTCCCCCGAGTTCGACCGGTGGTCGCCCATGACGAACAGTTCGTCTGCGGGCACCTCCACCTCGAACTCGGTCGCCGAGGGCTCGTCGCCGGGACGCAGGTACGACGACTCGTCCACCGCGACGCCGTTGACCGTGATGCGGCCGTCGTCGTCGCAACACACCACAGTGTCGCCGCCCAGGCCGATCACGCGTTTGATCAGGTGTCCTTCGGAGTCCTCGGGCAGCACGCCGACGAATTGCAGCGCGTCGCGCAGCCGGTCACCGAGCGACGTGGAGCCGTCGTCGACGGACGGAGACAGCCACCCGTCGGGGTCGGCGAACACGACGACGTCGCCGCGCTTGATCTCACCGAACCGGGTGGTGAGCTTCGACACGAGCACCCGGTCGCCCACGAGCAGCGTGTCCTCCATCGACTGGGACGGGATCAGAAAGGCCTGGACGAGGAAGATCCGAACCAGGGTCGCGATGACGAGCGACAGGGCCACGACGATCGCCGTCTCGCGCAGCACGGCGGTGAACCCGCTGCGGCGCGGCTTCACGGTGTCGTCGTCTCGAGGCACGGTCTTCTCCGCCACGTGCTCTCCCTGTCGCTGCCGGGCACGGCCCGCCATGGTCAACGCGTCGGGCCGTCGAGCCGACGACACACGAGGGTGACGCTACCTTGCCGGCCGGTCGACGGCGCGTACCGGGGCCACCCGACGGCCACGACCCTGCCTTCGACGGGGGTCAGACGGCGTCGCGCTTCTCGCGGATCTTCGCCGCCTTGCCCCGGAGGTTGCGCAGGTAGTAGAGCTTGGCCCGCCGGACGTCGCCGCGGGTCACGAGCTCGATCTTGTCGATCACCGGCGCGTGCAGCGGAAAGGTGCGCTCGACGCCGACGCCGAAGCTCACCTTGCGGACGGTGAACGTCTCGCGCACACCCGAGCCCTGGCGGCGGATCACGACGCCCTGGAAGATCTGGACCCGGCGCCGGCTGCCCTCGATGACCTTGACGTGGACCTTGAGGGTGTCGCCGGCGCGGAACGGGGGAATGTCGTCGCGCAGGCTGGCGGCGTCGACGGTGTCGAGGGTATGCATCGCTTCGGAGATCGCTTCCTCGCCGGCGCCACGGGTCATCGGCGGAACGGGTGTCAGACAGGTGGCCCGGTGATTTCCGCGTCGGCACTCCCCCCGTGGCAGGGGCAGGAGATACGGACCGGGCAGCGGTCCAGTGTGC
>DAIUDS010000116.1:0-6853 GCA_036845485.1 Jiangellaceae bacterium
CGACGTAGGCCGTGCCATCCACGATCAACAGGGTGGCGGGAACCGGCGCGCCGAGCGGCCCGCGGACCGCGACCGCGCGCAGCTCGCCGCCGAGCGCCGCGCGGATGACGTCGACGAAGCCGGGCCCGCCGTCCGCCATCGGCACCGTGACGACGTCGTCGGCGGGTGCCGTGCGCCGCCAGCCTGCGGCGATCGCCTGTGCCGCTTCGACGGCGGTGAGCGTGCCGGCGAACTTGTCAGGAGCCACCAGCACGCGCATGGGGCAGAGTCTGCCGCATGCGGATCCGTCCTCTTCGGGGCCAGAATCCCGACGAGATCGCCGAAGCCACGCGACTCGTCCGGGAAGCCCGGCCGCGGGCCGACGCCGCTCGGGTGGACCGAACCGACGACGATGCCACGAACCCGGCAAGCGCCGCTCCCTCCCTCGTCCAGCACGTCGCGTCCCATGACCCCGCCGGATGTTGGGTCGCCGACGACGACGGACGGATGTGCGGTGTTGTGCTGTCGATTCGGCGTGACCTGCTCTGGTGTCTGTCCGCCCTGGCCGTGCTTCCGTCGGTGGGCGCCGTCGCGCCGAGACTCCTCGATGTGGCACTTTCGTACAGCCGAGGTTGTCTGCGCGGTCTCGCCGTCCTCCCGGACGACCCGCCGACCGTCCGGCTGGTGCGGATGGCCGGCTTCCTCCTGCACCCGACGATGCGGCTGACGGGACGCGTGGACCGCGCGGCCCTCCCTCTTGTCGAGGGTGTCCGCGACGCCGTCGACGGGGATCGCGCTTTCGTCGACTCCGTCGACCGACGGGTCCGCGGCGCCGCCCGAGGCCCGGACCACGACGCCCTCGGAACGTGGACCGACCTGCTCGTCTGCGACCTGACCACCGGCTCGGGATATGCGTATCACCGCGAGGGATCCCCCGTCGCGCTCGGCGCCACGACCCGGGAGGTCGCACGCCGCCTGCTCTGGTCGGTGCTCTCACGCTCCGCCCCCGGTTCGCACATCGCGGTCGCCAGGCTCTCGGCGGAGCAGGACTGGGCGGTCGACGTCGGCCTCGCGGCCGGACTGGGCGTGCGGGCCGGCGGGTTCCTCGCGCTGCGCCACATGCGCCCACCAGCGCCGTACGTTCCCGCAGCCGTTCTCGGGTGACCCGCTGGCGATTGCGGAATGAAAGCCGCGGAGCCACGGCTGAATCGAGAGCGACCAAGCCGTCATGGGACCATGACGTTGGCAACCACGCAGGAGGCACCACCCGTGACCGCGACCGAGACCGCAATCCCGACCCCGCTTCCGTTGCTCCTGCTCGGACGCGGTGCCGACCCGGAGAGCGAGCGCGGCGTCGAGTGCCCGGGCGACCTGCCCGCGGCGAGTGACCCTGGCCTCGTCGACCGGGCCCGGCGAGCGCGCGCTGCACTGGGCGAGCGCGCATTTATCCTCGGACACCACTACCAGCGCGACGAGGTCATCCAGTTCGCCGACGTCACCGGCGACTCATTCAAGCTGGCACGTGAAGCGGCGGCGCGGCCGGACGCCGAGTTCGTGGTGTTCTGCGGCGTGCACTTCATGGCGGAGTCGGCCGACATCCTCACCGGGCAACACCAGCAGGTGATCCTGCCTGATCTCGCGGCCGGCTGTTCGATGGCCGACATGGCGCGCCTGGTCCAGGTCGAGGAAGCTTGGGAGCGCCTGGCCGATGCGGGAGTGGCCGACGTCACGATCCCGATCACTTACATGAACTCCTCGGCCGACATCAAGGCCTTCTGCGGCCGCAACGGCGGCGCCGTCTGCACCTCGAGCAACGCCGAGCGGGCCTTGTCCTGGGCCTTCGAGCGCGGCCAGAAGGTGCTCTTCCTCCCTGACCAGCACCTCGGGCGCAACACCGCGGTGCTGCAGATGGGCCTCTCGCTCGACGACTGCGTGGTGATCGACCCGCACCAGCCGGACTTCGGCGTCTCTGACCAGGAGATCCGCGAGGCGACCGTGCTGCTGTGGCGCGGACACTGCTCCGTTCACGGGAGGTTCTCGGCCGAGTCCGTTGCCGAGGTGCGCGAGCGCATTCCCGGCGTCAGTGTCATCGCACACCCGGAGTGCCGACACGAGGTGGTCACGCGCGCGGACTTCGTCGGGTCGACCGAGTACATCATCAGCACGATCGCCGCCGCCGAGCCCGGAACGGCCTGGGCTGTCGGCACCGAGCTCAACCTTGTCAAGCGCCTGACTCAGGAGCACCCGGACAAGACCGTGGTCTTCCTCGACAAGACCGTCTGCTTCTGCTCGACGATGAACCGCATCGATCTGCCACACCTCGTGTGGACGCTGGAGAACCTGGTCGACGGCCGGGTCGTCAACCGCATCGAGGTCGACTCCGACACCGCACACTGGGCCCGGGTCGCACTGGACCGGATGCTCGCGCTGCCAGGCCCGGAGGTCGTCGGCGACTGAACCGCGGCTGGCCGCCGACCGCCCTCCGGGGGTCAGCGCTTTCGGGCGAGGGTGAGCCCGTCTGAGATCGGCAGTACCACCACGTCCACCCGCGGGTCGGCCGCAAACGCGTCGTTGAACGCCCGGATCGCGAGCAGGTCGTCGCCTTCGACGATGGTCGGATCGGCCACCTCCCCGGACCACAACGTGTTGTCGACGAGCAGCAGGCCGCCCTGCTGGAGCCGCGGAACGATCTCCTCGGCGTAGGCGAGGTAGTTCTCCTTGTCCGCGTCGATGAACGCGAGGTCGAACTCGTCGCCCATCGGGAGCGAGCGCAGCGTTTCCAGCGCGGGAGCAATCCGCAGTTCGATCTTGTTCTCGACGCCGGCTTCCTTCCAGTACCGGCGTGCGATCGCCGTCCATTCCTCGCTGACGTCGCAGCAGAGCAGGCGCCCGTCGTCGGGCAGGCCGCGGGCGAGGGCCAGCGCCGAGTAGCCGGTGAACGTGCCGATCTCGATGAGCTTTCGCGCTGAGGACGCGCGACACAGCAGGGTCATGAACGCGCCCTGTTCGGGTGCTATCTGCATCTTGCTCACGCCGCCCAGCGCAGCCGTCTCGTCGATCAGCCGCTGCTGGATGTCGTCGGGCGGCGTGCCGTGCCCGACGATGTACGCATGGAGCTCGTCGCTCAACCAGGGAGACTTCGATGCCATGAGCGGCAGGCTACCTAGAGTCCCGGAGCTCCCCAGACGGCGAACCAGCGACTGACATCGGGCTCGATCGGGAGGTCACCGGAGATCAGCGCCCTGATCTGCAGTTCGAGCGCCGAGTCGCGCCGCTGGGCAACAGCGTCGACGGGCGCGAACGGATAGAAGGTCCCGCGCTTGTAGAGATACACCAGCACGACCGCCTGCCCGGTACCGCTTCGCAGACCCACCGTGGAGCACAGCAGTGAGGGACCGAAACCGGCTGCCTCCAGCGTGCTGTTCACGGCGTGCAGATCGGTGACCAGTGCGGGCATGTCGTCGGCCGGGCGTCGCAGCACGAGCCAGGTGTAGCCGTAGTCGTCTCGCAGTTCTTCCGGCTCCGAGCCGCCCAAGAGCGTGGTGATCTCTCCCTTGAGACGCGCGAACGGGCCACCTTCGGCCTCACGGAAGCACACGGCCCCGACACCGGTAGAGCGGATCTCGGACGCCGACTCGAGGGTGAGCGCGACCGTGGGCAGCGCGAACAGGGCGTCGAGGTTGGGCTGCGCCTGCCGCGAACGGCCGAGCAAGGCGTCGAACAGGCCCACGCTCACTCCTGCCCGAGCTCGACGGAGATCTTGGCCAGCTGGTCGAGGCGCTTCTCCAGCGGCGGATGCGACGCAAAGAGGGCGGCCAGGTCCATCTTTCCGGTCATTGCCGGGACGAAGAAGAACGCGTTGTACGGCTCGGCGGCCCGCAGGTCCCTGGCCGGGATCCTGGCCATGTCACCGGAGATCTTGGTCAGCGCGCTGGCCAGGACCGAGGGTTGGCCCGTGAGCATCGCACCCGCTCGGTCCGCAGCCAGCTCGCGGTAGCGGGAGAGCAGGCGGGTGAGCAGGAAGCTGACGGCGTACACGACCATCGCGATCACCGTCGCCATGAGCGCGACCATCGCGGCGTTGCCGTCCCGGTTGCGGCCCATGCCCCCGAACACCATGGCCCGGGTCATGAACCCGGCCAGCACGCCTACGACCGACGCGATCGTCATGACGGTGACGTCCCGGTGCGCCACGTGCGACAGCTCGTGGGACATCACGGCCTCGAGCTCGCGTTCGTCGAGCCGATTCATCAGCCCGGTCGTGGCGCAGAGCACGGCACGGTCGGGACTGCGTCCGGTAGCGAAGGCATTGGGCAATGCGGTGTCCGCCACCGCCACCCGGGGCTTGGCCATGTCGGCCTGGGCGCAGAGCCGGTCGACGATGGCGTGCAGTCGCGGCGCCTCGGCCGGCGACACCTCACGGGCCCGCATGGCGGAGAGCGCCAGCCGGTCGGAGAAGTACCACTGAGCCCACAGGGCGCCGATACCGATCGCGATGCCGAGCCAGAGCGCGTTCGTGAACTGGCCGATCACCAGGACGAGCACGACATAGAGGGCCGCGAGAAGCACCATGGTCAGCACCATCCGAGCCGTCAGGCCGCGGTCGGGACGGAACCTCGTCTGCGCCACTCTCGTCTCCTGTCTGGAGGTCGACGTCTCCGCTCTGAAGGTCGACGTCACCCGGTCAACGACGCCGATGCCGTGTCCAGTTCCTTCACCGGGCCCGGCGGCGCTTTCGTTTTACCAGGTCCCTACGCCTGGTGAGGCGCGGCTCCGCGTGGTTAACGTGATCAAACCGCGGGACATCTCAGCTGGGGATCAGGCCCTCCCCGGACAGCATGGCGCGAACATCGTCGATGTGGGCGTCGGCGTACGGGAGCACCAGGTCGCTGTCGACCAGGGCGTCGTCGGCGACTGGCTTGCCGGCCTGTCGCACGGCCTCGAGCAACGCCACCAACGCAGCGCGGAACCGTGCCTCGTCCCCCGCCTCGACCGCCGCCGCCAGGGCGTCGTCGAGCGCATTGAGCTCCTGCAGTCGGGAGTCGTCGATCTCGATCTGGCCTTCACCCATGATCCGGACGATCACGGCCGGCCCTCTTCCGGCTGGACCTTTGGCTGCGTATGCGGCTGCGTCTGGGGCGACTCCGACTCGCCGGTCGGGGCTGCCTGACCCTCGATCTGGCGTGGCGCCTCGGCCGGTCCGGGGGTGAGCTCCTGCTTCATCCGAGCCAGCTCGAGTTCGACGTCGCTGGTGGAAGCGAGCCGGTCCAGCTCGGCCGTGATGTCGTCCTTGGCCGTTCCGGTCGGGTCGTCCAGGGCGCCGGACGCCAGCAGCTCATCGATGGCACCCGCCCGGGCCTGCATGGCCGCGGTCTTGTCCTCGGCGCGCTGCACGGCCATGCCCACGTCGCTCATCTCCTCGGAGATGCCGGAGAACGCCTCGCCGATACGCGTCTGGGCCTCTGCAGCGGTGTAGCTGGCCTTGATCGTCTCCTTCTTCGTCCGGAAGGACTCCACCTTTGCCTGCAGCCGTTGGGCGGCCAGCGTGAGCTTCTCTTCCTCACCCTGCAGATTGGCGTGCTGGACCTGCAGATCCGAGATCTGGGTCTCCAGGGCAGACCTGCGGGTCAGCGCCTCGCGGGCGAGATCCTCGCGGCCGAGCCCCAGCGCTCGCTGCGCCTGGTCCTGCAGCTTGGCCCCCTGTCCCGACAGCTGGGACATCTGGACCTCGATGCGCTTGCGACTGGTCGCGACGTCGGCGACACCGCGGCGCACCTTCTGAAGCAGCTCGAGCTGCTTCTTGTACGAGTAGTCGAGGGTCTCCCGGGGGTCCTCGGCACGGTCGAGCGCCCGGTCGGCCTTGGCCCGGAAGATCATGGACATGCGCTGGAGGATCCCCATCTGGCCCGGTTGCCCCTTCGTGATGCGCGGTGGACGGACTGTGGTACTGCTCCAACCCTACGGCGTCGGAATCCTGATGGGCATGGCGGTGCGTGAGCTGACCTACTCTTGGCTACGTGTTCCGCCGTCGCAGCAACCCAGACCAGACCGCAGGCCTCGCCGCCGAACAGGACACGTCCGAGGGCCAACCCACCCGGAAGGGCCGGCCGACGCCGACCCGCCGCGAGGCGGAGCAGGCGCGCAAGCAGCGTGTCAAGCCGCCGCTGACCCGCCGCGAGGCGACCCGTCGCGAGCGGGAGCTGGCCCGGACCCAGCGGGTCCGTACCCGGCAAGCCATGGTCGCCGGTGACGAGCGCGGGTTCCTCGAGCGTGACAGGGGCCCGGTCCGGAAGTTCCTGCGCGACTATGTCGACTCGCGCCGGACGGTAGCGGAGTTCTTCCTGCCGATCATCCTGCTGGTCCTGATCACAAGCTTCGTCAACTCCGAACAGGTGCGGTTGTTCTCGACCCTGCTGTGGGTCGGCTCCATGCTGCTGGTGATCGTCGACCTGACGATCCTGGGTATCCGGGTCAAGCGTGAGATCCGCAAGCGATTCCCCGATGACACCCGCCGTGGCCACGTACTCTATGCGGTGGCCCGGTCCACACAGATTCGCAAACTGCGGTTACCAAAGCCCACGGTGAAGCCTGGGACACCGGTGTGAGCGCCGCCCTTCCGGCAAGGGCGCCGTTCCGCTCACCGGAGTTCACCGTCCGGACGCTCGCCTACACCGACCCCGTCGTTCGCGCTCTCGAGGCCGAGCTCCAGCAGGAGTACGTCGAACGCTACGGCGGCGTGGACGAGACGCCGATCGACCCGGCACAGTTCGCGCCGCCCGACGGCCTGTTCCTGGTCGGCTTCGTGGGCGCCGAGCCGGTTGCCTCCGGCGGCTTCCGGCGGCACGACGACGAAGCCGCCGAGATCAAGCGGATG
>DAIUDS010000117.1:0-6831 GCA_036845485.1 Jiangellaceae bacterium
AGTACCGCCGCCCCTACGGTCGAGGCGCTGCGCAGCTGCACGTGGCGCATCGGCAGCCCGACCACATCAGCGATCAGCTGCCGCAACCACGGCTCGCGGGAGCCTCCGCCGCACAGCAGCACCGGCCCGCGCGCCCCGAGTACGTCGATGCCGCGTCTGATCGTGAACGCAAGGCCTTCGAACGCCGCCCGCGCCAGCTCGGCTCGGCCCACCGTCGGAGTGAGGCCCGCCCACGACGCAGTGGACGACGTCGAGGCCACACCGCCCCGTTCCCCGGTCAGGAATGGCACGAACACCGCACCGGACGAGCCGGGCGGGGCAGACGCCGCCATGCGGACGAACACATCCCACGCGGCTCCCAACTGCGCCTGCACCCAGGACAACGCGAAGCCGCCGTTCTGGATCGCCAGCATCTCGTACCAGCCGCCCTCGGTGTCGGCGTAGAGATGGGTCACCGGCGAGGGGCCAGCCCGGGCGGCAACCGCGGGGCGCAGTATCTGGATGCCGGTCCCGACGTTGACCACCAGAATGTCGGCCGCGTGGGGCGCCTCGGGCCCAGCCGCGTTGACCACCGCAGCGCGCACGGCCGCCAGGGCGCAGGCCGTGTCGGCGCCGCCGGCCACGACAGGGACATGTTCGTCACCGGACAGCGCGGGAGCCGTGACCGGCGTCGTTCCGACCACCTCGTCTGAGGACACGACTCTCGGAAGTTGCTCGACGCGGACCCCAGCCAGCTGAAGTGCCTCGGTCGACCAGGCGTCGGAGACAACGTCCCAGAGCAGCGTCGCCGAGGCGTCGCTGCGCTCGGTCGTCCGGTCGGATGTCAGCACGGCACGCAGCCAGTCCTTGGGAGACATGACGACAGCGGTGGCCGCCACCGACCTGGGCTCGTGCTCACACAGCCACGACAGGATCGGCCCCGCCATCCCGGCGACCAGAGGGTTTCCCAGCCGCTGGCGCACCGTATCCGCCAACGCATGCCACGCGCTCAGCGACGACTCCGCCCTTTGGTCGGGCCACAGCACGGCGGGCCGGACAGAGTTGCCGTCGTGCCCGACCAGCACCACACCGTGCATCTGGCCAGTGACGCCGATCGAGGCGACGGCCGGCGTTGCCCCTCCGCCTTGGATGGAGTTGAAGAGAGCTGTTCTCGCCTCATCCAGTGCGAGGGACCACTCGGCGGGGTCGGTCTCGGCATGGCCGGGCTGCGGGGTGTGGACGCCGTAGGACGCCTCCGCCTCGCCGATCAGCGTGCCGTCGGAGCCGACCAGCGTGAGCTTGAGCCCGCTCGTGCCGAGATCGATCCCGAGGTATGTCGACCGACCGGCTGTCACGGCCGGTTTAGCCTCTCGGCGATGAAGGCTCGAGCGTGGCGCGCCAGGTCGTCGCCGTCGCTCCACAGGTTGCGCCAGACGGCCAACTGGTTGCTCAGCTCCGGGTGGACGACGGCAGAGCTGAAGCTCTCGAACGTCACCGGGCCGTCGTTGCCCGACGCTACGAGTGCTCCGTAGAACGCGTCGAAGTCGATTGTCCCCGTGCCGAGGTAGCCACGATGTGACTCACCGATGCGGACGTGACCGAGCCGCTCCCCGGCCTCCTCGACCGGCACGACGAAGCCGTCCTCTTCGATGTTCATGTGGTACGTGTCGACGTGCAGGCCGATCGACGTACCGGTCTCGTCGAGCAAGGCGAGCATCTCGTGGACGGTGTTGACTAGCACGCACATACGGGTCTCCCAGGGGTGGATCAGTTGCCTGATGGCCCGGTACGCGAAGACGGCGAGGCCGTCTACGAGCCGAGGTCACGGCGACCCAGGTCGAACCGGACGGCGACGCCACCGGAGTCACGTGTTCGGGAGGATGACGAGTTGCTGGGTCGCTCGGGTCATCGCGACATAGCGGTCGACCGCTCCTTCGAAGTGCTCACCGAACGCTTCCGGGTCGATGACGACGACCAGGTCGAACTCGAGCCCCTTCGACAGCTCCGGGGTGAGTGAGCGGACGCGGGACGTCGCCCGGAACGTGCCGCGTTCGATCTCACTAGCGCCGATCACGCAGGCGATCCCCTCGGCATGCTCGGCGAGCCAAGATTCGAGGATCGAGCCCAGTTCCGACACGGACCCGTGCATGACGGGGACACCGCTGCTGCGGATGGAGGTCGGCACGTTGGCGTCCGGGATCACGGCCCGAATGACTGGTTCGGCCTCCGACATGACCTCTTCCGGCGTCCGGTAGTTGATGCTCAGGGAAGCCAGGTTGATGTTGTCGAGCCCGATCCGCCCGAGCCGTTCCTGCCATGACTCGGTGAACCCGTGCCGGGCCTGGGCGCGGTCCCCGACGATGGTGAGGCTCCGGGACGGGCAGCGGAGCAGCAGCATCTGCCACTCTGCGTCGGTCAGCTCCTGAGCCTCGTCCACCACGATGTGTGCGAACGGGCTGGCGAGCAAGTCCGGGTCGGTGCTGGGCAGCGCGGACTCGTCGACCAGCGTGCTCTGCAGGTCCTCCCCCCGCAGCATCGACATCACCTTCATGTCGGAGTCGTCCGTGGCGATCAGGTGGTCGACGACCCTGTTCATCTCCTCGCGCTCGGCCGCGAGGGCGGCCTCGCGGCGACGCCGCTGCCGTGACGCCTCGGGGTCGCCGAGCCGGTGCCGTGCGGCGTCCAGGAGCGGCAGGTCGGACACCGTCCAGGCATGGGGGTCCCCGCGCTGCAGCTTACGGATCTCATCGGGGTCGAGCCAGGGAGCGCACATCCGCAGGTAGGCGGGCACCGACCACAGGTCTCCGACGAGGTCGGTCGCTTCGATGAGTGGCCACGCCCGGTTGAAGGTGTCGATCAGCTCCTTGTTCTGCCGAAGCGACCTGCGGAGCAGGTCCGGCGATACGTCGTCGTCGTGCTTGTCGATCAGGATCGTGAGCAGCTCGTCCCAAACCTGGTCGCGCGCCTCGTTGTGCGGAGTACCGGGGTCCGGCGACTCAAACGCCTCGGCCCATTCGTCGGGACCGAGCCAGATGTCGGACCAGTGGGTCTCGACCACCATCCCCTCGGTGGGTGGCTCCTCGTAGAGCCTGACGGCTGGCTCGATCGCCTTCACCATGTCCGCGGTCGACTTCAGAAGGGCCACGTCGGGGTCGGTCTCGATCGCTGCAGTCGCACCCTCGGCGACGAGGTCTCGCAGGGTGCAGGTCTGCACGCCCTCCTCTCCGAGGCTGGGGAGGACGTCGGCGACGTAGGCCAGGTAGGGCTGGTGCGGACCAACGAACAGCACGCCGCCCCGGCGGTGACCGAGGCGCGGGTCGGAGTAGAGGAGGTAGGCGGTGCGGTGCAGAGCGACGACGGTCTTCCCCGTACCCGGACCGCCGTCGACGACGAGCGCGCCACGGGACCCCGCGCGGATGATCGCGTCCTGGTCGGCCTGGATGGTGCCGAGCACGTCTCGCATCCGAGTCGACCGGCTGCTGCCCAGGCTGGCGATGAAGGCGGACTGGTCGTCGAGGGCAGCGGCGTGTCTGTCGAACCCGTCGGAGGTGAACACCTCATCCCAGTAGTCGCTGATTCGGCCGCGGGTCCAGCGATACCTGCGGCGGCTTGCCAGACCCATCGGGTTGGCGTGGGTCGCTCCGAAGAACGGCTCAGCCGCGGGGGAGCGCCAGTCGAGCAGCAGCCGACGACCCGCGCTGTCGGTGAGGCCGAGTCGTCCGACATACACCGGCTCGGGGTTGTCTGCGCTGACGATGTGTCCGAGGCACAGGTCCAAACCGAAGCGACGCAGGGCGCGCAGGCGAGCGGTCAGCCGGTGGATCTCCAGGTCGCGGTCCATGGCCTCCTGACCTATGCCGCCGGGCGCCTTACGCGCGGCGTCGAGACGGTAGGACAGGTCGGCGATCGACTGCTCGAGGCTTTCCCCGATGGCTGCGAAGTGCTGCTCGTCGCCGGCGATCAGCGCCGGGTCGGCCTTGGGGGTGAGGTCGTCGGGAAGGTCAAACGCGCTGGTAGTCAGGGGAATCACGTGATCAGCTCCGATCGAACAGCAGCGTTGCGGCCACCGTCGCCCCGTCGGTGCGGATCGTGCCGGCCATAGCGGTCGCTCGTCCGCGGGTGTCCGGGGTAAGGGCAGTCCTGAGCGCGGCCGACCAGCGGCACACCGACCGACCGCTCCGCGCAGTCCGACGGTGCCCACACCCGCGCCTCCGCACCGGGGGCCCGCAACCGCACGGCGAGCCCTACCAGCGGTTTGACACCGCCGCGCGAGTCGTACGTCGACGACAACGGCCGCATCTCACAGCTTCCCGCCCGTAGGTTTTTGGCTACGACCGGCGATTCTCCGGGCTGACAGGGGTCTTGCCGCAAGCCCCCCGGTGCGCTATACGTTGAGAGTGGAAGGGAGCAGGACTCCTTTCCATTCTTCGTCCTGGGGCCCGAACGTCGACGGCGGTCGGCACGATGAGCCCGGCCAGCATCCGGGCGGTCGTCGACTTGCCACTGCCGCTTTCCGCGACAACCCCGCCGACTCAACAGGACTCAACACGCACGCGCCCGGCGCCCAGTCCGGCGGTCACACCGATCCCTGGACGGAAGAGAGTCCGCTATGCCGCGATCCGAGCGTACGGACATGCCGGAGATCAGGAAGTCGGCCTCAGTCCGCTTGACACATCGGATGGTGCGGTATTCGCGGGCTGGTCGAGGCGCAGGATCGTTTCCTCGATCTCCGCGTTCCGCCCGTTGGCGAACGAGATCTCCGTGCCTGTGATCGCGAAGCCTGCCTTCTGCAGCACCTTGAGCGATCTCACATTGTCACTCGCGACGCGGGCGAACAGCGGCCGAACCGGAACCGATTCCAGAAGTAGGACGAGCGCTCGACCGGCGATGCCCTGCCCCCAGAAGGACCTGTCTATCCAGTACGTGACCTCGGTGTCGCCGTCGATGACGAAGCAACCGATGCTGCCGACCAGCCGCCCATCGACCGTGATAGCGCGGGTGGTGGTCTCTGGCGACGTCCTGACCTTCGCCATGTGGGCATCGAATGCGGTGCGGTCGTCGGGATCCTCGGCAGTGAAGGCGGCCATCCGGACCGACTCCGGATCCCGGCTCTGTTCGAACAAGGCATCGAGGTCGGAGTCGTCGACTGGTCGCAGTGCCACCTCGGCCACGAGTGATCCCTAAACCTGGTCCAGCACCGAGCAGCGGGCTCAACTTACCAGCGGCATTGGACAGTTGAAAAAGAGTCGACGTCCGCATCTGCCGCCGGTCGCGCGCTGGCGCGGGTCAATCGCCGTGAAGGCCGATATGGGCTTCCAATCAACGATCTAGTGGGCCCCGCTCGGGGAACGATGCCTCCGGCGTGCCGGGAAGTCGAATCGTTACGAGGAGACCGCCGGTGGGGCGGGGTGTGAGGTCGAGGGTCCCGTCGTGTACTTGGACGATGCTGTGCACGATGGCCAGCCCGAGGCCGACGCCGGCCCGCTCGTCGGTGCGTATGCGTTCTGTTCCGCGTTGGAAGGGTTCGGTGAGGGTCGGTACCAGCTCAGATGGGAGCGGATGGCCCGTGTTCTCGACCCGCAGCACGCTCGCGTCGTGCCGCGATTCGGTGTGGACCGTTACGGTGCCGCCGGCGGGGAGGTTGTGGACGATGGCGTTCTGGATGAGGTTCGTCACCATCCGCAGTATGAGCGCCGCGGAGCCGACGGTCTGTGTCGTCTCGCCGGTGACGTCGAGCGTGATCCTGCGCTGCTCAGCGAGGGGAAGCAGCGTGTCGGTGGCTTCTTCGGCGATGAGGGATAGGTCGACGGGCTCGCGGGTGAAGCTCCTGCGGTCGCCGCGGCTGAGCAGCAGGAGGGCCTCGGTGAGGTCGATCGCCCGCGTGTTGACAGCGTGGAGGCGTTCGATGAGTTCGCCCTGGTCCCGCGTGGGGTCGTTGCGGGCGACGTCGAGGAGTGTCTGCGAGATTGCCAGCGGGGTGCGCAGTTCGTGGGAGGCGTTCGCGGCGAATCGTTGCTGTTCGGTGACGTGGGATTCGAGTTGTTCGAGCATGGTGTCAAACACGTCGGCGAGTTCGCGGAATTCGTCGTTGGGGCCTTCCATGCGGATTCGGTGGGACAGTGATCCGTTCGCAGCCATCCGTGCCGCGTCCGTGATCCGTGTGAGTGGTGCGAGCATCCGGCCGGCGAGGATCCATCCTCCCAGGAGGCCGAACACGAGGAGGAAGGCCAGTGCTGTGGCCGCGGCGGGGGCGAAGGCACGCAGGATGTCGGAGCGGTTGGCGCCAGGGGCGCTTGCGCGGTCGGGGACATACCGCAGCAGGAACACCCATACCACGGCCAGCAGGAGAGCACCGGCGAGGAGGAGGAATCCGGCGTAGCTGATGGTGAGTTTCAGTCGGGCGCTGAGCCTTGGGCGTCTATTCATGAGTGCTGCCAGGGTGGGCGGTGTCCGTGCCGGTGTCGATTCGGTAGCCGACGCCGGCCACGGTGGCGATGAGCCATGGTTCGCCGAGTCGTTTGCGCAATGCGGAGACGGTGATGCGCACGGCGTTGGTGAAGGGGTCGGCGTTCTCGTCCCAGGCCCGTTCCAGGAGCTCTTCGGCGCTGACGACACCGCCTTCGGCGGCGACGAGGACTTCGAGCACGGCGAACTGCTTCCGGGTGAGCGCGACGTAGCGTCCGTCGCGGAAGAGCTCCCGGCGGAAGGGGTCCAGCCGGAGGCCCGCGATCTCGCTGACCGGGGGTCGGGCGTGCGCGCGTCTGCGGTCGAGCGCCCGCAGCCGCATGACGAGCTCTCGAAGCTCGAACGGTTTGGTGAGGTAGTCGTCGGCGCCGAGCTCGAACCCGGAAG
>DAIUDS010000118.1:0-6797 GCA_036845485.1 Jiangellaceae bacterium
CGGTGGGCCATCCGACTCCACCTCGACCGGGCCGGTCTCGCGGTCATCGGTCTGGACGTCCTCGGCGGCCGGCCAGCGGGGCCCATCGTCGTCAGGTGCGGCGTGGAAGGCCTGGACCAGGTCGGCCCAGACCTGCTCGTCGTCGCGGGACATCGCTATCCGCCGTCCTGTGTCGCGGGGGCGAGGCGGCGGAGGAGGCCGACGGTTCCCTCGAAGATCGTCTCGGCGTCGTGGTCGAGTGTGGCGACGTGGTAGCTGTCGTGCAGCTCGACCACGGTGATGTCGGTCGACGAGACCCCGGCGCGGATCAGTCCCAAGCTCGTCGCGTCGACGAGGTGGTCCTGGTCGCTGCGATAGATCAGCAGGGGCTGCGCCACGCGGGGCAGGTCGGTGACGACCAGCTTCCACAGCCGGGTCAGGGAGTGCAGCGCGCGCAAGGGGTTGCGGTCGTAGGCGATCTCGTCCTGGCCGGGCTTCGCGATGTCGCCGGACAGTGCACTGAGCGACGGGACCACATGGCGGAGCACAGGGAGCGCCATCAGCCGTTTGTCACCGCTGCCGATCGCCGGGTTGACGAGCACGAGGCCACTGACTGCGTCGCCGTGCACCTCGGCCAGGCGCAGCGCCAGGCAGCCGCCCATCGACAACCCACCGACGATGACCTGGTCGCAGCGCTCGGCGAGCCCGAGCAGTGCACGCTCGACCGTGGCGAACCAGTCTGGCCAGCGAGTTGCATTGAGCTCCTGCCAGGTCGTGCCATGCCCGGGGAGCAGCGGGACCTCGACCGTGAACCCGGCGCCGGCAAGGTGTTGCGCCCACGGGCGCATCGAGGCCGGGGAACCGGTCAGGCCATGGCACAGCAACACGCCGGTCGTACCGCCGGCATGGCTGTAGGGCTCGGTTCCCGGGACTGTGTGCACTGCGGGCCCTCCGCTCCCGATCGGGTCGTCAGCGGCATCGTCGCACGTCCGGCGGTCAACCGGGTGACCGGTAGCGGTCGAGTAGTGTTCGCCCGTGTTCTACTGGTTCCTGAAGCGGGTGATTCTGGGACCCGTACTGCGGCTGGTGTACCGGCCGTGGGCCGAGGGCCTCGAGCACATTCCGACCCAAGGTCCGGCCATCGTGGCGAGCAATCACCTGTCCTTCTCCGACTCGCTGTTCATGCCGCTCGTCGTGCCGCGCCGCGTCACGTTCCTCGCCAAGATCGACTACTTCACCGAGCCGGGGATCAAGGGCTGGTTCAAGCGGGTCTTCTTCCGCGGTGTCGGGCAGGTTCCGATCGACCGATCGGGCGGTAAGGCCAGCGAGGGTGCGATCTCGGCAGGGCTGCGGGTGCTGCGCCGTGGCGACCTGCTAGGTATCTACCCCGAGGGCACCCGCTCCCCGGACGGACGCCTCTACCGTGGGAAGACCGGTGTCGCCCGGATGGCCCTGGAGGCCAAGGTACCCGTGATCCCGGTGGCGATGATCGACACCGACAAGATGCAGCCGCCCGGCCGGCTGATTCCCAAGATCATGAGGCCGGGTCTGCGGTTCGGGAGGCCGCTGGACTTCAGCCGCTACGAGGGCATGGAGAGCGACCGGTACGTTCTGCGATCTGTGACCGATGAGATCGTCTACGCCCTGATGGCGTTGTCCGGGCAGGAGTACGTGGACGTCTACGCCGAGCGTGCAAAGGCCGAGATCGCCGCCGCCAAGAAGAACAAGGGTGCGCACTGACTCCTTACGGGACCGGCTGGCCGATCGCGCCGAGCAGGCCGGTGAACCAGTCGACCGTCGGGTCGAAGCGCTTGCCACCCTTGATGCGGTCGAACTCGATCGCCCGCAGCTGCCCGTCGTGGTCTTCGTCGTGTCCGACGAGGCCGGCCTCGTGGCGCAGCGCGCAGTCGACGGCGAAGTCGGTGCAACTCTTGATCAGCCTCAGGTCCTCGGCGTTCGCGGCTGCGGAGCGGCTGAAGTATCCACTCTTCTGCACCATGACCTTCTCGGCGCCAAGCTTGGCGGCGAACTGCTTGCCGAACCAGGCGCCGGGATTGATCTTGTCCAGCTGGACGTGGCCGAACGGGTCGCGCTCGATCTCCTCACCGGCCGTTTCGATCGCGGCGACGATCGATTCCACGCCGGCACCTTCGGACAGGAACAGGTTGACGCAGCCCTCCTGGTCCATGACCGCACGTAGCCGTTCGGCCTCGACGTCGAGGTCTAGGGCCGCCTCGGGCACGTAGATGCCGTGAATCTCCCACCGACGGGGGTCGAGCCCGATGGCCGGGTTCCACTCCTGGTCGGCGAGCCATGTGCGATAAGCGCGTGCGGTCGCTGCGGTGAGCCAGCCGCAGTTGCGGCCCATGACCTCGTGCACGATGAGCATCCTGGGGTTGGACGAGTGCTCGGCGATGATGTTGCGGGCGAAGAGTGCGCCCTGCTCGGCGGCCGTCCAGGCACCCAGGCTCTGCTGCACCGGCACGATGTCGTTGTCGATGGTCTTCGGCAGGCCGACGACGGTCAGGTCGTACCCGTGACGCTCGAGATAGGCGGCGAGGTCTGCCGCGGTTGTGTTGGTGTCGTCGCCTCCGATCGTGTGCAGGACGTCGACGGCGTCGTGGGTGAGCTGGTCGGCAGCGACGGCCAGCGGATCCTGACCCTCCTTGACCAGGCCCCGCCTGACACAGTCGGCGACGTTGGTGAGCTTCACCCGGCTGTTGCCGATGGGGCTGCCACCGAAGCGGTGCAGCAGATGCGCGCCTTCGCGGATTTCGGGTGTCACCGTGATCGACCGTCCCGTGAGAAGACCCACGTAGCCGTCGGTGTACGCGATGATCTCGATGTCGGCCGCGAGCTCGGTATAGCGTTCGATCAGTCCGCCCACTGCGGACGAGAGACACGGGGCCAGGCCCCCGGCGGTGAGCATCGCGACCTTGCGCATCGTCATCGTCGAACCCCTTCGGGCACTGTTTCGAGCCGGCGTCGTCACCCTACCGAGAGCCGCTCGGGGGACGTCCGGGCCTAGGCTTGGGCGGTGACCCGGAGCCGTGACGCCGCCCTGTTCGCCGAGCTCGCCGACGTCACCGGATCGATGCCCGTCTCCCAACAGCCGCAGTGGCCCGACGACGTGGCGGTCGAGGCTGCCGTCGGCGAGTTGCGGAAGATGCCTCCGTTGGTGTTCGCCGGTGAATGCGACCAACTGCGCCAACGTCTGGCAGCCGTGTCCCGAGGGGAAGCGTTCCTCCTGCAGGGCGGCGACTGCGCCGAGACGTTCGACGGGGTGACGGCGGACAACGTCCGCAACAAGCTCAAGACGCTGTTGCAGATGGCCGTCGTCCTGACCTATGCCGCGAGCGTCCCGGTGGTCAAGGTCGGGCGGCTGGCCGGTCAGTACGCCAAACCACGGTCGCGCGCGACCGAGACCCGGGGGGGCATCACGCTTCCCGCGTATCGCGGCGACATCGTCAACGGCTTCGAGTTCACCGCCGGTGCCCGCACGCCGGATCCGTCGCGGATGGTGCGCGCGTACCACGCCGCAGCGGCAACCCTGAACCTGACCCGGGCCTTCATCGGTGGTGGGTATGCCGACCTCCGACAGGTTCACGCCTGGAACACCGACTTCGTCCGGACGTCGCCGGCCGGCCTGCGTTACGAGCGGCTCGCCGGTCAGATCGAAAAGGCGCTCTCGTTCATGCACGCGATCGGTGCCGACCCCGAGCAGCTGCACACGGTCGAGCTCTACGCCAGCCACGAGGCGCTGCTCCTGGACTACGAACGGGCCCTCACCCGGGTCGACTCGCGCACCGGCCAGCCCTACGACGTGTCCGGGCACCTGGTCTGGGTGGGGGATCGCACGCGCCAGCTCGGGGGCGCGCACCTGGAGTTCGCCACGCGGCTCCGCAACCCGATTGCCGTCAAGCTCGGACCGACGGCCACCCCGGAGGAGGTTCTCGCGCTGGCGGAGCGGTTGGATCCGGACCGTGAGCCCGGCCGGTTGACATTCGTCACCCGGATGGGTGCCCGAAGGATCCGCGACGACCTGGCCCCGCTAGTCGAGAAGGCCACGGCGAACGGGCTGGTTGCCTCCTGGGTCTGCGACCCGATGCACGGCAACACATACGAGGCGCCCAGCGGGCACAAGACCCGCCGCTTCGACGACGTCGTCGACGAGGTCAGGGGGTTCTTCGAGGTCCATCGCACGCTGGGAACGGTTCCGGGCGGCATCCATGTCGAGCTGACCGGTGACGACGTCACCGAGTGCGTCGGCGGTGGTGACCCTATCGCCGAGGACGGGCTGGGGGACCGGTACGAGACGTTCTGCGACCCACGGCTGAACCGGACCCAGTCGTTGGAGCTTGCCTTCCTGGTGGCGGAGCTGCTCGAAGCCCGCTGACGGGCGTCGTCCTAGAGTCGGACCGTGACCGTCGACCTGCGAAGCGACACCGTGACCAGGCCTACGCCCGGGATGCTCACCGCGATGGCCGCTGCCGAGACCGGTGACGACGTCTACGGCGAAGACCCAACGGTCCGTGCGCTCGAGGAGAGGGTCGCCGGACTGCTCGGGCACGAGGCCGGCCTGTTCACCGTCAGCGGCACGCTGGCCAACCTGCTCGGGGTGCGGGCGCACGTCGGGGTGGGACAGGAAATGCTCTGCGAGGCGCAGGCGCACGTGGTCCGAGCCGAGCTCGGCGCGCACGCCACCTGGCACGGCGTGACGACGCGGACCTGGTCACACCCGAAGGGACACGTGGACCTCGACGCAGTGGCCTCGATGATGTCGCCCGACGCGGGCCAATATCTGGTGTCGACGGCTGCCGTCACCGTCGAGAACACCCACAACTTTGCCGGTGGCACGGTGCAGCCGATGGCCGACCTGCGAGCACTGCGCCACCTCGTCCGCGGCACCGGAGTGCGGCTGCATCTCGACGGTGCGCGGCTCTGGAACGCCCACGTCGCGTCGGGCGTCGGGCTGGACGGGTACGGGACGCTCTTCGACACGGTGGCGGTGGGCCTGTCCAAGGGGTTGGGCGCACCTGTCGGCTCGGTTCTCGTCGGCCCGGCCGCGGTGATCGCCGAATCCCGGGAATGGCGCAAACGGCTCGGCGGGGGCTGGCGGCAGGCCGGGGTGCTCGCGGCGGCGGGACTCTACGCGATCGACCGGCACGTGGAACCGCTCGCCGAGGATCACGAGAAGGCCCGGATCCTGGCCGGTCTGGTTGCGGATGCGGCCGTCGTCGATCCGGCCACGGTGGAGACGAACATTGTCCTGCTCGACGTGTCGAAGGCTGGGACAAGCGCCGCCGACGTGGTCGCGCAGGCTCGTGACGAAGGCGTGCTGACCATTGCGGTCGCCCCTACGGTCGTGCGTCTGATCGCACACCGTGACGTCACCACCGAGGACTGCCGGAAGGCCGGCGAGATCCTGGCCCGGCTGCTGACCGCCTAGCGGGCCGCTGCCCGCATCGTGGACGGTCCCGCCTGATCGCTCAGGAAGCGCCCGCCGGAGCGAGGCGCTCGGCGGGCCGGCGGCCGACCAACGGTGGAAGCCGCCGCACAGCGGATGCCAGCTCGCGCAGATCGGCGCCGACCAACGCCTGGGCGCCGTCGACCAGCGCCTCCTCCGGAGCCGGATGGACGTCGACCAGGATGCCGTCGGCGCCGACCGCGATCGCCGCGCGGGCGAGTGGGAGTACCAGGTCACGGCGGCCACCCGAATGCGACGGGTCGACCATCACGGGCAGGTGGGACAGCTGCTGGACGACCGGAACGGCGGCGATGTCCAGCGTGTTGCGGGTCGACGTCTCGAAGGTGCGAATGCCCCGCTCGCACAACACGATGTCGAGGTTGCCACGCTGGGCGACGTATTCGGCGGCAGTCAGCCACTCCTCGACCGTGGCCTGCATGCCCCGCTTGAGCAGCACCGGCAGCTGTGCTCGACCTACCGCCTGCAGTAGCGCGTAGTTGTGCATGTTGCGGGTGCCGACCTGGAGCATGTCGGCGTACCGCGCGACGAGCGGGACGTCGTGGGCATCGAGGACCTCGGTGACGATCGGCAGGCCCGTGCTCTCGCGGACCTCGGCCAGGATTCGCAAGCCCTGCTCGCCGAGGCCTTGGAAGTCGTACGGCGACGTGCGCGGCTTGAACGCACCGCCGCGCAGCAGCGTTGCCCCTGCCGCCTGGGCCATCTCCGCCGCCTGGAACGTCTGCTGTGCCGATTCGACGGCGCAGGGCCCGGCGATGAGGGTGAACGTGCCCGGCCCGATGGGCACGCCGCGGTCCGACCCGCCGACCACGACCGTACTTCGGCCCGGGTGGTTGTCCAGGCTCACCAGCTTGAACGGCGACGAGACCCGAATGACGTCAGCCACACCGGCCATGCTGCGCAGGTTGAGCGCACGGAACTCGTCGACGTTGTCGCCCACCAGTCCGATGATGGTGCGGCTCACTCCGCGGCTCACGAATGCCGCGCCACCGGCGCTGCGAACCCGCTCGACGACGGCGTCGACATGGGCACCCGTTGCGCCTGGCTCCATCACCACGACCACGGGATCTCCTCCTTGACGCGAGCTTCGACAGTAGCTTCCGCCGTCCAAGGAGCGGACGCATTGTCCGGGACGCAAGACGGTTCGTTACGAAGAGGTCACCGCCTCGTGTCCAGGCAAGCCTGGTAGGGGTCGGCTCTTTCCCGACCGCCTACGTGACCTGGTGCGGCCCCTCGGCGGCGCGGCCGCGAACACCGGCTCCATGGTCATGACGATCGCGGCCCGGGTGGCCGACATGTGCGCCTGCGCCCAGGTCTGGGCGACGAGTGCGAA
>DAIUDS010000119.1:0-3016 GCA_036845485.1 Jiangellaceae bacterium
CTCACCGCGCTCGGGACGGCTAACGCGTCGGGGGTGGTCGTCGTGTTGGCCGCCGACCTGCCCTCCGTCGATGCACGCGTCGTCGGCCGGTTGCTCGCGGAGGCCCAGTCGAGCGTGGATGGCGCCGCGGTCGTCGATGGCGGGGGTCGGGTGCAGCCGTTGCTCGCCGCATATCGCCGTCCCGCGCTCGAGCGCGCCCTTCAGGCCGTCCACGATCCGCGCAACCGCCCGGTCCGCAGCGTCCTCGACCAACTGCGGCTCGTGGATGTCGTGGACGCAGGCGCAGCCGCTGACATCGACACACCCGACGACCTGGCCCGTTGGGCCGACGCCTGAAGTAGGAGGTCCCGATGCTCGAGGAATGGGTGCGCCGGCTGTGCGAAGCGCTCGGGGTTCCGGTCGATGCTGTCGACGTCGACGGCGTCCTGGACCTGGCCAGAGAGGCGGCGCACAACGTCGACCGGCCCGCCGCGCCGATCACGACGTACGTCGTCGGCTATGCGGCCGGGCAACGCAGTGGCGATGCGGCGGCCGCTACCGACGCGGCCGACTCGGCCACCCGTCTGGCGCGTGACTGGCCGGGGTGAGCCGCCAGGCCCACCGGGTCAGCGAGGGGACGGCACGATGTTTTGGTTGAGGTGGAACACGTTGTCCGGGTCGTACACGTCCTTGAGCGCGGTCAACCGGGCAAGCTTCTCGCGCGGGTATGCGCGGCGAACGCCTGCGGCTCCTTCGTCGCTCATCGAGTTGACGTACGCGCCGCTGGCAAATGGTTCGAGCGTCGCGGCGCATCGCCGTGCGACCGTCATCCGGGTCTGATCCTCGGCGGGCTCGGTCCAGCGGGCTGCGGCGACGTACTCGAAGAGGGTGCCCCGTTGGCTGAACGCCGTGTCCTCGTCTGGCACGTCGCTGATCGCTCCGCCGTATGCCTGAAGCTCGACGTTCGGGAGGTGCTCGCCGCTGCCGTGTGCCGTCCCACGGAGCAGGAATGCCTCGATCGCCTCGTCCGGGAGCTGCCCGAGAAAGTGGCCCTTCCAGTACCGGCGCTGCGCATGCCCTTCAGGTGTGTCGTCCTTCCGCTGGAGTTCGACGTACGACGGCTCGATCACACGCTCCGCCACCGGTCGCCCGAGAGCACGCACCGCCGGGACCAGTGCCCGGCCCTGGTCGAGATCGCCGACCCACACGAACCCGACGGTGGCCGGGCCGTCACCGACGACGGACGCCACGAACGTGGCCTGCCGGGGTGCCTCGGCGTTCAGGTCACGCCACCCGCGCAGCACAGGCAGCGCCTGCTCGATCGGGTACGCGAACTCGGCCACCAGCGCCAGGGTCCCCACCGGGTGCAACCGGAACTCGAACTGGGTGACGATGCCGAAGTTCCCGCCACCGCCGCGCAGGCCCCAGAACAGGTCTGGGTTCTCGGCCTCGCTCGCGCGGACCACGTCTCCGTTCGCGGTCACAACCTCCAACGAGACGACATTGTCGCAGGAGAGCCCGTACTCGCGGGCGAGCCAGCCCATCCCGCCGCCGAGGGTCAGGCCACCCACGCCGGTGTGCGAGATGTTCCCCGCCGTCGTCGCCAGGCCGTACTGCTGCGATTCGCGGTCGAGGGCGCCCAGGAGCGCGCCACCTTGGACCCACGCCCGACGTTGCGCCGGGTCGACGCGCACGCCGCCCATCGGGCTGAGATCGATCATCAAGCCGTCGTCCGGCACGCACAGACCGAGCACGCTGTGCCCGCCGCATCGCACACCGATCTCCAGCTCGAGCTCCCGCGCGGTGCGTACGGCGAGCACCACATCGGCGACGCTCGCGCAACGGACGATCACGCGCGGCCGCCGGTCCACCATCGCGTTCCATACGGTGCGTGCCTCGTCGTACCCCGCGTCGTCCGGGAGGAGCAGCTGCCCGTCCAGCCGGTCCGACAGGCCGTTCGTCGTTGTTCTGGACATGGCACCGAGCCTGGCAAGACTCGGTGCGAGGGATAAGGTCCAATCCGATGGCCGAATCAAGGTCCAATTCTCGCCTCCGTGGCGACCTGCTGGTCGAGCTGGGGCGGGACCTCCGCATGCCGCTGCACCGGCAGATAGCGGCGTCGATCCGGGATGGGATCCGCTCCGGACGGCTGGGGCTCGGCAGTTCGTTGCCGTCCACCCGAACCCTCGCCGCCGACCTCGGGGTCTCACGCGGGGTCGTCGTCGAGGCGTACCAGCACCTCACCGCCGAGGGATACCTGACCAGTCGCAGGGGCGGCTACACCTGGGTCGCTGCCGGTGCGGAGCCGTCGCCCGCACCGGCGCCGCCGGTTCCGACGCACGTGCCGGGGATCGACTTTCGTTCCTGCCGGCCAGACGTGTCCCAGTTCCCTCGGGCCGCATGGCTACGTTCGGTCCGCAGGGTGTTGACCGAGGCGCCGAAGGAGCGGTTCTATCTCGGCGGCCGCGGTCTCCCTGAGCTTCGCGAGGCACTCGCCGACTACTTGAACCGGGTGCGGGGCACGTCGGCCAAGCCCGAGAACGTGGTTATCTGCAACGGGTACACGCAGGGCATCGCGTTGCTCATCCAGGTGCTGGCAGCGTCCGGGGCGAAGCGACTGGCCGTCGAGGACCCGTCCTCCGACGACGACGCCATCCCGATCGCCGCGGCCGCCGGGCTCGACGTGGTCGGTGTGCCGGTCGACCACGACGGTATCCGGGTGGACGTCCTGGACCGTGTCGATGCCGATGTCGCCATCCTCACCCCGTCACACCAGTGGCCGACCGGCGCCGTGCTGCCGGCCGAGTCCCGGGCAGCGGTGCTCCGGTGGGCGCACCGTCGCGGTGCGTTGATCGTCGAGGACGACTACGACGCCGAATATCGCTACGACCAGGCGCCGATCGGAGCCATGCAGGGACTGGCCTCCGACCAGGTCGTCTACGCGGGCACGGCGAGCAAGACCCTCGCGCCCGGGCTCCGGCTCGGTTGGCTCGTCGCGCCCGGCCACCTCGTCGACGACCTCGCCGCCGCAAAGGTT
>DAIUDS010000119.1:3026-6681 GCA_036845485.1 Jiangellaceae bacterium
GCTCGACCAGCTCGCGTTCGCCGACTTCCTCTCCCACGGCGAGCTCGACCGGCACCTGCGCCGGATGCGGCCGATGTACCGACGACGCCGGGACGCGCTCCTGACGGCCTTGCAGGAGCGAGTCCCCGATCTCGAGCCGACCGGGATCGCAGCCGGCCTTCACCTTGTCGCCTGGCTGCCGTCCGACCTGGACGAAGCCAGAGTGGTGAATGCCGCAGCCGACCGTGGGCTGAATATCTACGGTGTCGCGCCGTACCGCATCTCCAGCCCGGGCCGCGGCGGCCTGATCTTCGGCTACGCGTCACTCGGTGAGCGCGTGATCGCCGAAGGGATTGACCTGCTCTCCTCTGCGATCGACGAGGTGCGATCGGCGTGACCGGGACACATCCGGAGGGCCGCCGGAATCGGGGCATCGGTCGGCTACGGTCGGACGCCGTGGAAGCAGGAGGCCCCGTACGCCTGCCCGCCGTGGGTCTCGACCCGGTGCGGGCGATCGGGCGGCGGGTCCTGGTCGCGCTGGGCGTGCTCGCGTTCGTCGTCTTCGTCGTCTGGCTCGACCGGGACGGTTACACGGACAACTCCGATGGCGAGGTCGACCTGCTCGATGCGCTCTACTACTCCACCGTGAGCCTGTCGACCACGGGCTATGGCGACATCACACCGGTCAGCGATCCGGCCCGGATCGTCAACGTCGTGTTGATCACCCCGATGCGCATCCTGTTCCTCATCGTCCTGGTCGGGACGACCCTGGAAGCGCTGACCTCGCGCGGGCGAGAGCAGCTGCGGCTCAACCGCTGGAGGCGGACCTTGCGCGATCACACGGTCGTCGTCGGCTACGGCGTCAAGGGCCGAAGCACCGTTGCGACACTGCTCTCGAACGGAGTGGCAGCCGAGCAGATCACCGTCGTCGACCCCTCGCAGCTGGCCATTGACGAGGCCAATGCGGCCGGCCTGGTCGGTGTGCTGGGCGATGCCACAAGGGCCGGCGTGCTGCGCAGCGCGGGTGTTCCCAGCGCGCAGCGCGTCATCGTGGCGACGGGCCGCGACGACGCCAGTGTGCTGGCGACGCTCACGGCCCGGCAGCTCAACCAACGCGCCGAGATCATCGTTGCCGTCCGTGAATCCGAGAATGTCGAGTTGGTCCGGCAGGGCGGCGCCGACACGGTGGTCATCTCCTCCGACGCGGTCGGCCGCCTGCTCGGGCTTGCCACGGTCAGCCCGGCTCTTGGGAATGTGCTCGAGGACCTCATCTCGACGGGCGAGGGTCTCGAGGTGGCAGAGCGTGACGTAGTGCCTCGGGAGGAAGGCCGAACCCCCCGCCAGCTCGACGACGTCGTGATCGCCGTGATCCGCGACGAGTCGGTGCTGCCCTACCACTCGCCGGCGATCGGGCATCTCCTTCGCGGCGACCGCGTGATCGTGGTGCGGTCGGCGGAGGAGCTTCCGTGGGCACCACGGCCCGGCACCTCCGGCGACGACAAAGCGGCCGCCCCGACGGACTCGTCCGACGTGGACAAACGTGGGTCCGGCTGATCTGGCACACCTAAGATCAGGCCATGGACGTTCAGGTCGCCGCCCGCAGGTGGACAGAGACGTGGAGACGGGCCTGGCCCGACCACGACGTGGAGGCAATCACCGCCCTCTACGCCGAGGATGCCGTGTATCGCGCCCTCGCCTTCCGTGAGCCCGACCTCGGAGTCGCGGGGGTGCGCCGCTACCTGAGCGAGAACTTCGGAGTCGAGGACGACGTCGAGTGCTGGTTCGGCGAGCCGGTGGCAGCGGGCGACCGTGCGGCAGTCGAGTGGTGGGCGACTTGGGTCGAGAGTGGTGAGCGGCTGAGTCTCGCCGGTGCGACGCTGCTCCGTTTCCGAGCCGACGGGCAGATCGTCGACCATCGCGACTACTGGAACCAGGTCGAGCGGCGCGAGCCACCGTTCGAGGGCTGGTGAGGACGGTTGGTGCGCCGGCCCAGCCGGGTTTCCGCTGATGCGCGCGATCGTGATCACCGAGCCCGGCCCACCGGACGTGCTGCGCTGGGCAGAGGTACCAGACCCCGAGCCAGGTCGCGGCGAGGTCGTTCTTGACATCGCCGCCGCAGGAGTCAACCGGGCGGACCTGCACCAGCGCCAGGGTAACTACCCGGCACCCCCAGGTGCGCCGGCGTGGCCCGGCTTGGAGTGCAGCGGCACGGTCTCGTCGGTAGGGTCCGGCGTCGCGAGCTGGACCGTGGGCGATCAGGCGTGTGCATTGCTAGCGGGTGGCGGATACGCCACCAAGGTCGCAGCATCTGCGGCTCATCTGTTGCCCGTTCCTGCAGGCGTAGACCTCGTGACGGCTGCGGGGCTGCCCGAGGCGATGTGCACGGTGTGGTCCAACGTCTTCATGATCGCGGGCATTCAGCCGGGTGAGACGCTCCTCGTACACGGTGGTGGTAGTGGCATCGGTACGGCCGCGATCCAGCTCGGGCGTGCCGTCGGCGCAACGGTCGCCGTGACCGCGGGGTCGGAGGCGAAGCTGGCGCGATGCGAGGAGCTCGGCGCCTCGGTACTCGTGAACTACCGTGAGGAAGACTTCGTCGCCGTCGTCCGCGACGCAACCGGGGGACGCGGCGCAGACGTCGTGCTGGACGTGATCGGCGCGAAATACCTGGCCCGCAACATAGACGTGCTCGCGCCGGGCGGGCGGCTCGTGGTCATCGGTCTGCAGGGCGGACGGCGGGCCGAGCTCGACCTGTCGGCGTTGATGGCCAAACGTGCGGCTCTCGTCGCGGCGACTCTGCGCTCCCGCAGTGACGAGGAGACGGCGACCATCGTGGCCGCCGTCCGGGAGCACGTGTGGCCGTTGATCGAATCCGGTGACGTGAAGCCGGTGATCGACCGCGTCCTGCCGATGTCCGAGGCAGCCGAGGCCCACCGGGTGCTCGAGGCCGGAGAGCACGTAGGCAAGGTGCTCCTCGCGGTCTGACGGCTGAATGGTCGAAGGTGAAACCGGCGGCGAGTGCGATTTCCGCCGCCGGCGAGGGCGGGGCGCCCTGGGCGCTCCCCTACCCGAAGCCGCAGGTAACGTGCACTGCGATGAAGGTCCTCGTCGCCCGGGAAGAGGGGCCCTACGAACGCCGGGTGGCGATGGTCCCCGAGCTGGTTGGCCGGCTCGTCGACGCCGGCCTCGACGTCGTCATCGAGGCCGGAGCCGGGGCCGGAGCGTTGCATGACGACAGCGCCTACGAGGCCGCGGGTGCCGCCGTGACCCACGAGGGACTGACCGGCGCCGACGTCGTCCTGTCCGTGCAGCCTCCCGATGCGAACCGAGTGTTGCAACTGCGGCGTGGTGCCGTCACGATCTCGTTCCTTCCGACGTCTCAGAGGCTGGCGTTGGTCCGAGCGTTGCGCGACGCCGGGGTGACTGCGTTCGCCATGGAGCTGGTGCCACGAATCTCGCGCGCGCAGGCGATGGACGCGCTGTCGTCGCAGGCTCTGGTAGCCGGGTACCGCGCGGCACTGATCGCCGCCGAGCGGTTGCCGCGGTTCTTTCCGCTGTTCATGACCGCGGCTGGGACCGTGCCGCCGGCCCGCGTCCTCGTACTCGGTGCGGGTGTCGCCGGGTTGCAGGCGATCGCGACTGCCCGCCGGCTCGGTGCGCAGGTCGAGGCCTACGA
>DAIUDS010000120.1:0-6101 GCA_036845485.1 Jiangellaceae bacterium
GCCCAGGCTTCCTCGGTGAGCGTGGCGGCGAGAGCAACGGCTGCGTCGAGGTCTTCGATCGGATGCGCGGACGGATGCGCGGCGGGCCGGGCGACCTCTCTGTCCGCGGCCAGCCACCACGGGAGCACCAGTTCCTCACCGAGTAGACCAGGAAACCAGGCAGCACCGACTGCGATCCGCAAGGCGATCGGATCGTCGATGCCCTGGTGCGCGCGCGGGCGCCGATCGGGGCGCCTCGGTCGGGCCGACCTGGTCGACTGCAGCAGGAGGACGTCGTCGTCCACGACGGCCCACTCGACAGCGTCGTCGCCGAGCAGGTCGTGGACGTCTCGCGCCAGGGCTGCGACGGCGGCGAAGGGACGCAGTCTGAACGGCTCCAGCGCGCCTGCAGCGCGAACCCCGCCGCTCGCTGTCACGGTGGCCCGTGTACCGGTGGCCCAACCCGCCACCAGCTCGGCCAGTCGACCGTCCGTCGCGACCACGTCGACCGTGCCGTCATCGCGCACAGTCGCAACGCCGCCACAGTTCGGCCTGATCTGTGGCTGGATCAGGACCGCCATGCCGGTCTCGCGCGGATCGAGGCCTGTCGCTTCGAAGCGCTCTAGCGCCTGCACGGTGAACATCGACGCCCACACCCCGCGCAGGGCGGTCGACAGCTGGTCCGCGGTGACGTCCTCGAACGTGCTGAAGGCTCCCGACCAAGCGCCGCCGGACTCGACCGGACTCGAGGAGCGCACGATCAAGGGCCTCGCAAATGCGGTGGCGGCATGTCCGAGCTCGGCCAGGACGGCGGCGTCCGGGTCCACGGCCATGACAGCCAGGCGCGCTGCACCGCTCCCGCCGGTGCCGAGGGCCTTGTGGCCCTGGTCGATCGACGGTCGTGCACGCTCCACCGGCACGATCGCCCCCGGCAGGACCGGAAGGCCACCCGTATGAGCCCGGGCCAGCCGGGCGGCCTTCGCACCGGCCTGGCGTGGATCCCGGGCGCGCGGATCGTCCAGCGAGAGAAGCACAGGTCCGCATTGCGAGGCCCTGGCAACACCCTGGGCAGTCACAGCCGGACCACCGCGGTCGGCCCACGGCCGGATCGACCGTCACGTCGGCCCGGCAGGCGGGCGTCTGCGCAGGTCGGGCACTGGTGGCGGTCCATCGATCCGGTCGGTCGGCGCGGGAACACGTCCGACATGATGCACCAAGCCGTGCGCTAGACCCCGCCCGGTGCTGAACTTCCTCGCCGACCCGGCCCGAACCGCGACCGCCTACACGGCGGAGAACTACCGGCGCCTCCGGCACGCAGAGGCCACCTACGACCCCAACAACGTCATCAGCCTCAACCACAACATCCCGCCGGCGCGCGCCGGGGGCATCAGCCCACCGAGATGATCTCGTCGGACTTGTAGGTGGACAGCATCTCCGGACCGTCCTTGCCCACCACCAGCATCTCCTCGAGCCGGACCCCGAACTCGTGCAACTTCCCGTGCTGGGTCTCGAGCGCGAAGACCATGCCCTCCTTGATCTCGACCGGGTGGTCGAGCGACCAGATCCGCGAGATCACCGGCTGGTCGTACTGCGCCAGGCCGAGACCGTGTCCCCAGAGGTTGGCCGCGGCCTGGTCCTCCTCCTCGTAACCCCAGACCTCCTTGGCCGACGGCCATTTCGATGCGATGTCGCGGGTCGTCACGCCGGGCTTGACGGCACCGATCGAGTCCCACAGCCACTTGTGGGCCCGGTCGTAGTAACTCTTCATCTCGTCGGTGGGCGTTCCCCCGACGCAGTAGGTGCGATAGACGCAGGACTTGAAGCCGTTCCAGGTCAAGGCGGCCAGGTCGATGATGACCAGTTCGCCCGGCCGGATGATGCGGTCGGAGAAGTTGCGCCAGTTCGGCCAGGCGTTGGGGCCCGACGAGACGATGACGTCCTCGACGTCCTCCATACCGGGGATGTCGTACAGGTATTTGAACCCGAACGCCGCGACCTCGTTCTCGGTCAGGCCGGGCTTGAGGAACTGGGTGTACTCGTAGTGCAGCACGTCGCAGATCGCGCCGACGATCCGCATCGCCTTGATCTCGTCCGGGCTCTTGACGGCACGCGCCTCCATCATCGGAGTCATGCCGTCGCGCCACTCGATCCCGGCACGCTCGAATGCCTTGATCATGTTGATGTCGATGAAGTCGACACCGAGAGGCTTGTCGGCGACGCCTGCCTCCTCGAGGTCGTTCAGCAGGGCCCGGGTGAACTTGTCGACCTGCTGTTCGGCGGCAGCACCCGCCGCCCCCTTGATCCAGCTGTAGGAGTGGCGGATGTTCTCCTTCGGGATCCACGGGCTGTGTACCTCGAGGTGCAGCCCGATGTCGCCCTGCTCGTAGACGATCGGCTCACGGCCCTCGACCAGGATCCCGTAGCGCAGCCCTGGCTTGAGCCGGTTCCAGCCGGGCGTCAGCGTCGAGGAGACGTAGCGGAGGTTCTCGTCGTACATGCACAGGATGGCGCCGAGCTCGTACCGTGCCATCGCCTCCCGCGCCCGGCGTAGCCGCCACTCACGTACCGAAGCCCAGTTGATGCCTTCCTTCCAGTCCGTGCTCAGCACGCCGAAGGCTTCCTTCATCGATGCTCCTCACGAGCCGTCGCCTGCAGACAGGATGATCGCTCCGGCCGATTCCTCTCAGCCTGAGGTGAGGGTATCGTACATAATGTACGACGTCGGGCCACCGGTGACCACGTCGTACTGCCCGACCGTATCCGGCACCGGAATGAGGATGGTGGACACCATCGACGTTGGCGTCATCGGCACCGGTTGGTGCGGACGCATCCGGGCAGCCGCGGCGGCGACGAGCCCGCTGGTCGGGAACGTGCACGTCGTCGAGGTCCGGCGCGAGCGGCTGGCCGAGGTGGCCGCGGAGGTCAACGCGGCCAGGGCCACGGTCGACTACGCCGACCTCGTCGCCGACGACAGCATCGATGCGCTGATCATCTCCGCCACACCCGAGACCACCCACTACCCGATGGCCAAGGAGGCACTCGCGGCCGGGAAGCATGTCTTGCTGGAGGAACCGATCGCGCTCGTGAGCGGGCGAGGACGTCGGCCAGGTCTTCGCGGGACCGATGGAACGCGAGACGCAGCGCTTCCTGGAGTGCTTCGCCTACCGGCGCAGCATCCTCGTGACACCTCGCGAGGCGCACCAGGTGATGGAGGTCTACCTTGCCGCCGACCTGTCAGCGGCACGGCACGAGCCGATCAAGCCTGCCCACTTTGAAATGCATCATGTAGGATATTTGCTTCAAGTGCTTGGAGTTTCGATGGCCGAACAGCAGGTGGCTTGGCACACCGACCATTGGTTCACGTCGCCCTGGAACCATGACGCCGAGGTAGCGAGCCAGTACCAGTTCCCGCCGCAAGTCCAGTTCCATGACGTGACATTGCGTGACGGCGAGCAGCAAGCCGGCGTGGTCTTCTCGGCGGACGAGAAGATGCGGATCGCCGAGGCGCTCGCCGATGCCGGCGTGCAGCGGATCGAGGCCGGATTGCCGGCCGTGTCACACGAAGACGAGAAGGCGGTACGCCGGATCGCCGCGGCCGGCCTGCCGTCGACGATCTACGCGTTCTCGCGCTGCATGGTCGACGACGTCAAGCTGGCTGTCGACTGCGGGGTCACCGGGGTGATCATGGAGGTGCCGTCGAGTCGTCACCTGATCGAGCTCGGCTACCGGTGGAGCGTCGAGAGGGCGATCGACCTGTCGGTCCAGGCCACGACCTACGCGCACGACCAGGGTCTGACCGTGTCCTTCTTCCCGATCGATGCAACCAGGGCCGGCCTCGAGGACTACCTTGCGCTCGTCGGGCAGGTCGCGTCGGAGGGGCACATGGACGCCCTGGTGCTCGTCGACACCTTTGGTGTGCTCGCGCCGCAGGCAGTGCCGAGGTTCGTCGAGTTCTCCAGGGCCCGCTTCGACGTGCCGCTCGAGACGCACTTCCACATGGACTACGGCCTGGGTGTCGCCAACACCCTGGTGGCTGCGGCCGCCGGCGCTGCCACATTGCAGACCACCGTCGCCGCACTCGGCGAGCGCGCCGGCAACACGCCGATGGAAGAGACCGTGATGGCGCTGCACACGCTCTACGGGATCGACACCGGAATCGACACCACAAAGCTGACGGCGCTGGCCCGGACGGTGTGCGACATCGCCGGAGTCGAGCAACCGCCGAACCGGCCGGTCACCGGCAGCAGCCTGTTCGACGTCGAGTCCGGCATCATCGCCACCTGGGTTCGCAACGTCCGAGACACCGACGTCACCGAGTGCGTGCCGTACGATCCCAGGCTGGTGGGTCAGGAACCGCCACGGATCGTCCTGGGCAAGGGGTCCGGCCTGGACTCCATCACCGAGCACCTCGCCAAGCACGGGCTCTCGGCGACCGAGCACCAGGCGAGCGCCCTGCTAGAGAAGGTCAAGGCGGCGTCGCTGGACAAGCACGGCCTGCTGACCGACGATGAGTTCGCCGCCCTGGCCCGCCGCGTTCTCGAGGCGTCCTGACGTACATACCGACGAGTGCGGAGCCGACGGTGCCGCCAGTTGACTACACCGACATCTCGGTCGAGTCCGTCGAGCACGCGGCTGGTGTGTGGCCGCGGACCGTCCCCCTCCGCCCGACGTAGGTCGTCCGGGGACGGTGTGCCCACGAACACGTACCCGCTGTCGGCCACGCCGGCGTAGAGCCCGATGACCTCGGCGGGTTTTGGCTTCGGCCGCGTTGTGGAAGAAGTGCTCGACCCCGCAGGTGATGACACGAGCGTCGCCGTTCCCAACGTGGAGCCGGTCGTCCCCGGTTCCCACAAGGCCGCGTCGGGCCGAAGTAGACGCACAGCTCGTCGGCCTCGTCATGGCGGTGGATCTTGTGCTGTGAGCCGGCGAGGAAGCGGCCGTGGAAACCCGTAGAACTGCTGCCCTCGCCACCGGAGACCACCACCCGGAACGGCGAGATGCTCCAGCCCTGGCCGCTGTCCTGCAGTTCCGGCTCGATGTCCTCGATTCCGACCAGGGGCCGGCCCCCGGTGTCCATCAAATGGCCGACCATCCGCCGTCGACCAGGAGCATGTGCCCGTTGACCATGTCCGACGCCGGACTGGCGAGGAAGACGACGGCCCCCACGACGTCGTCCGGCGTGGCCAACCGGCCTGCCGGGATCCGGCTCAGCACCCGCCCGCGATACTCGTCGTCGTCGAACAGGGCAGCATTCATCGGCGTCACCGTCGCGGTCGGCCCGACCGCGTTCACGTTGACGCCCCGCGAGGCCCACTCGAGCGCCATCACCCGGGTGAACTGCAGGACGCCTCCCTTGCTCGAGGCGTAGCTCGCCCGGCCCGGGAAGCCCAGGCCGGCGAACGTGGACGCCATGTTGACGATCTTGCCGCTGCCCCGCTCCACCATGGTTCGGCCGACTTCCTGCGCGACGAAGAATGCTCCCTTGAGGTTGGTGCCGACCACCAGGTCCCAGTCCTCCTCGGTCACGTCGAGCACGTCCTGTTGGACATTGGTGCCCGCATTGTTGAGCAGGATGTCGATCTGACCGTGCCGACCCATGACGTCGGCCACCAGCCGCCTGATGTCCGAGACGTCGCGGACGTCCACGGTGTGCGCCGTGGCCTCCCGACCGGTCTCACGAATCTCGGCGGCGACCTTCTCCACCTGATCGACGCTACGAGCCGCGAGTGCGACGTCGGCGCCGGCATTCGCCAAGCCGAGGGCGCATGCGCGGCCGATGCCCCGGCCCGCCCCGGTCACGAGTGCAACGCGACCGGTCAGGTCGAACAGGTCCACGGTGCACCCTCCCAGGCCGGGTTTAGGAATCAGACAATATATATCATTGCTCGGAACCGGCCGACGGCTGCCCCGGCGATTGGCACGCTCGGCTGCTCCACAAACGGTGCAATCGGCCGCGCGAGGTGTCGACCTACCGTGCCAATCGCGGGATTGCGGCGTGCCATTCGGACTCGATGCCGAGGTGCCTGCCGAACTTACGGTCGGAGGCGGCGCCGCAAGGACGGCGCCAGGCCACGTCATCGCCGCGGGAGTCGGGCGGTAACGCGAACGGCGAGGTCGAACGG
>DAIUDS010000120.1:6111-6628 GCA_036845485.1 Jiangellaceae bacterium
GGCTCCTCGGACGTGCCGCCGACCGCCTCGAAGGTCGCGTCGGCGCCGTACCCGTCGGTGTGGTCACGGATCACTGCCTCGACGTCGTCCGAGCTCGGGTCGAGGGCCAGCTCCGCGCCCAGCCTCGACGCCAGCATGAGCCGCTGCGGCAGGGCGTCGGCGACGAACGTCCGAGCACCAAGGGCGCGGCGCTCGAGCAGCACGGCCGATTGCGCCGGCGCCGACCGGCGCTCGGCGAGCGACTGTTGCACGCCTCTAGATGATGTGGGGGTGACCGAGATCGAGCCATTCCGGATCGCCGTGCCGCAGGAGGAGCTGGATGACCTGCGCCTCCGGCTGCGCCGGACCCGCTGGCCAACCGAGATCCCCGAGTCGGGCTGGGAACGCGGCGTCCCCATCGAATACCTGCGTGAGCTGGTCGACAACTGGGTGAACTCGTACGACTGGCGGGTCTGGGAAGCCAGGTTGAACGCGCTGCCCCAGTTCACCACCGTCATCGACCGGCAGCGAATCCACT
>DAIUDS010000121.1:0-6564 GCA_036845485.1 Jiangellaceae bacterium
CGCCGGCCTGCTCCGGACCGGCGTGGACGGCCGGGGCAGGCTGCCCGGCAAGCACGGCGCTCCGCCGACCGAATATGCGACCGTCACCGTCGTCGTGGGCGACCGGCCCGGTCAGCTGGCCGCCCTGTTCGTCGATGCCGGCAAGGCGGGCGTCAACGTCGAGGACGTGCGGATCGATCACAGTCCGGGGCAGCCTGTCGGCCTGGTCGAGCTGGACGTGAGGCCGGGTGCCGACATCGTCCTGACCGCCGCGTTGCGGGAGGCCGGGTGGAGCCTGCGCGGCTGAGCATTACCCTCGACCCGTCCACTGCGTGCCCGCCGAAGGAGAACTGGTGCCGTCGTCGCTGGTCGTCGCCATCGACGGACCGTCGGGTTCGGGTAAGTCGACGGTTGCGCGGCGGGTGGCGGAGTCGCTGGGGCTCCGCTTCCTCGACACGGGCGCGATGTACCGGGCGCTAACTTGGTGGCTCCTCGAGCAGGGGATCGACCTCACCGACCGGGCGCGCGTCGCCGAACTGGCCGGCAACCTTCCGCTTCGGATGGGGACCGATCCGCGTCGTCCGACCGTCCACGTCGGCGACGTCGACGTGGCCAGCGCCATCCGGGAGACACGGATCTCCGTGGCGGTGAGTGCCGTCGCCACGAACCTCGGCGTACGCGAGGAGCTGGTACGTCGTCAGCGCCGCATCGTCGACGAGGGCGGTGTGGTCGTAGAGGGGCGCGACATCACCACCGTGGTCGCACCGGACGCTCCGGTCCGCGTTCTGCTCACGGCCAGCGTGCAGGCTCGGCTGGCCCGACGGGCTCGCGACGTGCACGGTGCCGCCGACGAGGCCGCCGTGGCGGCCACCCGCGAACAGGTGCTTCGCCGCGACGCCGAGGACTCGACCGTCGCCAGCTTCCTGCAAGCGGCGGACGGCGTCGACGTCATCGACTCGTCCGAGCTGACTCTCGACGAGACCGTCGAGGCCGTGCTGGACCTGGTGCGGCGTCGGGTCGGAGTGGGGCCGGGATGAGCCGATCGGCACCGACCGCCCGGGGCGCGGCAGCCGGGTGGCGGATCGCCCACGTGGTGATGCCGGCCGGCTGGTCGGTGCGGGTCCACGATGCCGACCTGGTGCCCAGGACCGGTCCGGTGATCCTGGCGCCGAACCACAGCGGGTTCATCGACGCTCCGCTGCTCATGGGCGCGTCGCCCCGGCCGATCCACTGCCTGACGAAGAAAGAGATGTTCTGGGGCCCGATGGGTTGGTTCCTGGCCGCGATGGGGCAGGTCCCGATCGACCGGAGCGGGCCGGATCGCCAAGCACTGATGCGATCCGCAGCCGTGCTCGACGAGGGACACGTGCTCGTCGTGTATCCGGAAGGACGACGCGGTGCCGGCGACTTCGCCGACGTCCGACCGGGCCTGGCCTGGTTCGCGCTGCGCTCGAGTGCGCCGGTCGTACCCGTGGTGTCGCTCGGGACGGGAGCCCGCGGCACGACCTGGACCGCGGTCCCGGCTGTACGGGCCCGATTGGACGTGGTGTTCGGCGCGCCGATCGAGGTGCCGGCGGGTGGTCGTTCACGGGCGGCACTGAGTAGCGCGAGTGAGAAGCTGCGGGACGCCCTGACCGCGCACCATGCCAGCGTGCTGCGGCGGTTCGATACCGGTCCCGGCGCGGATGCCGGCGGCGAACAGGATGCCCAGACCGAGGAGACGGCGTGAGCGCCGGCTCGATCGACCCCGCCGCGGCCGACGATGTTCATGCCGACCTGCTCGCCGACGACGGCGCATTCGTCGACGTGGAGGACGCGGGTCCGCTGCCGGTCGTGGCGGTCGTCGGCCGGCCCAACGTGGGCAAGTCGACGCTGGTCAACCGCATCCTCGGCCGGCGGGAAGCCGTCGTGGAGGACGTGCCCGGCGTGACCCGCGACCGGGTCGCGTACGACGCGGCCTGGTCCGGCCGGCGGTTCACGCTGGTCGACACCGGTGGATGGGATCCCGAGGCCGAGGGCATGGCCGCGCGGATCACCGCCCAGGCCGAGGTGGCCGCGGCGGCGGCCGACGTGGTGGTCCTCGTCGTCGACTCCACGGTCGGCGCGACGGACGCCGACGAGGACGTGGTGCGGGTCCTGCGGCGGGCCGGCAAACCCGTCGTGCTCGCCGCCAACAAGGTGGACGGTCCCACCGCCGAGGCCGATGCTGCCGGCCTGTGGAGCCTAGGACTGGGCGAGCCACACCCGGTCTCGGCGCTGCACGGGCGGGGCAGTGGCGACCTGCTCGACGCCGTCCTCCAGGCGCTGCCCGACGCGCCGGCCGAGACGTTCGACGTCGCCGTGGGCGGGCCGAGGAGGGTTGCTCTCGTCGGCAAGCCCAACGTGGGCAAGTCCAGCCTGCTCAACCGGCTGGCCGGCGAGGACCGGGTGCTCGTCGACCCGGTGGCCGGTACGACTGTCGATCCGGTGGACGAGCTCGTGGTGCTGGGCGGCCGCACCTGGCGGTTCGTCGACACTGCGGGGATCCGGCGCCGCGTGCGCGAGGCTTCGGGTGCGGAGTACTTCGCGTCGCTGCGGACCGCGGCGGCGATGGAGCGGTGCGAGGTCGCGGTCGTGCTCATCGACGCCAGCGAGCCGATGTCGGAACAGGACCTGCGCATCGTGTCGACGGTGGTCGACGTGGGGCGCGCGCTCGTGCTCGCGTACAACAAGTGGGACCTCGTCGACGAGGATCGTCGCCTGATGCTGGACCGCGAGATCGACCGCCAGCTCATCCGCGTGACCTGGGCACCACGCGTGAACGTCTCAGCGCGGACCGGCCGGCACGCCGAACGCCTCGTCCCCGCCATCGACACCGCCTTGACCGGCTGGGAGACGCGAGTACCGACGGCCCGGCTCAACGCGTTCCTGGGTCAGCTCGTGGCGGCTCATCCACACCCGCTGCGCGGGGGCAAGCAGCCCCGCATCCTGTTCGCGACCCAGGCCGACACCCGTCCACCGCGGTTCGTACTGTTCACGACCGGCTTCCTGGAGACGTCGTACCGGCGTTTCGTCGAGCGCCGACTGCGCGAGGAGTTCGGCTTCGCCGGGACTCCGATCGAGATCTCCATGCGGATCCGCGAGAAGCGTTCACGCGGCTGACCCCGCGCACGCGCCACCCGTCAGCCGGGGAGGAACGACAGGCGGACCTGGCGACGAGGGTTATCGACGTTCGAATCCACCAGGACGACGCTCTGCCACGTGCCGAGCGCGGGCGCGCCTCGGAGCACCGGAACGACCAACGACGGCGAGACGAACGTAGGCAGAACGTGGTCGCGGCCGTGACCGGGACTGCCGTGCCGATGCCGGTAGTGCTCGGCGCGGGGCAGGATCCGCTCGACGGCGTCGGCCAGGTCGGCTTCGGTGCCGCTACCGGTCTCGAGGACGGCGACGCCGGCCGTCGCGTGCGGCACGAAGATGTGACACAGGCCGTCCCCTCTGCCGCGACAGAACTGCAGCAGCATCTCGGTGATGTCGGTGACCAGGTCGGCACCGCTGTCGACGTCGAGTACGTCCGTGTCCATGGCGTCATTGTGCCGACCGTGGCCGCCGCCGAGGCGTCCGGAACGGATGCCGCCTGTGCATGAAGCGGTGGACGACCGGTGGACAACCCGGGCGTCGCCTGGGGACATCTCACGGATTCTGTGGACCGGCAAAGAAAGCCAAAAAAGATGTATCCAGGCCCTTGCGGGGGAGTGTGGAGGAGGCTAGAAATCTCTCACGTCACCAGCGATGGAGTCCGGCTCCAGGAGTTAGCTCCTGGAGCACGCAGGGACCGGGCAACCGGTTCGGCGGAAGGACCTCAGAGCCGGTGACAAGGTTCCGCGGAGCCGGTCGGCCGAGCAATCGGCCGATGCGGGCGATGTGGAACCGGGCGAGGCCCCTCCATCTCATACATGGAGGGGCCTCGTCGTTTCGGGGTCGGGCTGGCACGACTTCGCGCGTACGTCGGCGATCTGAGCTGACGACGACCTGGCACGGTGGCTGGCTCCACAAACCGGTCAAGGTCGGATAGGAAGACAGCCATCTGGCATGCCACGAACAGCCCGGTCGGTGCACGGAGGTTTGTCGGCTGGCGGGATCGAACCCACGACCCTTGACCCCCAGTCTCCGGCATGCCGTCCGCCGGGATACGCCGGAGTACGTTTCCGCAGGTCAGGCGGGGTGCGCGCATCTCTGCGAACGTCAGCGACACCCCCCGGAACGCTCCCTGGTTACTGCAGTCGTTACTGCAGTGCGAGCACGCGGCCCTCCTCGCAAGCGCGTCACCTCACTCCGACCTTTCCACAGGCGGCCCGACAGGTGCGTCAACACCTGCCGAGGCCTCGACCGTCCACCTGCTCAAGACAGGAGAACGACAGGCTGATCCGCCGCATGGGAGTGCGGTTGGTTGCAAGCGAGTGTGTTGCATCAGACTGATGGCATGACGGAGTTTAGGCCCGCTGCAAACGCGGATGCAGCGCGGTGGTTGCTGCGGGCTGATGTTGATTGGTGGGATCTTGTTCGGTACGGCCCACCAGGCTTCGACGTGTATGTGCGTATCGCCATTGCCCAGGATGCGGATGGTTTCGACCCGGCAGGAGAACAGCCTACCCTTCGCGTAGCACTGGCGACTCTCGCCTCCTGCACGGCGACGCCTGCCACCGGGTATGCGGCGATCTGGGAGGGCTGGGGCCCGAATTCGGCTCCGCAAGCGCCGCGAGTGGAGATTCCCAATCGAGCCATGCTGCTGTTCACCGGCCCTCTCGGAGTACTCAGAGACGCACCAGCTCTGGCTTGGTACGGCTCTGCGCAGGACTGCTATCAAGAACCGCACCTCGTGTGGCCCGAGGATCATGCCTGGTGCCTGGCATGCGAGGTCGACGAGGAGATCGAGTTCACCGTGGGATGCTCGGTCGACGCGTCCCAAGCTCTGGCTAGGACCGTGCCCGGTGCTGTCCGACGAGTGCACTACGGGGAACCGGCACCGCTGTACCGCGACCGCGCCTAACGCCAGCATCCGCTCATCGGCATTATGCGGGCTCCCAGGTCGAGCAACACGACCCTGAGCACCGAAACCTTCCCTCCGGGCTGTCCAAGCCGGCACAACGAGCCCTCGCCGCCGCCGGATACACAAACCTCGAACGACTCACTCAGGTCAGCGAAGCAGACCTGAGCCGACTGCACGGCGTCGGCCCAAAGGCGATCGAAACAACCGCGGCAGGCCATGGCCGTAGGCGGCCTCTCCTTCGCCGCGAAGAGTTGAACCGAATCCCGTCCATAGACGTCGAACAGCCGCTCATTGGCATGGATCGCTCGATCAGCGGCGTGTGCGTACGGTTGAGGGCTCGCTGGACCGTGCTTCCGGGCAGTCAGATGGAAGGCGATGTGCCGGCTGCGGCAGCCAGGGCCGCGGCGAAGTCGCGTGGGCACTCCAGCGGCGTGAAGTGGCCGACGCCGTCGACGTACTGCAGCCGGACGTTGGCGAAGAAATCGTTGAGTCGGTCAGACCAGGCGCGCGGGAACACCGGGTCGTGTTCGGGCCACAGCACCGTGGTCGGCACCCCGATGCGATCTGCTGGCCGCGGCGCCCGCTCGGTCAGGTATCGGGCCACCGCGCCGGCACCGGCCCGGTACCAGCCGATGGAGGCGGTGAACGCGCCAGGCTCGGCGTACACCGAGACCAGGTGATCAAGGTGGTTGTCGGTCAGTTCGAACCCGGGACCGGACCAGTGTGACCAGAAGTGGCGCAGATAGGAACGCACAGCGTCCGGGCGGCCGTCGATGAGGTGGACGGCGAGGTCGAGTTGGTGAAAGGACTGGTACCAGAATTCGCGTTGGGCCTGCGCGTTCAGGATCCGATCGCCAATGCCTGGCAGCGGCGGTGAGATGACCAGGGCACCCATGAGGTCGGGCCGGCCGCGGGCCACGGTCTGGGCGATTCGGCTGCCGATGTCGTACCCGCCGATCACTGATCGGTCCAGCCCGAGCTCCTCGATCAACCCGATGACACTGCGCGCCTGTGCATCAGCGCTGTACTGGCCCGCCGGATCGGCCGGGTGCTTGTCGGACTGACCGAAGCCCCGCAGGTCGGGCACAACTACATCCGCCACCGGCGACAGCAGCGGGACGACGTCGCGATAATCCGTCCGGTCGCCTGGCCACCCGTGCAACAGCACCACGGCGGGACCGCGACCAATGCGCTCGTACGCGAGACGGAACCCGTCGACCGGGATGGCCTGGTACATCCTGCCGAGTATCTTCGCAACGGCCGCCCGCCACCAGGGCCTCAGGTTGGCACCGCATCGGCGCCTTGCTGAGCGAACATCCTCAATTCGGCATGACCGCGCGGACGCGGCAGGCCAGCCCGACGGCGATGAGTTTCGTAGTTGGTCCCAGTCTGTACCCACACACCGATCAACGGCATTCGAGGAGAGCATCATGACCGCTACTTACACCTTCGACGTCTTTTCCAGCCTCGACGGCTACGGCGCCGCCAGCGGCAACTGGGGCGGCTACTGGGGTAAGCAAGGCCCCGAGTTGCTCGACCACCGCCTCGCCTTGTAC
>DAIUDS010000122.1:0-6542 GCA_036845485.1 Jiangellaceae bacterium
CGTCGGCGAGCACCTGCGACTTTTGCACGCGGTCGAGCCGGTCGCGATCGCCTTTCTCCTCGAGCGCTGCTTCGAGCTCCCAGGCCCGGTCGAAGTGGTCCTCCAGCGTGCGCTTGTTGCGGCCGGTGATGATCAGGACGTCGTCGAGGCCCGCGGCGACTGCCTCCTCGACAACGTATTGGATCGCCGGTTTGTCGATGACCGGCAGCATCTCCTTCGGCGTCGCCTTGGTCGCCGGCAGGAACCGGGTCCCTAGGCCCGCGGCCGGAATCACGGCCTTGGTGACGACACCCGTCCGCGTGGTCATGGCGTCACCCTAGTTGCCGCGACGCGTAGCGTGGCGGGGTGACGGGCCCAGCACCTGGCGGTGTGGTGGAGGCCAAGCGCGCGCTACGAAGGCGCGTACTGGACACCCGCCGCGATCTCGACGCCAAGGCGCTGGCGGCCAGCGCGCGGAAGCTGTGCGAGGTGCTGCTGGCGACACCCGAGATCGCGGGCGCCGGACGAGTCGCCGCATACGTGTCAGTCGGGCGCGAGCCTGGCACCGGCCCGCTGATCGAGGCGCTCTCGGCGGATGGCGTCGACGTCCTCCTCCCTCTGCTGCAAGCCGACGGGGATCTGGACTGGGCGGTGTACGAGGGCCCGGCGGCACTGGTTCCGGTGGCGCGCGGCCTGCTCGAACCGACCGGCGAACCACTCGGTGTCGGTGCGGTGACTTCCGCCGGCGTCGTCCTCGTGCCCGGGCTCGCCGTCGACCGGCGGGGGATGCGGCTCGGCCGCGGCGGTGGATCGTACGACCGGGTCCTCGCGCGCGTCGCCGGACGGACCTTCACCTGCGTCCTGCTTCACGACGGCGAGGTTCTGGACATCCCGGTGCCGCGTGACTCGCACGACGTGCCCGTGACAGCTGCGGCGACTCCGTCGCGCGTGCATCGCTTCGCCCGCTGAGTTCATCCCTGCGGCCGGCGCGGCCGCATCTGGAACGAGTAGGTCGGAAACGGTGGGTTCGCGTAGCAGGAGTACTTGTGAAAGCTCGACCACTCCGTTGCCCGGCCGAGCCGCCAGACGTCGAGATGCGCCGGGAGGTGACGCGCACCCTGATCGCGCACGCCGTCGAACTGCCACGGCCCGAGCCGAATATCGTCCGGATCGGCTGACCTGGCCGAGATCACGCATCCACACGCCGCGGCGGCGCGCACCATCGACACCCAGCTCGGCGCCGATCCCCTGGTGCCCTCCGCTCCGGCTATGGTCGACAGCGGCACGCCGGCGCGTCGGGCGAGCTCGCGCTGGCTGAGTCCGGCGTGCGCGCGCATCGCCCGCAGGAGCACGCCGGCGAGAATTCCTGGGTCAGCGGCAGCCAGCATTGCCTCCATGGTGGCCAGCCGACCTCAGACAGGTTCATACCGACAGGTCCTGATACTGAAGTGTGGACGACGCGGAGGTCCGTGCTCTGCAGTGTGGACGAATGCGGCGGCCGAAGCCATGGCTTTCAGCTGCCATTCACGTTGACGGACCTGGCACGGCCGGACGCCCGTCGATGATTTGCGTCGAACCTCGTGGTCGATATCGATGAGTCCCCCCGCGCGGCCCCGACGCCCTCCGATGAATGCTTCGCGCGGCTGGGAAGCTGCTCCGGATATCCGGAGCAGGAGGCGGAAGATCTCCTGGGACGCGACGTCCGCCCACAGTTTCTGGGCGCCCGTGCCGGAACTCTTGCATGTCCTGCTCCGGAATTCCGGAGCAGGTTCCCAGCCGCCGTGCACGAAGGCCGCAGCCTATACCGACCGCAGCACTATCGGGCCCCGACGACCTCGTGGCTCACGTCCGAATCGATTGCCGGGAGGTGAACTTCTACGAGCCGGCCGGCGGGGCACCGAAGGTCGACACCGTGCTACCCGCAGGCCGAGAGATCGGGGTCGCGGTGCCGAACCGTCGCCATCACAGCCTCGAGCAACCCAGTGCGTGCCGGACGGAACTCGAGGCGTCGGCCGCGCCGACCGCGTCCTTCAGCGGGCTAGCGGGGCGCTTCGGTGCGCAGCCCCCAGCCGTAGGGGAACAGTGGGTCGTAAACTGCATCGCCGACGTTGATCGGTACCTGTTCGTCGGTTCGAGGCCAGGTCATCGGCAGCCGTCCTGTGAACGGGCGCTCGCCGAAGAGCACATCTGCGACGCCGGCGCCTTCGCTTCCCGGCAACCAGGACGCAACCAGCGCGTCGATGTCGTCGAGCAGGTCGGTGAGCACTTGCGGGCGGCCAGAGACGATCAGCACGACGCACGTCTCGATCGCGGAACACACGTCTTCGATGACGGCCCGGTCACCAGGCTGGAGGGAAAGCAGCTTCTCCTCCTGCTGCGGGACTGAGCACCAGCCGCACTCCGGCCCACCGATATCGCCGTAGCCCTCGGCATATGGAGTCTCGCCCACGACGACGACTCCCACGTCCGCCCCGGACATCGGGGCCGAGGCATCGGCGCTGTAGGTGACCGTGGCCTGCGGCGCCACCTCGCGGATGCCCTCAAGGATCGTGGTACCCGGGATGATGTCGCCGGACTCTCCCTGCCAAGTGATCGTCCAACCACCGGCCTGGTTGCCGATGTTGTCGGCGTTTCGGCCGGCAAGGTAGATGTTCGCCCCCGCACTCAACGGCAACGCGTTTGCACTGTTCTTCAGCAGCACCTGGGACTCGGCCACCGCCTCCCTCGCGATGGCGCGATGCGCCGGGCTGCCGACCTGGTCCAGATTGTCCATCGACGCGAAGGGCTGCTCGAAGAGTCCGAGCATGAACTTCGCCCGGAGGATGCGCCGCACGGCGTCGTCGACGCGCTCTTCGCTGACTCGTCCGGCGTTGACTTCGGCGAGCAACAGCTCCTGGAACTGCCGGGCGCTGTAGGGCTCCATGAACATGTCGGTGCCGGCGTTGACGCCAACCCGCACCTTATACGGGGTCAGGCCGCCAACACCCAGGTTGTCCGGATCCGGGATCTGGTGAATGCCCTCCCAGTCCGAGATGACGAAGCCGGGGAAGTGCAGCCGGCCCTTGAGCACGTCGGTGATGAGCTCACGGTTGGCGTGCATCTTGATCGGGTTGCCGACACCATCCTCGGTCCAGTCCACGCTGGAAAACGAGGGCATGACGCTGCCCACGCCGTGTCGCCGAACCGCGGGCAGATACGGAGCCAAGGCAAGCTCCTCGAACTCTTCCCAGTCAGTGACCATGACACCCTGATCGATGGTGTACCGCTGCTCCCACCACGGCTTGCCCTCGTTGGTCGCGGCGATCGCCTCGTCGAAGTCCGTGTTGCCGTCCCCGGCGTAATGCTTCGCGGTGGCCAGCACGCGATCTGCATCGATTGGCGCGCGCCCAAAGCCCTGCAGGCCGTCGATAATCGTCTCCATCCTCGCGACCAGCGTGGGGTCCTCGCTAAAGCTTTCGTACGTGCGACCCCAACGCTCATCCCGGGCGACACAGATGCACGGCCCGAAAGTCCAGGGGATGCCGGTGGCCCGCACCTCCTCCGCGGTGGCTTGCCCGATCTCTCTCACCAGTGCGGGGTCACGCGTGGCGCCAAGACCGATGTTGTGGGGGAAGACGGTGGCGCCGTAGACGTTGGCATGCCCGTGAACCGCATCGATGCCGTAGATCAGGGGAATGCCGAGACGCGTGCTCAGCGCCTGGCTCTGGAATTCGTTGACCATTTCCACCCAAGCCGTGGGCGTGTTCGGCGTTGGCGTCGACCCACCGCCGGACAACACCGACCCCAGGCCCCACCCGGCGATCACCTCGGGGGTGTCTGCGACAGCGCCGCGCTCGGCCTGCGTCATCTGGCCGATCTTCTCCTCGAGCGTCATACGGCCGAGCAGGTCCGCGACGCGCCGTTCGACCGCCAGCCCGGCATCGAGATAGGCCGGACGTTCCGCGGCCGGCGACGCCTGGCTCGTCGAAGCCTGGGCAACCGGCATCAACGACGTGATCAGAATGCCGGCTCCGATGAATGTGACTCGCGAACGGGATCGCATTGCGTTCTCCACTCGAGGCGATGGCTGCCGGTACTCGGGAGCATTTGCGTTCCGCTTCGATCCTTTCGTCACAACTTGATCACGTCAAGATAACGATGATGTCTCGTCCCCAGACTGCGTCGGCATCATGCGCCACCCCCCGCCCCGTCCAGACCACGTCTCGTTTCGGCGACTTCCAACCCGGGCTCAGTCGGCGATCCCACCACCAGCCGGATCCTCGATCTCTATCGCCGAGCTCTCGGTTGGCGACACGCCTCCGCCCGAACGACGCCGGCGGCCCGGTTCAGCCTCCCGCGCATGACCCTGTGCCGGGCGGTCGTGGAGCTCATGGGGAATGGTCGGCTGGAAGCGGCATTTGTGGACGTGGGTGTCTTACACCTTGGCTGGATAGAAGACGCCCGTCGCTTGCCCTCGCCGGCGGGTCCTGACCGCTCCGTTGCAACCACCGTCCATAGCGAGCAACCTGATCATTCGTCCGGCTCGGCCGGCGTGAGCCGGAGCGTGTTTTCGGCCTCGTCCCGGATCGTCTGCTCGGACCAGCGCATGGGCAGCGTCCGGCCGGTTCGCCACATCTCGGTCTGGTCCCCGTAGTGCTCGTGGTAGGGGTGGCCGCTCACACCCGTCAGGTCTATCCACCGCGAGGCGTCGAGATCGGCGAGATCGACCACCATGCGCATGGACGGCACCCAGATCGTCTCGAAGCCGTCCGGTGGGTACCACGCCGTGGCCTGCACGATCGACGTGCCGCCGCCGACGTACACTGGCCCGCGGTTGACCAGCATCTCGATGGGGCCGATCCCCGACGTCCCGTAGGTCTGGTCTGTCAGCGTCAAGGCATGCAGGCGGCCCCATTCCCAGTTGGACGGGTCCTTGCCTTGCATCCGGGTCATCTCGTCGCGGGCATCGCGGAGCGCCTGCCGCAGGATGGTGTCGCGAGTCTCGACGCCATCGGTCGTGACGTCGTCCCAGTACGGATCTTCCGGGGCGTCCAGCAGGTCCGCGACGACCTCGAACCAGCGGCCACCTCCATCCGGCCATTGGTCCTCGGGCAGCTCGTCATGAAAGGTCAGCTCGAGCAGGCTGCGCCAGACCGCGTTGAAGTACGCCGCGGGCGCGGAGTCGGCGGGCTGGGAGAAGTCCCAGTCGCGGAGCAGGTCAACGCCGTCGCCGTAGTAACCCGACAAGCCGTCCACCTCCAGCAGGAGGGGCACCAACGTCTCTGCGTTGGCGCTGTGGCTGTCCATCTGGATGTCGATCATCGCCGCGGCGTCGAGCGGGCCGGCTTCCTCGATCAGGTCGCGGATCCGCTGGGCGCGCTGCCCGTAGTCGAAGTCGCGGGTGAGCAGGAACGGGTACGCCTCGCCGGTGACGGGTTGATTGGCCGTGACGACGAAGCCCTCGTCGGGGTGGAACACGCTGGGCAACGCGTCGAACGGGATGTATCCGACCCATTCGTACGCCTCGGTCCAGCCCGGCGCCGGCCAGCGACCGTCACCGGAACGGCGGATCGGGATCTTGCCCGGTGCCTGGTAGCCGATGTTGCCTTCGACGTCGGCGTAGACAAGGTTCTGAGACGGCACCTCGAGCAGGGCTGCGGCGTCACGGAACGAGTCCCAGTCGTCGGCCATGTTGAGCAGGAACAGGGCGTCGGCGGTGCGGCCCGCCTCGAGCGCGGTCCAGCGCATCGCCACCGCGTAGCCGTCTCCCCGGGGTGGCCCTTCGTCGGCCGGCGCATCCTCACCGACATCGCGGAGCTGGTCGTCGTGGTCCGAGACGACCGGGCCGTGCCGTGTCGACCGCACCGTGACGGTTACGTCGTCCCCGCCGGCGACCTCGATCCTCTCCTGCCGCGTCTCCATCGGGACCATGTCGTCACCGACGAGATACGAGTCGCCCACGACCTGCTCCAGGTACAGGTCGATGACGTCCGGCCTCATGTTGGTGAAGCCCCAGGCGATCTGAGCGTTGTGGCCGAGCACAATGCCCGGAACGCCGGAGAACGAGTACCCGGCCACCTCGAACGGGCACTCAGGTCCGATTTCGCGGCAGTGCAGGCCGACCTGGTACCAGATCGAAGGCATGCCCGGAGCCAGGTGGGGGTCGTTGGCCAACAGCGGCGCACCCGTTGCCGTTCGTGAGCCGTCGACGACCCAGGAGTTGGACCCGACACCCGGCCCCTCGCCCACCACGTCCGGCACCCGTGCTACGGAGGCCGACACGTTCGTCAGGGCGGCCGCCGCGGCGTCCGGCAGCAAGCGTCCCGACGCGAACCGGGCGGCGACGCCGTCCGCGTGCGCGCTCGTCGAGAGATAAGCGTCGTCCACGATCGGCGCGTTCCGGTCGTACGGGTACTCGGGGTAGAGCTGCTCGACCCGCTCCAGCGGCAACTCAGCCGCCAGCAGCGACCGCTCGATCTCCTCCTCCATGTTGCTCCGAAGATCCCAGGCCATGGCCTTGAGCCAGGCCAGCGAGTCGACGGCCGTCCACGGTTCGGGTGAGTTGTCACCGCCGTTGAGTCCCA
>DAIUDS010000123.1:0-6534 GCA_036845485.1 Jiangellaceae bacterium
ACCATCATGGACCACGGGCTGCATCCGATGTATGCCCGCGGCCGCTTCGGGCCCCGCCATTCGGCGCGCGAGGTTGTGCACCTTCGGCTCCGAGCCGTGCCAGGCGCGCCCGACATGGGCCCGCACGGCCTGCGGCACTCCGCGGCTACCCACCTGCTCGAGGGAGGCGCCGACCTGCGCAGCGTGCAGGAGCTGCTCGGTCACGCGTCGCTGGCGACCACGCAGATCTACACCCACGTCTCGATCGACCGGCTGCGGCGCGCCTACGAGCAGGCCCATCCGCGCGCCTGATCGGGTACGTCGGCCCGGCCGGTTCGGGTCGCCGCCCCCCGGCCGCCCACGCCGGCCTCACGCCTCACCCGCCACACGGCTCACCGGGCGCCGAGGACAGCCGCCGCCGCGAGGAGTGGCCCGACCGGTCGTGAGCGACCCGGCGGCGGATCCGGTGCGCCGGCGGCCCGTTCACGACGAGGGCGCGTCGCCGATGGGGCAGGTTCGGGTGGCGAAGCTCCAGCCGGCCTGAGCGCTTCGGAGCCCAACGGCAGCAGCCGAACTCCGCCTCCGAGGAGCTGCAACGGGTCGAGGTAGGTCTTGCCACGAAGGAGCCCCCAGTGCAGGCAGACCGACGGCAGGCAGTGACCGCCAGCGGCCGTGAGGGTGCCGATCTGCCCACTCGAGTCGACCTGCTCACCGACGGACACCGTAGCCGTCACCGGCTCGTAGGTGGTCCGCAGCTCCCCGTGACTGATCGCTACCACGCCGCGCCCGGCGAGCAGGCCCGCATAGGTGACGAGGCCGGCCCCGGCGGCTCGAACCGTCGTACCGGCCGGAGCGGCGAGGTCGACGCCGCGATGGCCGGCGGACCATCGCTGCAAGGGTGGGTCGAACCCGCGGACGACGGACGCGGACTCCGCTATGGGAAGCACCCAGCGAGGGGCCGCTCCCTCGTCGGCGACGGCGGGCTGCGGCAGGAGGACGCACATCGCGACGAGCACGGCGACGATCCGGCGGCCGGCAGGCCGGGTGCTGTACGGAATCGGCCGGACTCGGGACCGTTTCGGGCTCTGGGTTGGCGAGGACATGGGGCGATCGTTGCGCCGCCCGCAGGGCGATCGCGAGGACTACGCGGCGGCCTGTGGACGACGAGATCGGACCTCGACGGTCTGTGCGCGGCGCTGCGATCCTCGGCTGCCCGGGCCGGCACGCGGCGACCGCCCTGCCGCCGCGACGACGCGTGAACTGGCCGCGATCGTCGTCCCTCCCGTACACTGATCGATGGCCTGGATCGGATCAGGTCACATTTCGCGCGTCCCGCGCACGGTCACACTCTCGGTCCCCGGTTCGCCGGGGTGGGTGACGACCAGGGGCGCCAGGCGCGGCGGTCACCAGGATCGCCGCGGGCAACCGGACGACGCGCTCGCCTGTTGGCGGCGCGGGAGGAGGTAGGCGCGGCCATGGCCGTCGTCACCATGAAGCAGCTGCTCGAGAGCGGCGTCCACTTCGGACACCAGACCCGCCGCTGGAACCCGAAGATGAAGCGGTTCATCTTCACCGAGCGCAACGGCATCTACATCATCGACCTGCAGCAGACGCTGGGGTACATCGACAACGCCTACGAGTTCGTCAAGCAGACGGTCGCCCACGGCGGCTCGATCCTGTTCGTCGGCACCAAGCGCCAGGCGCAGGAGGTCGTCGCCGAGCAGGCCACGCGCGTGGGCATGCCCTACGTCAACCAGCGCTGGCTGGGCGGCATGCTCACCAACTTCCAGACCGTGCACAAGCGCCTGCAGCGCCTCAAGGAGCTCGAGGAGCTCGATTTCGACGACGCCGGCACTTCCGGCCTCACCAAGAAAGAGCTCCTCATGCGCAAGCGTGAGATGGAGAAACTGCAGCGCAGCCTCGGCGGCGTCCGCGACATGGCCCGGGTCCCGAGCGCGGTGTGGATCGTCGACACCAAGAAGGAGCACCTCGCCGTCGACGAGGCTCGCAAGCTCAACATCCCGATCGTCGCGATCCTCGACACCAACTGCGACCCAGACGAGGTCACCTACCCGATCCCGGGCAACGACGACGCGATCCGCGCCGTCACGCTGCTGACCCGAGTCGTTGCCGATGCGGTCGCCGACGGGCTGATGGCACGCGCCGGTCAGGCGACGGGCGACGAGACGGCCGGCGCCGAGCTGGCCGGCGACGAGCCGTTGGCCGAGTGGGAGAAGGAGCTACTGGCCGGCCAGCCCGGCCAGGCTTCGGTCACCGACGAGGTCGGGGCTGTCGCCGATGCCACTCCGGGTGCTCCGCCGGTCGGTGCCGAGGCCGCGGCCGAGGTCGCCGACGAGGCCGGCTCCCCGACGAGCGACCAGGTCGGTGCCGCCAGCTCCGACGAGGCGATCGCCTCCGCCCCCGACGGCTCGGACATCGCAGCGGAGTCGACGGAGGCGCAGCAGGCCTGACGCGGGTGGCACTCCCACCGCGTTTCACCGAGCGCTGCACCGCGTGTACACGAGGGCACCACAGCCGAGAGAGAGCGAGAGATGCCGAACTTCACCGCCGTTGACGTCAAGCGGCTTCGCGATGCCACCGGCGCCGGGATGATGGACGCGAAGAAGGCACTGGACGAGACCGACGGCGACTTCGACAAGGCCGCCGAGGTTCTGCGGATCAAGGGCGCGGCGAAGGCCGCAAAGCGAGGTGCGGAGCGCACCGCCTCCAACGGTCTGGTCGCCGCTCAGGGGCCGGCCCTGCTGGAGCTCGCCTGCGAGACCGACTTCGTCGCGAAGGGTGCCGAATTCCAGAAGCTCGCGAACGAGGTCGTCGCGGTCGCGGCGGCCACCCAGCCGGCCGACGTCGACGCCCTCGGCGCCGCGACGCTGGGCGACGGCCGTACCGTCGCCGAAGCGGTTGAAGCGGCAGCCGCCGTCATCGGGGAGAAGCTGGAACTGCGCCGCGTCGCCGTGTTCGACGGCGATGTCGTCACCTACCTCCACCGGCGCGCCAGCGACCTCCCCCCGCAGGTTGGTGTGCTCGTCGAGTACACCGGTGGCGATGCCGACGCCGCTCGGGGTGCGGCGTTGCAGATCGCAGCCATGCGCCCGCAGTTCGTCGCGCGCGACGAGGTGCCGGCGGAGACGGTCGAAAACGAGCGACGGATCGCCGAGGCGACGGCGCGCGAGGAGGGCAAGCCCGAGCAGGCGTTGCCCCGGATCGTCGAGGGCCGGGTCAACGCGTTCTTCAAGGACACCGTGCTGGTCGACCAGCCGTCGATCCAGGACCTGAAGAAGCCGGCCGGCGACGTGCTGGCCGAGGCGGGCGTGACCGTCACGCGGTTCGCTCGCTTCGAGGTCGGGCAGGCCTGATCGCAGTTCAACGGGCACACCGGGGCGGGCCCGTCCCGGACGACGAGGGAGGTCGGCACCGTGGCGGAACCGAGTGCGACCGAGGTGGAGCCGCCTTCCTACGTGCCGGTCAACGGTCCCGCGCAGCGGGTGCTGTTGAAGCTGTCGGGTGAGGTGTTCGGCGGCGGCGCCGTCGGCGTGGACCCGGCCGTCGTCCGCACGATCGCCCGCCAGATCGCAGACGTCGTGCGCACGGGTGTCCAGGTGGCCATCGTGGTCGGCGGCGGCAACTTCTTCCGCGGCGCCGAGCTGCATCAATACGGGATGGACCGCGCGCGCGGGGACTACATGGGCATGCTCGGTACCGTCATGAACTGCCTGGCCCTGCAGGACTTCCTGGAGAAGGAGGGCGTCGACACCCGGGTGCAGACCGCGATCGCGATGGGTCAGGTCGCCGAGCCCTACATTCCACGCCGGGCGGCCCGCCACCTGGAGAAGGGCAGAGTCGTGATCTTCGGGGCAGGCGCCGGCATGCCGTACTTCACGACGGACACGGTGGCCGCACAGCGCGCGCTCGAAATCGGCTGCGACCGCCTGCTCATGGCGAAGAACCGCGTGGACGGCGTCTACGAGGCCGATCCACGCGTTCACCCGTCCGCACGCAAGTACGCGACGATCAGTTACGCCGAGGTGCTGCGGCTTCGGCTTTCCGTCGCCGATCCGGCCGCGTTCAGCCTCTGCATGGACAACAAGCTGCCCATCGTCGTCTTCGGCCTCGGAGAGGACGAAAGCATCGCCCGGGCAATCCGCGGCGACGCCATCGGCACGCTGGTCGCGGCCGACCTGCCCGCGACGCTCGCGGACGATCAGGCGCCCGAGCCGCGCTGACCGGCCCCATTGCTGTCCGCACCAGCCGGTGCAGGGGTACCGTCACATCGCAACCACCACAGGCACGTCACCTAAGGAGTCACGGTGATCGACGACACCCTCCTCGAGGCCGAGGAGAAGATGGACAAGGCCGTGTCCGTCGCCAAGGAGGACTTCACCGCGATCCGGACCGGGCGGGCACACCCCTCGCTCTTCAACAAGATTCTCGTCGACTACTACGGCGCTCCGACTCCGCTCAACCAGCTCGCGTCGTTCCACGTCGCCGACGCGCGCATGATCACGGTCCAACCGTACGACAAGGGTTCGATGGCGGCGATCGAGAAGGCGATCCGCGACTCCGACCTCGGCGTCAACCCCAACAACGACGGTCAGATCCTCCGGATCGTGCTGCCGCAGCTCACCGAGGAGCGGCGGCGGGAGTACTCGAAGGTCGCGAGGCAGAAGGCCGAGGACGCCAGGGTCTCGATCCGGAACGTCCGGCGGCACGCCAAGGATGCGCTGGACAAGCTGGCCCGCGACGGTGAGGTGGGAGAAGACGACGTCGCCCGCGCGGAGAAGCAGCTGGAGACGATCACCAAGTCCTACGTCGAGCAGGTCGACGAGCTGCTCAAGCACAAGGAATCCGAACTCCTCGAGGTCTGACTGGTGACGACCGACGGGCCGGAACCGGCGACTGCACGGGGACACGGCCGGGCCGGGCGGGATCTACGAGCAGCGACGGTCGTCGGCCTCGGGCTGGCCGTGCTCGTGGTCGGCACCCTCTTCGTATGGAAGCCCGCGTTCGTAGGCCTGGCCGTCGTCGCGATAGCCGTGGCCGTGTGGGAGCTCGGCCAGGCGCTGATCACCCGCGGCATCCGGGTCCCGCTGGTTCCGGTCCTCCTCGGGTCGGTGCTGATGGTCGTGGGTGGGTACGTCGGCGGCTACCAGACGCTCGTCGTCGCACTGGGCCTCACCGTGGTCGCGGTGCTGGTCTGGCGACTCGGCGAGCGTGAGGACGGTTATGCCCGTGACGTGACGGCCGGAGTCTTCGTAGCGGTGTACGTGCCGTTCCAGGCCGGATTCGCGATGCTCCTGCTGCGCCCCGATGACGGGCCGTGGCGGGTTCTCGTCTGCATCCTCGTGGTGGCTGCGTCAGACACGGGGGGCTACATCGCGGGGGTGCTGGCGGGGCGTCACCCGATGGCGCCCTCCGTCAGCCCGAAGAAGTCCTGGGAGGGCCTCGGCGGGTCCGTCGTGGCGTGTGTCGCCGTGGGGGTGTTGGCCGTACCGGTGCTCCTGGACGGCGGCTGGCTGGCGGGTGCGGCCTTGGGCGCAGCTGCTGTGGTGACGGCGACGCTGGGCGATCTCGGCGAGTCGATGATCAAGCGAGATCTCGGGATCAAGGACATGAGCACGCTCCTGCCCGGACACGGCGGGATCATGGACCGGCTCGACTCTCTGCTGCCGACGTTGCCCGTCGCCTGGATCGTGCTCACCGCACTGGTCCCGGTCTCCTGACCCTTGGACGTCCGTGCGAGGATGGGCTCGCCATGCCGCCCCCGGGCCAACTGACCTTCGCGGTACCGCGCCGGGGCGCTGGATCTTGATCCCGCTCAACCCCACGCCAGGCTCGAAGTGGACGGCGTCACGACCCGAAATACAGCAGGCGTTTCGTCACCGCGCTGGAGGCGCATGGTAACCCTGTCAGTGTCCGCAATACGCGTGGCAGCGACAGCGATGGGGCCTGTGAACAGCTAGCGGCGGTGCACGCTTAGGATTCACCAGACCGATCCGGGAGGAGAGTGACACCTGGTGGCCGTCAGCCGCGACCCCGCGTTCCGCACCGTTCGTATGCGGGAGGCCTACGACCTCGACGCGGTCGACGACTTCGTCGACCGCGTCATCGACGCTCTGGAAGGACGTGCGGGCGGGCGGAGCCTGACCCCGGAGAAGATCGAGGGGCAGGAGTTCAAGGTCGTCCGCATGCGCGAGGGCTACTCCATGGACGACGTCGACGACTGGCTCGATGACGCCGCCGCGGAGTTACGCCGCATGCGCGCGGCGTCGGGCACGAGCCGGCGCACGCCGCCGGAGCCGGCCCGGCGCGAGCCGAGCTACGAACAGGTCGGCGCGCCCACGAGCACCTTCGCCGGACAGCATGTGGCGCCGCCGCCGGTGCAGCCGGCCCCGGTCATGCCTTCGATGCCGGCTGCGGTGACGCCGCCGCCCGGGTACGCGCACCCCGAGCCGGAGCCGCTGTACCATACCCCGGTCCGCGGCGCCCTCGACCCCGCTGTCCCCCCGCCCGCCCCGCTACCGACTCCCCCCACCGGCC